>NZ_JBGUAX010000001.1:0-300000 GCF_041821065.1 Egicoccus sp. AB-alg2 | reverse complement strand
GCGGTAGCCGTCGACGACGAGGTTGCGGGCGACGGTGATCAGCCATCCGCGCAGGCGATCCTCCTCCAGGTCACCGACCTCGTCGAAGCGGTGCCACAGGCGCAGGAACGTCTCCTGCAGCAGGTCCCGCGCCATTTCCGGATCGGACGTGCGGCCGAGCAGGAAGCCGTGGAGCGCGTGTCGATGGGTCTCGAAGACCTGGCGGAAGGCGTCCTCGTCACCCGGGGGCACCGGCACTCCGTCGTGGGACGATCGTGCCGTGCTTCTCCCTGCAGAGGGCCTGGACGACCCCGACGGCCCCATCGGGCGCGGACAGTCGGCCGACGAGCGTGATCTCCTCGATCCTGCCCCGCAGGACCTCCGGCGTGACGTCGTCGGCGAACTCGACGTCGCCGACGAGGACCAGGGCGGTGCCGTCGTCGAGGGCTTCGAAGAAGTCGCGTCCGAACGACTCGTTGCCGAGGAAGAAGCGCGGTCGGCTCCCGCCGTACCAGACGAGCTGACCCTCGGCGGTCAGCACCGGCGCGAGCACCGCCTCGCTCGCACGTGGCAGCAGCAGCTGACCCGCGGCGACGACCAGCTGGAAGCCGACGGCGTCGACCTCACCCGTCACGATCGTCTGGCCGGCGACGAAGAGGACGTCACCGGGGTCGCCACCGGCATTCGCCAGGAACGCGCCGCTGATGCGGGACTGTCCCGAGAGCGTCCGGAAGCGCTGCCCCTCGACGTGGCGGAAGTACTGCACCGCGCCGGTCACCCGGGTCAGGCCGCTGCCCAGTGCCGTCTCGCTGCCGAAGGGTGCGAGCACCACACCGGTCACGACGATGCCGCGGTAGGTGACGGCCGGTACGGGGCTCGACAGCAGCAGACTGCCCGTGACGACGAGCACGGCGTCCTCGTTGTCCGGAGCCGCCAGCGCCTCGCCGCTCATCACCACCCCGCCCGTGTGCACCTGCGTGCGGGCGCCGTCCGCGATGGGCACGATGCTCGCGACGTTGGTCGTGGGGATCCTGGCCAGTGCGCCGGCGAGCGACTCGCGCACGAGGATCACCGCCACGTCGTCGATGCGGGCGATCGCTTCCAGCTCCTCGCGTTCGTGCAGGCTGGTGAGGTCCAGCAAGGCGACGTTGCTGATCACCCCGGTGGGTGTCGCGTCCATGGTCAGTTCCTCCTCAGGGTGATCGCGCCACGTGGCGACGTCCGGCGCCGGAGCGCGGCACGGGCTCGCGCGGCCCAGGTCGGTGCCCCACGGGCACGCCGCCGTCGCGGCAGCCTGCTCGCCTGCAGATCGCGCAGCAACTGCTCCTGCCGGGCGTGTACGGCTTCGGGTTCCAGTTCCAGCATGCTCGCCTCGTCGGTCGGCACGGAGGAAGACGGACGAGCGGCCCGGGTGTTGGAAGGGATCGCTCGTACGCGCGCCGACCCAGTACGGCGTCCACCGGTCCGGGATTGATTGCACAGCGAACTACCGTACGCTGGCGTCCTGGCCCGGAGGAGTCGCCCCGTGAACCTTCCCGACGACGTGGTCCTGCAGACGGTCGCGCTCGACCGCGTCTGGCAGACGGTGGACCCGTTCCTGTTCTGCGTCCACCACGACGACGACTATCCCGAGGGCGACGACGAACTCGGGCCCTGTGCGCCGCTCGTGGGGCGCAACCTCGGCATGGACTTCTCGGGCCGCGACGGCTGGTCGATGTACCACGGCTCGCTGGTGCCGGGGTTCCCGCAGCACCCGCACCGGGGCTTCGAGACCATCTCGTTCATGCGCCGCGGGTTCATGGACCACTCGGACTCGCTCGGTGCCGCCGCCCGCTTCGGCCGCGGCGACGTCCAGTGGATGACGGCCGGCTCCGGCATCGTGCACGCGGAGATGTTCCCGCTGCTCAACCGCGACCGGCACAACGAGACCGAGCTGTTCCAGATCTGGATCAACCTGCCGGCCAGCGACAAGATGGTGCCGCCGCACTTCTCGATGCTGTGGAGCCACGAGATCCCGCGGCACACCTTCCTGGACGACGCCGGCCGGCCCACCGAGGTGACCGTGGTCGCCGGTGAGCTCGTCCCGGGCCGTCGTGCGCCCGCACCGCCGCCGCACTCGTGGGCGTCGCGCCGCGACACCGACGTGGGCATCTACCACGCCGCGATCTCGCCCGACGGTGCCTGGCGACTGGCCCCCGCCGCGCACGAGCAGACCATCCGCACCGTCTACGTCTTCGCCGGCGGGTCGGTACGGATCGGCGACGCCGAGGTCGAGGGCGGCCACGCGGCGGTCGTGCGCCCGGACGTGCCGATCACCCTGCGCGACACCGGCGACGGCGCCGAGGTGCTGGTCCTGCAGGGCCGCCCGATCGGCGAGCCGATCGTGCAGTACGGCCCGTTCGTGATGACCACGAAGGCGGAGATCCAGAAGGCCTATCACGACTACCAGGAGACCTACTTCGGCGGCTGGCCCTGGCCGGCGGACGACCCCAACCACGGCCCCGACCTGCGCCGATTCGCCCGCCACGCCGACGGGCGCGTCGAGGACTTCGCCGCAACCGCGTGACGCTCGGCATCCGGTGCGGGCTGGCCGATTTTCTCCGCGCCGTCCCGGCGACCGCGCGTATGCTCACCGACGTCGAAGGAGCCGTCGTGTCCGCCAGCCTCGTGCCCCGTTGATCTGAGCCCGTTCCGCGGTGCGCGCGTCCGCGTGCCCCGCCGCCATCGCTTCCACCGACCGATCCGTTCGATCGCTGGAGGAAGCGATGATCCCGTGGTTCCTCGAGGTGTTGCGCCTGCGTGCGCTGCGCCGGCGCGCCGAACTCGACGAGCGCTCGACCGTCCTGCTGCTGTTCGCCCGCTTCGCCGACGAGGTCGGCAGCGGGCTGCTGATCGTCCTGGGCCCGACGCTGCGCCACCGGCTCGGGCTGAGCGTGGTCCAGCTCGGCTGGTGCTTCCAGGCCCTGTACTCGGTCGCGGCCGTGGTCGAGCCGCTGACTGGTGGCGCGATCGACCTCGTGCGGCGGCGACCGCTGCTGGTGTGGGGAGCGGCCGGCTGGGGCGCCGGCCTGCTCCTGGCGGCCGGTGCGCCGAACTTCGGTTGGCTCCTGGCCGGCTTCGCCGTCGTGGGCGCGGCGTCCGGTCCCCTGACGGCGACCGCGGACGTCGTGCTGGTGGAGAGCCACCCCGCCGACGTCGAGCGGATCGCCAGCCGCTCGACCGCCATCGACACCGTCGGCGCGCTGCTGGCGCCGGCCGCGGTGGCGCTCGCCGGGCGGTTCGGCGTCGACCACCGGCTGCTGCTGGTGCTCGCCGGTGGGGCGGCCCTCTGGTACGCGCTGGCACTGCACGACGCGGTCCTGCCGCCGCCGCCACGTTCGGGCACGTCGCCGGGCGTGCGCCAGGCCCTGCAGGACGTGGTCCGTGTGCTGCGCGACCGGCGGGCGCGGCCGTGGCTGGCAGCGCTGGTGCTGTTCGAGGTCCTCGACCTCGCCGAGCTGTTCGAACCGGTCTGGCTGGTCGACGTCGTCGGTGCGTCGCAGACGTTCGTCGCGGTCCACGCGGTCACCGGGACCGCGGCGTCGTTCGTCGGTCTGGTGCTGCTCGACCGGTGGCTGCGACGTCACGACGGACGCACGATCGTGCTCGCGTGCGGCCTCGCCGGCCTGGTGTTGTACCCGGTGTGGCTGCTGACCCCGGGGACGTGGAACAAGCTGGCGCTGGTCGTCCCACGCGACCTGGTGCTGGCACCGCTCTGGCCGATCCTGCGTGGCCGGGCCCTCGCCGCGCTGCCGGACCGGGCCGGGACGCTGGCCGGCGTGACGTCACTGCTGGGGCTGCTGCCGCTGGCCGGGGCGTTCGCCTGGGTCGCGCAGCGCGCCGGCCTGACGCGGTCGCTGCTGCTGGTGCACGTGCTGGCCAGCGTGGTGCTGCTGCTCGTCCTGCGGGGCGGCGACCTCGACGTCGAGGAAGCGCGCGACGCGGTGTGATCGCGGCCGGCGCGGCATGACGAGCCGGTCGGCGCCGCGTGACCCCGTCGGCGCGGCGGTCAGGGGGCCGTCACGTCGGCCGGGGTCGTGCGCCGCACCGGGTTCGGCTCGACACGGATCTCGCGGCGGCGCAGCGGGTCGCCGCAGTGGCCGCACACCACGGTCGGATCGGCGTCGTGGTCGCAGCTCGTGTGCACGATGCGGGCCGCCTCGGGACGGTCCTCGGTCTCCCAGCGGCTGCCCCAGGCGGCCAGCGACAGCACCACCGGGAGCAGGTCCTTGCCCTTCTCGGTCAGCCGGTACTCGTAGCGGACCGGCCGCTCGGCGTAGGGCTGCTTCTCCAGCACGCCGTGATCGACGAGCTTGCCGAGCCGGTCCGTCAGGATGTTGCGCGCGATGCCGAGATCGGCGACCCAGTCCTCGAACCGGCGCACGCCGTAGAACGCATCGCGCAGGACGAGCACCGTCCAGCGATCGCCGATGACCTCGAGGGTGCGCGCGACCGTGCAGTGCCGGGTGAGGTCCGTCTTCGCCATGGGACGACCGTACCACGAGGTCAGGATATGGGTTGTGTTTTGCAACCCACTCACGTAGAGTCGGGTCAGCGAGTTTCGATCTGCAACTCATCTCGATCCACACATCCGGACCGACGCCGGGCGGTGACCCCGCCGGCGACGAGGAGACCCGATCATGCGCCAGCACGAACGCCACGGATACGCACGCGGCGGCCGACGGCGGCCGCGCCGGAGCCTGGTGGCCAACGACCCGATCATCTTCGAACTGACCGCCGAGGACCTGCTCCTCGACCTCGACCCGGGCTGGCTCCACGCCTCCCGCCGCGGCGACGCCACCGCCTGACCGGGGCGTCGCCCCAGGGGCACCGGGGAGACCGGGACGCCCTGGCTCACCAGCCTCGCTCGCGCCACTCCTGCAGGTGGGGACGCTCCGTGCCGAGCGTGGTGTCGTCGCCGTGGCCGGGGTAGACCCAGGTGGCGTCCGGCAGGCGGGCGAAGACCTGCGTCTCCAGCCCGTCCATGACCCGGCGGTGGTTGTCCACGTTGCCGAAGGTGTTGCCCGGCCCGCCGGGGAACAGGGTGTCGCCGCTGAACAGGTGCGGGCGCTCCTCGCCGTGGGCCAGGTAGAGCAGCGAGCCCTCGGTGTGGCCGGGCAGGTGGAGCACCTCGACCTCGACGTCGCCGACGGCCAGGCGCTCGCCGTCCGACAGTTCCCGGTCCACGTCGTGGGGGAAGAGCGGCGCGTCGCCGGGGTGACCCCACACCTCGATGCCGGCGTCGCGGACGCCCTCCCACGCCCGCACGTGGTCCCAGTGCCCGTGGGTCTGGACGGCGGCGACGGGGGAGAAGCCCTCCAGGGCCTCGAGCAGGCGCTGGGGGCGCGCCGCCACGTCGACCAGCAGTGCCTCACGCGTCCGGGTGCACGCCACCACGTAGCAGTTGTTGTCGAACTCCTCCACGCTGAGCTTGCGCACGAACAGGTGCCCGTCGGTGCGGTCCTGCCAGTCGCCGTCGGGCTCGACGTGGCCGGTGTACTCGTCGCTCATCGTGTCCTCCGGGTCGGTGGCGCGAACGACCTCGGTCAGCCGCGCACGGCCTCGGCCTGCAGTTCGTTGCCGGAGCGCCGGCCCTCGGCGAACGCCGTCGCGTTGCCCAGTGTCGTCTCCGCGATGTTGCGCAGCGCCTCCTCGGTGAAGAAGGCCTGGTGGGCGGTGATCAGCACGTTCGGGAAGGTGAGCAGCCGCGAGAACACGTCGTCACGGATGACCGTGTCCGAGAGGTCCTCGAAGAACAGGTCGCCCTCCTCCTCGTACACGTCCAGCGCCAGGTGCCCGATGCGGCCGTCCTTCAGCGCCTCGATCACCGCCGGCGTGTCGATGAGCGCCCCCCGGGAGGTGTTGACGATCATCACGCCCGGCTTGGTCTTGCGTAGGGCCGCGTCGTCGATGATGTGGTAGGTGTCGGGCGTCAGCGGGCAGTGCAGCGTGATCACGTCGCACTCGCCGAGCAGGGTGTCCAGGTCCTCGTAGCGGACGCCGAGGTCACGCACGTCGTCGCTGGGGAAGGGGTCGTACGCGCGGATCGAGCACCCGAACCCGCGCATGATGCGGGCGACGATCATGCCGATCTTGCCGGTGCCGATGATGCCGATGCGCTTGTTGCGCAGGTCGAACCCGAGCAGTCCGTCCAGGGCGAAGTTGCCCTCGCGGACGCGGTTGTGGGCCCGGTGGATCTTGCGCTCGACGGACAGCATGAGGGCGACGGTGTGCTCGGCGACCGCGTACGGCGAGTAGGCGGGCACCCGGGCCACGGTGATGCCGTGGCGCTCGGCAGCCGCGAGGTCGACGTGGTTGTAGCCGGCCGACCGCAGGGTGAGCAGCCGCGTCCCACCGGCCGCCAACTGCTCGATGGCGGGCGCGTCGACGGTGTCGTTGACGAAGACGCACACCCCGTCGAAGCCGTCCGCGAGCGCCGCCGTCGTGTCGTCCAAGCGGGCCTCGAGGAAGTGCAGGTCGTGGCCGTGCCGCTCGTTGGCCTCCTCGAGGAAGCGACGGTCGTAGGAGCGGGCACTGAAGACGGCGATGCGCACGGCGGGCCTCCGTCGAGCGGGATGCGGCGAGGCGGTTCGCCTCGCAGCCTAGGGATCGTCGCCGGTCAGGGAGCAGGACCGAGGGTCGGGAACGGCCTCCGCCACCCCCGACGCCGGCCGAACGAATGTTCGACTCAGGGTGCCCGTAGCGGTACGGTCGGTGGTCAGTACCCTCACCGGCGTCCGGGTCCTGCTCGACGGGTTCCCGTGGCGCCGGGCACGTCCGCCCGAATGCATCCTTCCGCGTGGCCGGCGCACCCGCCGTCCCACCCGTCCTGCCGCAGGGGGTCGCCCGTGGCCACTCGCCGCCGTGACGCGCACGACAAGATCGTGGTCCGCGGTGCTCGCGAGCACAATCTCAAGGACGTCGACCTCGAGATCCCGCGCGACGCGCTGGTGGTGTTCACGGGTCTGTCCGGCTCCGGCAAGTCCAGCCTCGCCTTCGACACCATCTACGCCGAGGGCCAGCGCCGCTACGTGGAGTCGCTGTCCGCCTACGCCCGGCAGTTCCTCGGGCAGATGGACAAGCCGGACGTCGACTTCATCGAGGGCCTCTCGCCGGCGATCTCGATCGACCAGAAGTCGACCTCGCGCAACCCGCGGTCGACGGTCGGCACGATCACGGAGATCTACGACTACCTGCGGCTCCTGTACGCCCGGATCGGCCAACCCCACTGCCCGAACTGCGGCCGCCCGATCGCGCGGCAGACCGCCGAGCAGATCGTGGACCAGGTCCACGAGCTGCCCGCCGGCACGCGCTTCCAGGTGCTCGCTCCGGTCGTGCGCGGCCGCAAGGGCGAGTACGCCGCGCTGTTCCAGCAGCTGTCGACCGACGGGTACGCCCGGGTCCGTGTCGACGGCGAGGTCCACCCCATCGACGAGGTGCCGCGGCTGGAGAAGAACAAGAAGCACTCCATCGAGGTCGTGGTCGACCGGCTGGTGCAGAAGTCCGACCTGCGCCGCCGCCTCGCCGACTCGATCGAGACCGCCCTGCAGTTGGCGGACGGCATCGCCATGATCGAGGTGCTGCCGACCCGCGACACCCTCGAGGAGGCCCGTGAGCGTGGCCTGCCCGAGCCGCGGGCGGAGACGCTGGTGTTCTCCG
The DNA here is from genome assembly GCF_041821065.1 of Egicoccus sp. AB-alg2. Lineage (NCBI taxonomy): Bacteria > Bacillati > Actinomycetota > Nitriliruptoria > Egicoccales > Egicoccaceae > Egicoccus > Egicoccus sp. AB-alg2. The sequence goes on along the minus strand of NZ_JBGUAX010000001.1, from coordinate 292,323 downwards.
AGCACCTCGCCTGCGCCCACTGCGGTCTGAGCTTCGAGCAGCTCGCCCCGCGCAACTTCTCGTTCAACTCGCCCTACGGGGCGTGCGAATCCTGCTCGGGTCTCGGCACGCAGCTGACCGTCGACCCGGAGCTGGTCATCGGCGACCCGACGCTGTCGGTCGACGAGGGCGTCGTGCTGCCGTGGGGGACCGGCGCACAGTCCAACTACTACCAGCAGCTGCTGCGCGCGACCGTCCGGCACGCCGGCGGGGAGCCGTCCACGCCCTGGCAGGACCTCGCCGCCGAGGTGAAGGACGCCGTCCTCAACGGTGTCGACGGGCGCGTCCACGTCAGCTACACCAACCGCTACGGCCGCCGGCGGTCCTACAAGGCCCAGGTCGAGGGTGTCATCCCCTCGCTGCTGCGCCGCCACGCGGAGACCGACTCCGACCACGTGCGCCAGCAGGTCGAGCAGTACATGCGCGAAGTGCCGTGCCCGGCGTGTGACGGCAAGCGCCTCAAGCCACTGATCCTGGCCGTGACCGTCGGTGGCCGCTCCATCGCCGAGCTGACCGCCGCCTCGGTCGCGGAGGCCGACGCCTTCATCCAGGGGCTGCAGCTCAGCGAGCGCGAGACGCTGATCGGTGCCCGGGTCATCAAGGAGATCCGCGCGCGGCTGCAGTTCCTGCTCGACGTCGGTCTGGAGTACCTCACCCTCGACCGGCCCGCGGGCTCGCTGTCCGGCGGCGAGGCCCAACGGATCCGGCTGGCCACCCAGATCGGCGCCGGCCTGGTCGGGGTGCTGTACGTGCTGGACGAGCCCTCGATCGGGCTGCACCAGCGCGACAACGAGCGGCTGATCGAGACGCTGATCCGGCTGCGCGACCTCGGCAACACCCTGATCGTCGTCGAGCACGACGAGGCCACCATCGACGCGGCGGACCACGTCGTCGACATCGGCCCCGGCGCCGGTGAGCACGGCGGCGAGATCGTGCACTCCGGGTCGGTGGAGGGCCTCAAGCGCCTGACCCGCAAGTCGCTGACCGGCGCCTACCTGGCGGGCGAGCGCAAGATCGCCGTGCCGGACGAGCGTCGCCGCGGCAACGGCAAGGCCATCACCATCGAGGGCGCCGTCGAGCACAACCTGCGCGACGTGTCGGCCGCGTTCCCGCTGGGGGCCTTCACCTGCGTGACCGGCGTGTCCGGGTCCGGCAAGTCCACGCTGGTAAACGAGATCCTGTCCCGCGTGCTGATGCGCCACGTGTACGGCTCCCGCGCCCTGCCGGGCAAGCACCGGCGGGTCACGGGTCTCGAGCACGTGGACAAGGCGGTCGTGGTCGACCAGTCGCCGATCGGCCGGACTCCCCGGTCAAACCCCGCGACCTACACCGGCGTGTTCGACCGCATCCGGCAGCTGTTCGCCTCGACCCCGGAGGCCAAGGTCCGCGGCTACCAGCCGGGCCGGTTCTCGTTCAACGTCAAGGGTGGCCGCTGCGAGGCCTGCCGCGGCGACGGCACGCTCAAGATCGAGATGCACTTCCTGCCCGACGTCTACGTGCCCTGCGAGGTCTGCAAGGGCCGGCGCTACAACCGCGAGACCCTCGAGGTGCACTACAAGGGCAAGACGATCGCCGAAGTGCTCGAGCTGTCGGTCGACGAGGCACTGGCGTTCTTCGCCAACATCCCGGGCATCGCCGGCTACATGCAGACGCTGCACGACGTGGGGCTCGGCTACGTGCGGCTCGGCCAGCCCGCCACCACGCTGTCGGGCGGCGAGGCCCAGCGGGTCAAGCTCGCGACGGAACTGCGCAAGCGCTACAACGGCCAGACCGTCTACATCCTCGACGAGCCGACCACCGGCCTGCACTTCGAGGACATCCGCCGCCTGCTCGACGTGCTGCACCGCCTCGTCGACAAGGGCAACACGGTCATCGTGATCGAGCACAACCTCGACGTGATCAAGACCGCCGACCACCTCCTGGACCTCGGGCCCGAGGGCGGGAACGGCGGCGGCACGATCGTCGTGGCGGGCACGCCCGAGGAGGTCGCCGCCGCGCCGGCCAGCTACACGGGCAAGTTCCTGCGCGACCTGCTGCCGGGTTGACCACGCGTCGACGAGGGTCACGCCCGTCCTAGGCTGCCCCGCTGCGCGACGGAGCGGGAGGCGGCATGGACCTCGACGACTGGCAGCCGCTGTCGCCCACGCAGGCGGCGGCGGTGTTCGCCGGTGCGTCCTTCCCCTGGTGGATCGCGGGCGGCTGGGCGCTGGACCTGGTCGTCGGGCGACGCACGCGCCGCCACGACGACCTCGACGTCGGGGTGCTGCGCCGCGACCAGGCGGCCGTGCAGCGCTACCTGCGCGGCTGGGAGCTGTGGGCGGCGGACCCGCCCGGCACGCTGCGACCGTGGGCGCCGGGGGAGTGGCTGCCCGTCGGTGTCCACGACGTGTGGGCCCGACGCCCCGGTAGCGCGTCGTGGCGGTTCCAGCTGCACGTGAACGAGGCCGACGGGCCGTCCTGGGTGTCCCGGCGCGACCCGGCCGTGCGACGGTCCCTCACCGAGGCGGTGGTCGACGTGGGCGGCATCCCGGTGCTCGCCCCGGAGCTGCAGCTGCTGATGAAGGCCCGGACGCCGCGCCCGAAGGACGAAGCGGACTTCGCCGCGGTGCTGCCGGCCCTGGACGTCCGCCGGCGCGGCTGGCTGGCCCGGCACCTGCCCGCCGGCCATCCGTGGCTCGGCCCGCTGGGCCGGCCCACCGACTCGGGGACGCCGGCCCCTGCCACGCGGCCGCAGGTCCGCCGGCTGCGCCACGACGCACCCGAGGTGGCGGCACGGCTGGTCGACCTGCAGCGGCTGGCGTACGCCCAGGAGGCGGCGCTGGTCGGGTCGAGCGCCATCCCGCCCCTGCACGAGACGGTCGCCGAGCTGATCGCCGCCGACCTGGTGGTGCTGGGCATCGAGGACGCGACCGGGCCCGTGGCGGCCCTCGGCTACCGCGTCCGCGACACGGTGCTGGACATCGACCGGCTCGCCGTGCGTCCCGACCGTGCCCGCCAGGGGCTCGGGCGGCGCCTGGTCGGCTTCGTGCTCGCCGTCGTGCCGCACCGCCGGGCCGAGGTCGCGACCGGGGCGGCGAACCTGCCGGCGAGGCGGTTGTACGAGTCGCTGGGCTTCGTGGTCACCGGCGAGACCGAGCCGGTCCCCGGCCTGCGGGTCGTCCACTACCGCCGCGACGCTCGCGTCGGCGACGGACCCGGTCGCCCGCCGGTGACCGGGCCATCACGCCGGTGATCCGGTCAGTCGGGCCGTGGCTCGCGCCCGCGTTCCAGGCGCAACTCCGTGGTCTGGTCGCGGGCGTGCTCGCCGGTGTCGGCGGTGGGCTCGGCCGCGGCGACCTGCGGGGGCGCGTCCAGCGGCCCGACGTCGGGCGGGACCAGACCACGGCGGCGGGGTCGTGACTGACGGTCGCCGTCGGCCTCCTGCATGCGGGTGAAGAGCGGGTAGCCGGTGGCCATGCCGCCGACCTCGACCAGCTGTCCCTGCATGCGGATGTTGGCCTGCGCGAAGGCGCGGTGGAGCCGCTCGCGAAGCTGGCGGTTGATGTCCCAGTTCGCCATCGGCTTGGTCGGGATGACCAGCCGGATGGAGAGCCCTGCGGGGCCGAAGTCCTGCACGCCCCAGATCTCCGGCGGGCCGATGATGTCGTCGCCCCAGACCGCGTCCGCCGCGAGGTCGGACGCGACCTTGTGGATGATCGCCTTGGCCGCCGGCACGTCGCTGTCGAGCGCGAGCGGGACGTCGAGCAGCGACCGGCTCCACTCCTGGGAGAGGTTGCCGACCTGCTGGACGTGGCCGTTGAGCGTGTGCCAGACGATTCCGTCCAGGTCGCGGATCGAGGTGGCACGCAGACCGACCCGCTCGACCTGGCCGATCCGGCCGTCGATCTCGATCCAGTCGCCGACGCCGTACTGGTCCTCGATCAGCATCGCGATGCCGGCCAGGACGTCACGCACCAGCTGCTGCGCGCCGAAGCCGATCACGATGCCGGCCAGTCCGGCCCCGGCGAGGATCGGCTGGAGGTTGATCTGCAGCGCCGACAGCACGGCGAACACGGCGATGACCCACACCACGACGCCGGCGACGCCGCGCATGACCCCGGTGATGGCGTGCAGCCGCTGGAACCGGCGCATGCGGTAGCGCGCGACGTCGAGCGTGCCGCGCTGCTCGCCCCGCTCGATCCGGGCCTGGATGCGCCGTTCCATCGTGCTGGCGAAGCGGCTGATCGCCGTACGCAGCAGCTTGGTCGCCACGAAGGCGACCACGAGGATCAGCAGCACCCGCAGCGCGGTCGTGACCAGCCCGCCGCCGCGGGCCACGAGGTCGTTGCCCGTCAGGCGGTACAGCACCTCGCAGGTGAAGTCGATCTCCGCGTCCTCGCCGACACCACACACCTCGGCGAGCTCAGCGGCCGTCTGCGCGACCAGCACCGGTCCTCCTAGCGGGGGCGTGCACGAGGAGCCTAGGAGCCGGGCGCGGCGCGGCGAACCTGACGGGGGCGGCATCCGGTCAGGGCTACCCTCGAAGGCCCGATGCGGCGCGCCGTCCGCGGCCGTCCGTCCCGTCCCCACGCCTGGCCATCGACGTGCGCAACCCGGCTCTCGCCTTCCGTCCCGAACCCGGCACCGTCCCCGAGGCGCCGGGCTGCTACCAGTTCAAGGACGCCCACGGCCGGGTGGTCTACGTCGGCAAGGCGAAGTCGCTGCGGCAGCGGCTGGGCAACTACTTCCAGGCCTGGCACAACATCGCGCCGCGCACCCGCGCGATGCTCGAGGCGGCCCGCTCGGTCGAGTGGATCGTCGTCGACAGCGAGGTCGAGGCACTCCATCTCGAGTACACGCTCATCCAGCGCCACCGGCCGCGCTACAACGTGCGCTACCGCGACGACAAGTCGTACCCGTACCTCGTGCTCACGACCTCCGACGAGGTACCACGGGCCCGGGTGCAGCGCGGCAAGGTCGCCAAGGGCGACCTGCGGTTCGGCCCGTACGCCCACGCCTACGCGATCCGGGAGACCCTCGACCTGCTGCTGCGCACCTTCCCGGTGCGGACCTGTTCGCAGGGCATCTACGACCGCGCCGCCCGTACCGGCAAGCCCTGTCTGCTCTACCACATCGACCGCTGCGCCGCCCCGTGCGTCGGCAAGATCTCCTTCGACGACCACCACGACCTCGTCGAGCGGCTCGGGCGCTTTCTCGACGGCGAGACCGGACCGGTCCTGCGCCAGCTCGAGCACGACATGCAGGCCGCCGCGGCGGAGCAGAACTACGAGGCGGCCGCGCGCTTCCGGGACCAGCTGACCGCGGTCCGCAAGGCCCTGGAGAAGCAGCAGGTCGTGTCCGCGCGGGCCGAGGACTTCGACGCCATCGCCGTGCACGAGGACGAACTGGAGGCCGCGGTGCAGGCCTTCTTCGTCCGCCGCGGCCGGCTGGTGGGGCGCAAGGGCTGGACCGTCGACAAGGTCGAGCCGCTGACGACCGCACAGCTGCTGACCTCCTTCGTGCTGCAGTTGTACGCCGATCGCGACGACGACATCCCGCCACAGGTCGTGGTCCCGGTCGAGCCCGAGGACGCCGACGCGCTCAGCACCCTGCTGGCCGAGCAGCGCCGCCACACGCGGGCCGGCTCGCGCGGCCGGCCCATCCAGAAGGTCCGGTTCGTCGTCCCGCAGCGCGGCGACAAGGTCGCGTTCCTGGAGACGGTCGGGGAGAACGCGCGCGAGGCGTTCCAGCGCGCCCGCCTCAAGCGCGCCAGCGACTTCGAGAGCCGCAGCCGGGCCCTGAAGGAACTGCAGGAGGCGTTGGACCTCGACGAGGCACCGCTGCGCATCGAGTGCTTCGACATCTCCCACCTCGGCGGCACCGAGGTGGTGGGCTCCATGGTGGTGTTCGAGGACGGGCTGCCGAAGAAGTCCGACTACCGGCGGTTCAAGCTCTCGATCGACCGCAACGACGACTTCGCCTCCATGCGCGAGGTGATCCGCCGACGCTTCGCCCGCCTCGCGCAGACCCGCACCGCCGACGACGTCGTCGAGGACCCGGTCGGCGACCCCGGCGGCGAGGTGACGGCCATCGACGCGACCGCCGACGCCGTCGACCCGGTCGCCCGACGCTTCGCGTACCCGCCCAACCTCGTGATCATCGACGGTGGGGTCGGCCAGTTGAACGCGGCCCTCGAGGGCGCCGGTGAGTTGGCCACCGCCGACGTCGCCTTCGTGGGCCTGGCGAAGAAGTTCGAGGAGCTGTGGTTGCCGGGCCGGGCCCGGCCGGTCGTGCTGCCGCGCGGCAGCGAGGCCCTCTACCTCGTCCAGCGGGTGCGCGACGAGGCCCACCGGTTCGCGATCACCTACCAGCGCAACCGCCGCAGCAAGCTCGTGGCCTCCTCGGCCCTGGACGGCGTCGCGGGGGTGGGCCCGACCCGCCGCAAGGCGCTGTTCCGCCAGTTCGGCTCCGTGGCCGCGATGAAGCGTGCCAGCGTCGAGGAGCTGATGGCCGTGCCCGGGGTGTCCCGTAGGATCGCCACCGCCGTCCACGACCACCTGCACGGGACCGTCACCGAGGAGTCCACGTGACCGACGACGCGAAGCCCACGGGTGGCACCTCGACCGGCCAGGGCCGCCCGGCCCACGCGGCGGCCCCCGGCGACGAGGGGCGCCAGTTCGACCGCATCATCGACGAGGAGACGGTCGACCGGCCGGAGATCATGATCATCACCGGCCTGTCCGGCGCCGGCCGTTCGACGGCGTCCAACGTCGTCGAGGACCTCGGCTGGTTCGTCATCGACAACCTGCCGCCGACGCTGATCTCGCGCGTCACCGAACTCGCCTTCGCGCCCGGGTCGTCGGTCGGCCGCCTCGCCCTGGTCGTCGACGTCCGCGGCCGCGAGTTCTTCGCTGCGCTGGTCGACACCATCCGCGAGCTGCGGGCGAGCGAGGCCGACGTGCGGGTGCTGTTCCTCGACGCGGACGACGACGTCCTGGTGCGCCGCTTCGAGGAGACCCGCCGCCGTCACCCGGCCGCCGACGGCGCGGGCGTCCTGGCCGGCATCCGGACCGAGCGTGCCCAGCTCAGCGACCTGCGGGGCATGGCGGACCTGATCATCGACACCAGCGGGCTCAACGTGCACGAACTGCGCGCCCGGTTGCTGGAGCTGCTGCAGGGCCACGAGGCCGCCAAGCTGCGCATCGAGGTCGTGTCGTTCGGCTTCAAGCGCGGCACCCCGCGTGACGCCGACCTGCTGTTCGACGTCCGCTTCCTGCCCAACCCCCACTGGGTCGAGGAGCTGCGGCCCTACACGGGCCGTGACGAGCCGGTGCGCGACTACGTGTTCGGCCAGCCGGAGAGCGGCCCGTTCATGACCGCGCTCAAGCAGTTGCTGGACGTCGTCGTGCCCGGCTACGTGCAGGAGGGCAAGCGCTACCTGACCATCGCGATCGGGTGCACCGGTGGCAAGCACCGTTCGGTCGCGATCAGCGAGGAGGTCGGCGCGCACCTGCGGTCCACGACGGACCTGTCGGTCAACGTGCAGCACCGGGACCTGGGCGAGGAGTGAGCGCGCCCACACGTCGGACGTCCGCCGTCGCCATCGGCGGGGGCCACGGCCTCGCGCGGACCCTCGCGGCGCTGCCCGAGGTGGTCGACGAGGTCACGGCCGTCGTGACCGTCGCCGACGACGGTGGCTCCTCCGGGCGGTTGCGGCGCGATCTCGGCGTGCTGCCGCCGGGCGACCTGCGCATGGCGGTGACCGCCATGGCGCGGCAGCGGCAGCTGGCACGCCTGTTGCAGTACCGCTTCCCGCGGGGCGAGCTGGGCGGCCACAGCCTCGGCAACCTCGTGCTGGTGGCGCTGCAGGACCTCGTCGGCGGCGACCTGCAGGCCGCGCTCGACGAACTCTGCCGCGTCCTCGAGGTGCCGGGCCGCGTGTTGCCGTGCACCACCACACCGGTCGTCCTGCACGGCAGCACGGACGACGTCGAGGTGCGTGGGCAGGCGGCGGTCGCCTCGACCCCCCGGCTGCGGCGGGTGTGGCTGGAGCCGGACGCACCGCTGGCGGCCCCCGACGTCGGACCGGCCATCGCCGCCGCCGAGCTGGTCGTGCTCGGGCCGGGGTCGCTGTTCACCAGCCTGCTGCCCAACCTGCTCGTGGACGGCGTCGCCGCCGCGCTCGCGACGACGGCCGCGCCGGTCGTCCTGGTGGCCAACCTGCGGGAGCAGCCGGGGGAGACCGAGGGACTGGGGCTGCGCGACCACCTCGACGCCCTGCGTGCCCACGTGCCGAACCTGCGCATCGACGTGTGCGTGGCCCACGACGGTCCGCCGCCGAAGGGCGTGGGCGAGCCGTTGCGCGGCGACGAGCTGCGCGGGCAGGTCGCCCGCGTCGTCACCACCGACCTGCTGGACGGCGCGGACGGGCACGACCCGCGGGCGCTGGCGGCCGTGTTCGCGGACCTGCTCGCCGGCCGATGAGCGGGTCGTTCACCGAGGCGGTCCGGCAGGAGCTCGCCCGGCTGCCGCTGGGCGGCGACGCGGAGACCCGGGCCGAACTCGCCGCGCTGCTGCGGCTGGCGGGCAGCCTGACCGTCGCCGGCGGCGAGGACGGGGTCCGGCGCCGGCTGGAGGTCACGACCGGCTCCGGCGCCGTCGCCCGCCGGACCTTCGCCCTGCTGCAGCGCCGCTACGGCCTGCGGCCCCAGCTGCTCGTCCGGGCACCGGGCGGTGTGCAACGGCGTTCGACCTACGGTGTCCGCGTCGAGGTGGGCGCCGACCACGTGGCCCGCGACCTGGCGCTGGTCGACGACGCCGGCCGGCCCCGCGACGGGCTGCCGCCCGACCTGGGCCGGCCCGCCGCCGTGGCCTACCTCCGCGGCGCCCTGCTCGCGGCGGGTTCGATCTCCGACCCGGGCCGCGAGCCGCACCTGGAGGTCACCACCCGCAGCGAAGCGACGGCCGCCGCCCTGGCCGGACTCGTCGAGCGGTGCGTGGGCGGCACCGCCCGCCACGTCGGCGGCCAGGACCGGACCCGCGAGCGGCACCGCGTCGTCGTGAAGTCCGGCGACACGATCGGTGACCTCCTCGCGGCGGTGGGTGCCACCGTCGCGTTCCTGCAGTGGGGCGACCGCCGGCTGCGCCGCCAGCTGCGGGGTGACGCCAACCGGTTGGCCAACGCCGACGCCGCCAACCTGCGCCGCACCATCGACGCCGCCACCGCCCAGGTCCGCCTCGTCGAGGAGGTCGTCGAGGCGGTCGGCTGGGACGGCCTCGAGGACGACGTGAGGGTCGTCGCGCTCGCACGGCTCGCGAACCCGGGCGCGAGCCTCCAGGAGCTCGGGGAGCTGCTCGATCCGCCGGTCGGCAAGTCCGCGGTGCACCGGCGGCTGCGCAAGCTCGAGGCGCTGCACGCCGACCTGCTCGGCCGGGCCGATCCCCACCGGACGGACCCCTGACCGTGGCAGAGCGCCGGTGATAGGGTCGAGAGCCCACGCGGGGTGCGCACGCGACCCCGCTTCCAGCTCCCCTTCCTGATGTCCTCCCGGTTCCAAGGAGCGAAGAGCAGATGTCCCTGCGCGTCGCCATCAACGGCTTCGGCCGCATCGGCCGCAACTACCTGCGGGCCACCAAGAAGCAGGGCCTCGACGTCGACATCGTCGCGGTCAACGACCTGACCGACACCGCCACGCTGGCGCTGCTGCTGAAGTACGACAGCGTCCACGGACGGTTCGACGGCACGGTGGAGATCGACGGCGACGACCTCGTCGTCGACGGCGACCGGATCAAGGTCCTCGCCGAGCGCGATCCCGCCAACCTGCCGTGGAAGGACCTCGGCATCGACGTCGTGGTGGAGTCCACCGGCTTCTTCACCAAGCGCGACGACGCCGCCAAGCATCTCGACGCCGGGGCGAAGAAGGTCGTGATCTCCGCGCCTGCCAAGAACGAGGACGCGACGATCGTCCTGGGCGCCAACCAGGACGTCTACGACCCGGAGAACCACGACGTCATCTCGATGGCGTCGTGCACGACCAACTCCGTCGTGCCGATGGCGAAGGTCCTCGACGAGGCCTTCGGCATCGAACAGGGCCTGATGACCACGGTCCACGCCTACACCGGCGACCAGCGTCTGCACGACGCCCCGCACAAGGACCCGCGCCGCGCTCGCGCCGCCGCGCTGTCCATCGTCCCGACCACGACCGGTGCGGCCAAGGCGGCCGCGCTGGCGTTGCCGCAGCTGAAGGGCCGGCTCGACGGGCTCGCCCTGCGCGTGCCGATCCCGTCCGGCTCCATCACCGATCTCGTCCTGGTCCTGCAGCGCGAGGTCACGGCGGACGAGGTCAACACCGCCATGAAGGAGGCGGCCGACGGGCCGCTCAAGGGCATCCTCGAGTACAGCGAGGAGCCGCTGGTGTCCATCGACATCGTCGGCAACCCGCACTCGTGCATCTTCGACGCCCAGAGCACCATGGCCAACGGCAAGCTGGTCAAGGTGATGGGCTGGTACGACAACGAGATGGGCTACTCGACCCGGCTCGCCGAGGCCGTCGTCTTCGTGGGCGACAAGCTGTAGGTAGCGGCCACCTCGACGGACCCACCGGCCCGCGCTTCCTCGGAAGCGCGGGCCGGCTGACGCGAAAGGCGCCCCTGTGACCTCCCTGCTCGACGGCGTGCCCACCCTGGACGACCTCGACGCCGCCGACACGCGGGTGTTCGTGCGTGCCGACCTCAACGTGCCGCTGCGCGATGGCGCGGTCGCCGACGACCTGCGCATCCAGTCGTCGGTGCCGACCCTGCGCCGCCTGCTCGACCAGGACGCCCGCGTGGTGGTGGCCTCGCACCTCGGACGTCCGAAGGGCGCACCCGACCCGGCCTACTCGATGGCGCCGGTCGCCGCGCGCCTCGCCCAGGCGCTCGGTGCCGAGGTGGTCGCCGCCGAGGACGTCGTCGGACCCGACGCCCGCGCGAAGGCCGAGGCGCTGCGGCCCGGGCAGGTGCTGCTGCTCGAGAACCTGCGCTTCGACGCCGGCGAGACCGCCAACGACGACGCCTTCGCCGACGCGCTGGCCTCGTTCGCGGACGTCTACGTCGACGACGCGTTCGGTGCCGCACATCGCGCGCACGCCTCCATCTCCGGTATCCCGGCCCGACTGCCTGGCTACGCCGGTCTGCTGCTCGCGCGCGAGCTCGAGGTGCTGGGCACGCTGTTGGAGGACCCGGCACGCCCCTACGTGGCGGTGCTCGGGGGCGCCAAGGTCAGCGACAAGCTGACGGTGCTGGAGAACCTGCTGCAGCGGGTCGACGTCGTCGCCGTCGGCGGCGCCATGGCCTTCACGTTCCTCGTCGCCGAGGGCCATCGGGTGGGGGCCTCGCGGGTCGAGGCGGACCAGGTCGGCACCGTCCGTGACCTCGTCGCGGCAGCCCGCGAGCGGGGCGTGAAGGTGCTGCTGCCCCACGACGTGGTGGTCGCCCCGGAGTTCGACGAGCATGCCCCGGCACGGACCGTGCACGTCGACGACATCCCCGACGACCAGATGGGCCTCGACATCGGCCCCGGTGCCGCCCACGCCTACGCCGACGCGATCAGCCGCGCCGGCAGCGTGTTCTGGAACGGGCCGATGGGCGTGTTCGAGTGGTCCTCGTTCGCCGAGGGCACGCACACCGTCGCCCAGGCGATGGCCTCCGCAGACGGGTTCACCGTCGTCGGCGGCGGCGACTCCGCGGCCGCGATCCGGCAGTTCGGCCTGGACGACCAGGTCGACCACGTCTCCACCGGTGGTGGCGCCTCGCTCGAGCTGCTCGAGGGCAAGGACCTGCCGGGCGTCGCCGCACTGCGGCGACGCTGAGTCGGTGAGCACGGGGGCGGCGACCCCGGAACAGCAGGTCCCGTCCTCGGCCCGCGAGGTGGTCGGCGACGCCGCCCGCCTGATCGGCGGGTTCGTCCGCGAACAGCCGGTCGTGTTCACCCTCGCGGCCGTCGGCGCGGTGCTGTTCACCTCGGCGATCGTGGCCAGCGCGGTGGTGGTCGGCTGGGTCACCGACGAGGTCATCGTGCCCGTGCTCACCGACGGCGCGCCGACCGCCGGCCGGCTGGGCGCGGCGCTGGCGCTGATCCTGGGTGTGGCCGTCTGGAAGTCGGTCGGCATCGTCGTGCGGCGCACGGCCGCGTCGCGGATGCAGTTCGGGGCGCAGACCCGCCTGCGCAAGCGGCTCATCGCGCACCAGCTCGGGCTCAGCCTGCGCTGGTTCGGCACCCGCGGCGTCGGTGACCTGCTCTCGGTCTCGGACGTCGACAGCCGGCAGGCGACCATGATGCTGGCGCCGCTGCCGTTCGCGACCGGGGTCACGTTCCTGCTGGTCGGTTCGGCCGCCGTCATCACGGTGACCGACCCGTACCTCGGTGGGCTCGCGGTCGTGCTGCTGGCCGTCGTCGTCGGTCTGGACCTGCGCGGGGCGTGGCTCACCTTCCATCTGATGGAGGAGGCGCAGCGCCGGCGCGGCGCGGTCGCCGGCGTCGCGCACGAGAGCTTCGACGGCGCGCTCACCGTCAAGGCGTTGGGTCGCGAGCAGGTGGAGACGGAGCGATTCGGGCGCGTCGCCGATTCCCTGGCGGACCAGCTCGTCGAGGTCGGGCGCGTGTGGACCGGCTACCGCGCCCTGACCGAGGGGCTGCCCGCCGTCGGCACGATCGTCGTGCTGGTGGTGGGCACGGCCCGCATCGCGGGCGACGCGCTCACCACGGGCGAGCTCGTCCGGGTCACGTACCTGCTGTCGCTGCTGGCGGTGCCCACGCGCCTGATCGGCTACCTGATGTGGGACGCGGCCCACAGCGTCGCCGGCTGGCGGCGCGTGGAGACGGTGCTCCGCGCCGACGACGTGCTGACCCACGGCGACGACCGCACGCCGCCGCCGTCGCCGGCCGCCCGGCTGGAGGCCGACCGCGTCGCCTTCGGCTACGAGCCGGGAGTCCGGGTGCTGCACGACCTCGAGCTGCACCTCGAGCCGGGCCGGACCCTCGCCGTCGTCGGTCCCACCGGGTCGGGCAAGTCCACGCTCGCGCTGCTGCTCGCGCGCCTGTGGGATCCCGACCACGGCACGGTCCGCCTCGACGGGCGCGACCTGCGACGCCTGGCGCCCGGTGTCCTTCCCGGCGAGGTCGCCTACGTCGCCCAGGACGCGTTCCTGTTCGACGAGACCGTCGCCGGCAACGTGGCGCTGCACCTCGACGCGGACGAGGACCGCATCCGTGAGGCGCTGCGGATGGCCAACGCGCTCGGGTTCGTCGACGACCTCCCGGCCGGCCTCCACACCCGCCTCGGTGAGCGTGGCACGACCCTCTCCGGCGGACAGCGTCAGCGGATCGCGCTCGCCCGCGCACTGGTGCGCCGGCCGCGGCTGCTGGTGCTCGACGACGCCACCTCGGCGGTCGACCCGTCGGTGGAGACCGCCATCCTGCGCGCCCTGCGCGAGGCGGACCTGCCGTCGACGATCGTGATGATCGCCTACCGCCGCTCGAGCATCATGCTGGCCGACGACGTCGTGTTCGTCGACGACGGCCGGGTGGTGGCCCACGGCCCGCACGAGGACCTGCTGCGGACGGTGCCCGGGTACGCCGCCCTGCTGCGGGCCTACGAGACGGAGCACCCGACATGACGTCGCGCTCCGCGCTGTCGGCGATCCGGCGGGCGGTCCGCGAGGCGCCCGTGCTCGGTCACGGCCTGCGCCTGACGCTGGTCCTGGCCGTGGTCGGCACCGCCGGCCAGCTCGTCGTGCCGATCGCCGTGCGCGAGGTCCTCGACCGCGAGGTGCTGGCAGGTGGCGCCATCGACGTCGCCGCCGTCGTGACCGCCGGTGCGGTCGCGATCGTGGCGCTGCTCGCGACCATGCTCGCGAACCGGCTCGCGCAGTACCGCCTGGTCGTGGCCGCCTCCCGCGGCCTGGCCCAGTTGCGCGTCAAGGTGTTCCGCCACGTCCACGACCTGTCGGTGCTGCACGTGCAGGCCGAGCGGCGCGGCGTGCTCGTGGCCCGCGTGACCTCCGACATCGAGGCCATCACCCAGTTCCTCGAGTGGGGCGGCGTCGGCATGCTCGTCGGTGCCGCCCAGGTCCTGCTCGTGCTCGGCCTGATGGCCGTGTACGACTGGCGGCTCACGCTGCTCGTGCTGGTCGCCGGGGTGCTCTACACCATCCTGCTGCTGCTGTTCCAGCGCGTGCTCTCGCGGGCCTACGACCGGGTCCGGTTGCGGGTCGCCGACTCGATGGCGGCGATGTCGGAGACGATCGCCGGCCTGCCCACGATCCGCGCCTTCGGCGCCGAGGAGCGCAGCCGGGCCCGGGTCGACCGCGCCCTGGACGCGCAGTTCCGCACCGAGTTCCGCACCGGCGCGCTCGGCGCCGCCATGTTCTCCAGCGGCGAGCTCTTCGCCGCGTCGGTGACGGCCCTGGTCGTCGCCGGCGGTGTGCTGCTGGGCCCCGACGTCGGGCTCACCGCAGGACAGCTGGTCGCCTTCCTGTTCCTCGTGACCCTGTTCATCGAGCCGGTGCAGCTGCTCGTCGAGGTGCTCGACCAGGCCCAGACCGCCGCGGCCGGGGTGCGTCGGGTCGTCGACGTGCTCGACACGCCGCAGGAGCTCGGCGACCCGGCGCGGCACCGGTCCGGGGGGCGAGACCTGCCGGACGGGCCGCTGTCGGTGCGCTTCACCGGCGTGCGCTTCCGCTACCCGACCGGTCCCGACGTGCTCGCGGACCTCGACCTCGAGATCGCGCCGGGCGAACGCGTCGCCGTGGTCGGCGAGACCGGGTCCGGCAAGTCGACGTTCGTGAAGCTGCTGACCAGGCTCCTGGACCCGGTCGAGGGCACCATCTCGCTGTCGGGCGTCCCCCTGGACCAGGTCCGGTTCGCCTCGCTGCGGCAGCGGGTGGCGTTCGTGCCGCAGGACGGGTTCCTGTTCGACGCCACGCTGGCCGACAACGTCCGCTACGGCGCACCGCACGCGACCGACGACGAGGTCGCCGCCGCCTTCGAGGAACTCGGGCTGGCGGCGTGGGTGGCGTCGCTGCCCTTCGGACCGGCGACACGGGTGGGGGAGCGGGGCTCGCGCCTGTCGGCCGGCGAACGTCAGCTCGTCGCCCTGGTGCGGGCCTGGATCGTGGCACCCGACCTGCTGGTCCTCGACGAGGCAACCTCGGCCGTGGACCCGGCGCTGGAGGTCCGTCTGCGCCGGGCGATCGAGCGACTGATCAGCGGGCGCACCAGCGTCACGGTCGCGCACCGGCTGTCCACGGCCGAGGCGGCCGACCGCGTCCTCGTGTTCGACGCCGGCCGGCTGGTGCAGCAGGGTCGCCACGGCGAGCTGGTCGCGCGCGACGGGGTCTACCGGGCGCTGCATGCCGACTGGGCCGCGATCGCCGGTGGTGCGCAGGCCTGACGCGCGTGTTCCCGGCAGCACCGACGTCACGCGATCCGTGCGGCGCCCGCGTCCGAACGGCCCCTCGATTGGCGAGAACGGGGCATCGTTCGCTACCCAACGACCCGTCCATGTGGCCCCGGCCAGCTGGGCCGTCCATTCGGCCGGTCGACGTTAGGGTCTGGGGGTCACGGTGGTCGGCGCCGACGCGCGACCGCCGCATCACGCACAACCGCGCCCCGCCGGGACGGCCGTGGGCGCCCTTCCACGACACCAAGGAGCGCTGCATGCGCATGCGTTCGTACACCCGCACGTTCGGTGCGGTCGCAGCCGCGTCGCTGCTCATCACCGCCTGTGGCGGCGGGGGCGACGACCCGGTGGCCGACCCGGGGGACGACGGCGGCAACGGCGACGCGACCGAGCCCGCCGAGCAGACGGCCGGCGGCGAGTTCAGCATCCACAACTGCGAGCCGCAGTCACTGATCCCGCAGGACTCGACCGAGGTCTGCGGCTCGAAGGTCCTGGACCAGCTGTTCAGCGGTCTCTACGAGTACGACCCGGAGACCTACGAGCCGGTGCCCGTCATGGCCGAGTCGCTCGAGTCCGACGACGCGCAGAACTGGACCGTCACCATCCGTGACGACTTCACGTTCCACGACGGCACGCCGGTCACGGCGCAGTCGTTCGTCGACGCCTGGAACTTCGCCGTCGACCCGGACGCGGCCAACCGCAACGCGAACTTCTTCGAGAACTTCGTCGGTTACGAAGAGGTCCAGGCGGGCGAGACCGACGCCATGGCCGGCGTCGAGGCCGTCGACGACACGACCATCACCATCGAGCTGACCGAGCCGTTCAGCCCGCTGGAGACGATGCTCGGCTACACGGCGTTCTACCCGCTGCCGGAGGTCGCCTACGACGACATGGACGCCTTCGAAGAGGCGCCGGTCGGCAACGGCCGCTACCAGATGGACGGCGTCTGGGAGCGCGACCAGCAGATCGCCATGACGCGGTACGACGAGTGGCCGGGCGAGAACCCGGGGCTGGCCGACCGCATCGTGTGGCAGATCTACTCGGACATCAACACCGCCTACCTCGACGTCCAGCAGGGCAACCTCGACATCCTCGACGGCATCCCGCCGGAGCGTGAGGGTGCCGCAGACGCCGACTTCGGCGAGGACCTGATCCGCACCGACACCTCGTCGTTCACGTACATGGGCTTCCCGATGTACGACGAGCGCTTCGAGGACGTCGACGTGCGGCGCGCCTTCTCCATGGCGATCGACCGCGAGGCCATCATCAACGCGATCTTCGCCGGGGCCCGTCAGCCCGCGACCGCGCTGATCCCGCCGGTCCTCGCCACGCACCGCGAGGACGCGTGCGAGGCCTGCACGTTCGACCCGGAGCAGGCGCAGCAGCTGCTCGACGAGGCCGGTGGCTTCGACGGTGAGCTGGTCGTCTACTTCAACAGCGGGGCCGGTCACGAGGAGTGGGTCGAGGCCGTCAGCAACCAGTGGCGCGAGAACCTCGGCATCGAGAACATCCGGTTCGAGAGCCTCGAGTTCGCCCAGTACCTCGACCTGCTCGAAGGTGGTCAGATCGAGGGGCCGTTCCGCCTCGGCTGGGTCCTGTCCTACGGCTCGCCGCAGTACGCCCTCGAACCGCTGTACACCTCGGGCGGCAGCTCGAACTACTTCGGCATCGAGAGCTCGCAGGTCGACGACCTGATCGGCGAGGCCAACGCCACGCCGGACCTCGACGAGGCCGAGGGCGTGTACCAGCAGGCCGAGGACGCCATCCTCGAAGAGCTGCCCAACATTCCGCTCTGGTACGAGACCCGGACCACGGTCCACACGCCACGCGTGTCCAACGTGATCATGGACGGCCGCACCTTCGTGCGCGTCGAGCAGGTCTCGGTCGAGGACTGACGCTCCTGGACCCGACGTCGTCGAGGGTGCGGCCGCACAGGGCGGTCGCACCCTCACGGCTGCCGGGTCGACGAGCCCGAAGCCCGCACCGCGCCCCGCCCGACGGGGCCGCCACGTGAGGAGCACGTCGTGGGACGTTACGTCGCCCGCCGGCTGTTGCAGACCGTGCCCGTCTTCTTCGGCGCCACCTTCCTGGTGTTCGCGATGGTGTTCGCCATCCCCGGCGATCCGATCCAGGCCCTGGCCGGCGAACGGCCGATCTCCGCGGCAACGCTCGAGGTCCTGCGCGACCGCTACAACCTCAACGACCCGCTGCTCGTCCAGTACGGCAAGTACATCGCGGGCGTCTTCACCGGCGATCTCGGCCAGTCCTTCACCGGCCGGCAGGTCGCCGACATCCTCGCGCAGCGCTTCCCGGTCACGCTGCGTCTGGCACTGACCGCGTTCGTCATCGAGATCGTGCTGGGGCTCACCGCCGGCATCCTGGCCGGGCTGCGACGCGGTTCGTTCGTCGACAACCTCGTGCTGGTGTCCACCACGGCGGTCGTCTCCATCCCCGTCTTCGTGCTCGGCTACGTCGCCCAGCTGGTCATCGGCCTGGAGCTGGGGTGGCTGCCGATCTCCGGCATCCGGGCCGGCTGGCAGAGCTATCTGCTGCCCGGCTTCGTGCTCGCGGCGACGTCGCTGGCCTACGCGGCACGCCTGCTGCGCACCAGCCTGGTGGAGAACCTGCGCGCCGACTACGTGCGCACCGCGACGTCCAAGGGCCTGCGGCGCTCCCGGGTCGTCGGCCGTCACGCGCTGCGCAACTCCCTGATCCCCGTCATCACGTTCCTGGGTGCCGACCTCGGGGTCATGATGGGCGGCGCCATCATCACCGAGGGGATCTTCAACATCCCGGGCATCGGCGGCGAGATCTTCCGCGCGGTCAGCCAGCAGGAGGGCCCGGTCGTCGTCGGCATCGTCACCGCCCTCGTCGTGATCTTCATCCTGTCCAACCTCATCGTCGACGTCCTCTACGGCGTGCTCGACCCGAGGATCCGCTATGAGTGAGCAAGCCTCGTCCACCTCCGCGGCTCCGGGGTCCGCCTCCGCCGAGGCCAAGGCGACGACCGGTGTCGCCGACGACAAGCAGGCCTCGCTGTGGTCGGACGCCTGGTACCAGCTGCGGCGCAGCCCGATGTTCATCGTCTCCGCGCTGCTGATCGTCCTGATCCTGCTGATCGCGATCTTCCCGGGCTGGTTCACCGACACGAGCCCCGTCGCCTCCGACCTGTCGCGCTCGCTGGAGCGGCCGTCGGCCGAGCACTGGTTCGGGTTCGACATCCAGGGCCGTGACTACTACGCGCGGGTGATCTACGGGGCCCGGGCCTCCGTCGCCGTCGGCCTGCTCGTGGTGCTGACCGCCAGCATCATCGCGGTCACGCTCGGCTCGCTGGCCGGCTACTACGGCGGCGCGATCGACGCCGTCATCGCGCGCGTCACCGACGTGTTCTTCGCGCTGCCCACGATCCTGGGTGGCCTGGTGCTGCTCACGGTCCTGGACAACCGCGGCGTGCCGCAGGTGGCGATGGTGCTGGCCGTGCTCGGGTGGCCGACGATGATGCGGCTCATGCGCTCGTCGGTGCTGGCGGCCGCCCGGTCCGACTACGTGCAGGCCGCGCGGGCCCTGGGCGCCAGCGACGGTCGCATCATGCGGCGGCACATCCTGCCCAACGCCGTCACGCCGGTGGTCGTCTACGCGACGATCTTCGTGGGCATCGTGATCACCGCCGAGGCGGCACTGACCTTCCTCGGCGTGGGCCTGCAGACGCCTGCGATCTCCTGGGGACTGATGATCTCGCAGGCGCAGACCCGGCTGCTCGAGGCGCCCCACCTGCTGCTGTTCCCCGGGGCGTTCCTCTCGGTCACGGTGTTCAGCTTCATCCTGATGGGGGACGCCCTGCGCGACGCCCTCGACCCGAAGCTGCGCTGACGGAGGCCGCTGCGATGTCCCACCTGATCACCTCCTCCGAGCCCCACTTCCACGACGCCGGCCGGGCAGAGCCGGTGCTGGAGGTCGAGGACCTGCACGTGGAGTTCCGCACCCCCCGTGGCACGGTCAACGCCGTCAACGGCGTGACCTACCAGCTGGCCGCGGGCGAGACGCTGGCGATCCTCGGCGAGTCGGGGTCCGGCAAGTCCGTCTCCGCGCAGGCCGTCATGGGCCTGATCGAGACGCCGCCCGGGCACATCACGAAGGGGGCGATCCGCTTCCGCGGCAACGACCTGCTCCAGCAGCCCGAGGACGAGCGTCGTCGGGTCCGCGGCCAGCGGATCGCCATGGTCTTCCAGGACGCCCTGACCGCGCTGAACCCGGTGTTCACGGTCGGCTGGCAGATCGGCGAGATGCTGCGCGTGCACGCCGGCCTGTCGCGCCGCGACGCGAAGGCCCGCGCCATCGAGCTGATGGACCGGGTCGGCATCCCGTCCGCCCGCCAGCGCGTCAACCAGTACCCGCACGAGTTCTCCGGCGGCATGCGCCAGCGCGCGATGATCGCCATGGCCCTCGCGTTGGAACCCGACGTCCTGATCGCCGACGAGCCGACCACCGCACTGGACGTCACCGTCCAGGCCCAGGTGATGGACCTGCTGGCCGAACTCCAGGAACAGACCGGCATGGGGCTGATCCTGATCACGCACGACCTCGGGGTCGTCGCCGAGGTCGCCGACCGGCTGGCGGTCATGTACGCGGGCCGGATCGTGGAGACGGGCACCGTCGCTCAGCTGTACGCGCGTCCGGCCCATCCCTACACCGAAGGCCTGATGCGCTCGATCCCGCAGCTCGACCAGCGCAAGGGTGAGCTCGATCCCATCGAGGGTGCGCCCCCGAGCCTGACCGCCATCCCGTCGGGCTGCCCGTTCCACCCACGCTGCCCGTACCGCCGCGACGACTGCGTGACCGTCGAGCCCCCGCCCTACGACGTCACCGACGGCCAGCCGGTCGAGGCCGGTGACCTCACCGTGCGCCGCACCTCGGCGTGCCACTACTTCCAGGAGGTGCTGCATGGGCAGTGACCTGCTCGGCCGCTCCCGGACCCCCGGCGAGACCCTGCTGCGCATCGAGGGTCTCGTGAAGCACTACCCGCTCACGCAGGGCATCGTCTTCCGGCGCGAGGTGGGGTCCGTCCAGGCCGTCGACGGTGTCGACTTCGAGCTGCGCAGCGGCGAGACGCTCGGCCTCGTCGGCGAGTCCGGCTGCGGCAAGTCGACCGTCGCCCGCACGCTGCTGCGCCTGGAGGAACCGACCGCCGGTCATGCCTACCACCGGGACCGGGACATCTTCCAGATGTCGAAGAAGGAGCTGCGGCGGCTGCGGCGCGACGTCCAGATCGTGTTCCAGGACCCGTACGCGTCGCTCAACCCGCGCATGACGGTCGGCGACATCATCGGCGAGGCGTGGGAGATCCACCCCGACGTGGTGCCCAAGAACAAGCGGCGCGAGACGCTCGGGACCCTGCTCGAGCGCGTCGGCTTGGACCCGGCCTTCGCCAACCGCTACCCCCACCAGTTCTCCGGCGGGCAGCGTCAGCGCGTCGGGATCGCCCGCGCCCTGGCGCTCAACCCCGAGGTGCTGATCCTCGACGAGCCGGTGTCGGCGCTGGACGTGTCCGTGCAGGCCCAGGTCGTGAACCTGCTCGAGGAACTGCAGGACGAGTTCGGTTTCGCGTACGTCTTCATCGCGCACGACCTCGCGGTGGTCCGGCACATCTCCGACCGGGTCGCCGTGATGTACCTGGGCAAGATCGTGGAGTACGGCGACGAGTCGGACATCTACGAGCGGGCGACGCACCCCTACACGCAGGCGTTGCTGTCGGCCGTCCCGGTCGCCGCCGTCGACGCCGCCGAGCGGCGCAAGCGGCGCATCGTGCTCGAGGGTGACGTCCCGAGCCCCGCCGACCCGCCGTCGGGCTGCCGCTTCCGCACCCGCTGCTGGAAGGCGACCGATCGGTGCGCCGAGGAGGTGCCGGAGCTGATCGACCGGTTCGGGCACGGGCATCCCAGCGCCTGCCACTACGCCGAGGTTCGCGAGGAGGACGTCGCCTGACGCACTAGGGTCTCGTCACCCGCCGTTCGAGCTGCCGTCGAAGGACCCAGAGCCGTGACCGACCGCGTACCCGTGATCGCGGGCAACTGGAAGATGCACCGCGATCATCTCGAGGCGATCCAGCTCGTGCAGAAGCTGGCCTACCACCTGCGTGAGGACGACTACGAGGGGCAGGAGATCGTCGTCTGCCCGCCGTTCGTCGCCCTGCGGTCCGTGCAGACGCTGCTGCAGTCGGACAGGCTGCCGATGCACCTCGGCGCGCAGAACTGCCACACCGAGGACGAGGGCGCCTTCACCGGCGAGATCTCGGCCACGATGCTGGCGCGTCTGGACGTGCGCTACGTCATCGTGGGCCACTCGGAGCGGCGGGAGCTGTTCGGGGAGACCGACGAGATCGTCAACGCCAAGATCGCGGCCGTGCAGCGCCATGGCATGCGGCCGATCCTGTGCGTCGGCGAGGTGCTGGAGCAGCGCGAGGCCGGCCAGGCCGTGGACGTGGTCGTGTCGCAGCTCCGCGGCAGCCTCGCCGGCGTCGCCGTGTCCGACCCGGCCGATCTCGTCGTCGCCTACGAGCCGGTCTGGGCGATCGGCACCGGCCGGACGGCGACCCCCCAGGACGCCCAGGACCTGTGCGCCGCGATCCGCACCGAGCTCGCGTCGCTGTACGACGAGCAGACGGCGGCCGGCATCCGCATCCAGTACGGCGGCAGCGTGAAGCCCGGCAACATCCGCGAGCTGATGGGCCAGCCCGACGTCGACGGTGCGCTGGTCGGCGGCGCCAGCCTGTCCAGCGAGGACTTCGCCCTCATCGTGGGGCATCGGAGATAGGGGCTGGGTCCCCCGGCTCGCTCGCTTCGCTCGCTCGTTGCCCCCCAGCCCGGCGCTGCGGTGCGCCGACCCGGGGGAGCGAAGCGCCTAGCCGCGGATGGTCGCCTTCGGCTCGGCGAAGTGGCAGGCGCTGGGGTGGCCGTGCCCGAAACGGTCGATGAGTTCGGGGACCTCGGTGGCGCAGACCTCCTCGGCCTTCCAGCACCGGGTGCGGAACCGGCAGCCCGACGGCGGGTTGGAGGGGCTCGGCACGTCGCCCTCGAGCACGATGCGTTCGCGCTTGCCGCGCATGCGCGGATCGGTGAGCGGCACCGCCGACAGCAGCGCCTGCGTGTAGGGGTGGGTCGGCTGCTCGAACACCTGGTGCTTGGTGCCGAACTCGACGACGTGGCCGAGGTACATCACCGCGACGCGGTCGGAGAGGTGGCGCACCACCGACAGGTCGTGGGCGATGAACAGATAGGCCAGCCCCAGCTGCTCCTGCAGGTCCTCGAGCAGGTTGATGACCTGGGCCTGGATCGACACGTCGAGCGCCGACACCGGCTCGTCGAGGATCAGCAGCTGCGGGTTGAGCGCCAGGGCCCGGGCGATGCCGATGCGCTGGCGCTGACCGCCGGAGAACTCGTGCGGGAAGCGGTTGCCGTGCTCCGGGTTGAGTCCGACGAGCCGCATCAGCTCCTTGACCCGGTCCTTGCCTCCGTTCTTGTGGCGGCCGTAGATGCGCAGTGGCTCGGCGATGATCTCCGACACGTTGATGCGCGGGTTGAGCGACGCGTAGGGGTCCTGGAACACGATCTGGATCTCGCGACGCATCTGGCGCATCTGCCGGTGCGACATCTTCGCGAGGTCGTGCCCCTTGAAGTACACCCTGCCGGCCGTCGGGTCGAGCAGGCGCACGATGCAGCGCCCGGTGGTCGACTTGCCGCAGCCGGACTCGCCGACGAGGCTGACCGTCTCGCCGGCGTTGATGGTGAAGCTGACGCCGTCGACGGCGCGCACGGCGCCGTACTGGCGGTTGAACACCCCGCCGCGCAGCGGGAAGTGCTTGGTCAGCCCCTCGACCCGCAGGATCTCCTCGCCGCGGGGCGAGCGGGTGTGGAGCTGGTCCTCGGGAACCGGGCGCGGGGTGTCGGTGGTGGCTGCTGCGCTCATGCGTCGTCCGCCTCGATGGTGGTCCCGGTCGTGTCCTCGATGCGGTGGATCTCGTCCTCCATCTCCTGGTGGAAGTGGCAGGCCGAGCCCCGCATGGGCCCGAGCTGGAACAACGGCGGGTCCTCCGTGCGGCACGTGCGCCGGCCCTCGCCGAGGTGGCAGCGCGGGTGGAACGAGCAGCCGCTGGGCAGGTTGATGAGGCTGGGCGGCTGGCCGGGGATCGGCACGAGACGGTCCATGTCCTGGTCCGGCCGCGGCAGGCTGGACAGCAGACCGAGCGTGTAGGGGTGCTTGGGGGAGTGGAAGATCTCGTCGACCGTCCCCATCTCCACGACACGCCCGCCGTACATCACGACGACGCGGTCGGCCATCTCCGCGATGACGCCGAGGTCGTGCGTGATCAGCACCACACCGGCGTTGGTCTCTTCCTTGGCCTTGTGCAGCACCTCGAGGACCTGGGCCTGGATGGTGACGTCCAGCGCCGTGGTGGGCTCGTCGGCGATGAGGATCTTCGGTCGGTTGGCCATCGCCATGGCGATCATGGCGCGCTGGCGCATACCGCCCGAGTACTCGTGCGGGTACTGGTCGAAGCGCTGGTCGGCGTTGGGCACGCCGACCAGCTCGAGCAACTCGACGACGCGCTTGCGGGCCACGTCGGCGCTGACGTCGTCGTGGACCAGGACGGCCTCGGCCAGCTGGTCGCCGACGGTGAGCACCGGGTTGAGCGACGTCATCGGGTCCTGGAAGATCATCGCGACGTCCTTGCCGCGGACCCGGCGCATCTCCTTGGGGGACAGCTCGAGGAGGTTGCGTCCCTCGAGCAGGATCTCGCCCCGCACGATGCGTCCCGGCGGCTGGGGGATGAGCCCCAGGACGCTCATGACCGTGACCGACTTGCCGGAGCCGGATTCCCCGACCACGCCGAGGGTCTCGCCGGGGTAGACCTCGTAGCTGACCCCGTCGACGGCATGGACGATCCCGTCCGGGGTCTTGAATTCCGTGACCAGGTCGCGGATCGACAGCAGGGGCTGGACACCGGGGTCCGCGGCCGGTGCGTCGACGAACTGCGGCTCGGCGCCCATCACTTCTCCTGCTGGGTCGGGTCGAGCGCGTCGCGCAGCCCGTCGCCGACGAAGTTGATGGCCAGGGCGATGGCCACGATGGCCAGGCCCGGCATCACGACCAGCCACCACTGGGTCTGCATGGAGCTGCGGCCCTCGTTGATGAGCAGTCCCAGCGCCGGCGTCGGCGGGTTCACGCCCTGGCCGAGGAACGCCAGCGTGGCTTCCAGGAGGATCGCCGAGGCGAGGACCAGCGTCATGTTCACCAGGATCGGGCCCATGGTGTTGGGCAGCATATGGCGGAACATGATCCGCAGGTCACCCGCACCCGAGGCGCGGGCCGCCTGGACGTACTCCTTCTCGCGCAGGCTCAGGAAGATGCCGCGCACAATGCGGGCGAGCGTCGGCCAGACCAACAGCGCGATGATCATGGCGATGCGCATCGGCTGGCCCTGGCCCAGGAACGCGGCGGCGATCAGCAGCACGGCCAGCAGGGGCACGATGACGACCAGGTCGGTGAGCCGCATCAGGATGGCATCGATCCAGCCGCGGTAGAACCCGGCGATCGCGCCGATCACGGTGCCGATGAGGGTGGTCAGGATCGCGACGACCCCGGCGACCTGCAGCGAGACCCGGGTGCCGTAGATGACGCGGCTGAAGTAGTCGCGTCCGAGCTGGTCCGTCCCGAAGAGGTGCCAGTTCTCGAACGTCGGCGACAGCGACCGGTCGATGACGTTGATCTCGGCGTAGCCATAGGGAGCGATGCGTTCCGCGTTCAGGGCCACGAGCGCGACGACGACGAGGAACAGCAGGCTGCCCATGGCGAGCTTGTGGCGGAAGAAGCGTCGGCGGAACAGCTGCCACTGGCTGCGGACGACGATCTGGCTGCCGTCGTGGTACTCGGGGTCCTCGACGGCGGGCTCGTCCGGGGTACGCAGCCGGGCGTCGTCCGTCGCGATCTCCGCGCCACCGGCGCCCCCGTTGACCGGGATCTCCTGCGGGAGCGCGCCGCCGCGGTCCCGGGGCGTCGACGAGTCACTCATAGCGGATCCTCGGGTCGAGGTAGCCGTACAGCAGGTCGGCCACGAGGTTCGCGACCATCAGGAAGAAGCCGACGATGACCAGCCAGGCCATGATCGGGTAGGGGTCACGGCGGCCGAGGTAGTTGATGAAGTAGCGGCCCATCCCGTCGAGCCCGAACACGGTCTCGATCACGATGGCGCCGGAGATCAGGGTGCCGAACGAGAGCGCGGCGACGGTGACGGTCGGGATCAGCGCGTTGCGCATGATGTGCCGCGTGGTGATCTTGCGTTCCGGCAGGCCCTTGGCCCGTGCGGTGCGGATGTAGTCCGAGGACATGACCTCGAGCATCGAGGCACGCATGTAGCGGCTGTAGCTCGCCACGGAGAAGATCGCCAGCGAGGCGACCGGCAGCACCAGGTGGTGGGCGCGGTCGAGCCAGAAGGCGAGCCCCGTCCCGGGATTCGCCGACGACAGGTTCGCGATCGGGAAGACCCGGACACCCGTGGCGAAGTAGATCCGCACCACGATCACCTGCAGGATCAGCGCGAACCAGAACGACGGCATCGAGAAGCCGATGAAGCTGAGTGTCGTCGTCGAGTAGTCGAAGACGCTGTACTGACGTTTGGCGGACAGCACGCCCAGCGCGACGGCGACCACGAACGCGATCAGCTCGGCCGCGACGACGAGTTGGAGGGTGTTGCCCATCACCCGCTGCAGGTCGGGCCAGATCGGCCGTGGCGAGAGCAGGTACTCGCCGAATCCGCCGCCGGGGATCTGCTCGAGCCAGCGGATGTACTGGACGGGGAAGGGGTCGTCCAGGCCGCGCATCTCCCGGACCCGGTCGATCTGTTCCTGCGTGATGTTCGGCTGCGCCCGCAGGTCGGCGAGCGGGTCTCCGACGGAGGAGACGAACCCGAAGGTGAGGAACGTCGAGAGGATGAGGATGGGGATCGTGATCAGAAGGCGGCGCAGCGCATAGTTGAGCACCCGACGAATCCTTCCCGGTAGGAGGACATCGAGGACCGGGCGGGGGCCGGCGCCCGTTTCGTCCGAAACGGACGCCGGCCGGGAAGCTAGCGAAGGCTTCCGGTTCCCGTCATGCGCCGGTCACTCGGTGCGCGCCCAGCTGGCGGAGTTCCAGAACTGGGTCTGGTTCGTCGCGTTCAGCTGCGGACCGGTGATGGAGTTCTCCCACGCCAACAGCTGCGGCTGCTGGAACAGCGGGACGACCGGCGCCTCGTCGGCGAAGACCTGCGCGGCCTGGTTCCACAGCTCGGCGTTGGCCTCCGGGTCGACGGTGGCGTTGGCCTCGTCCATCAGGTCCGTGATCTCCTGGTTGCACCAGGCGGTCCAGTTCTGGGGACGCAGCGTGTCGCCGTCGCAGCCGTAGATGTTGGCGTTGCCGGACGGGTCGGGGGAGCCGACCCAGGCGAACAGACCGATGTCGTAGTCGCAGACACCGCCGCAGTTGTCGGGGGTGTTCAGACGCTCGAAGAAGGTCGCACCCTCGTCGTTCTGGATGTCGATCTCGATACCGACCTGCTGCAGGTCGGCCTGGATCAGCTGCTGGGTGAGCTCACGTCGCTCGTTGCCGCCGGTGGTGCTGATGCGGAACGAGAGGCGGGTGCCGTCGCACTCGAAGATGCCGTCGTCACCCTCGGTGCAGCCGTTCTCCTCGAGAAGGGCACGGGCAGCCTCGGGGTCGTAGTCGTTCTGCTCGTAGTTGGGCTCGTAGTACTCCGAGTTGGCCATCCAGAACGGGTTGTTCAGGACGACCGCCTCCGGGTCCACGGGCCGCACGAGCGTGTCGACGATCTGCTCGCGGTTGATGCCCATGGCGATGGCCTGACGCACGTACTGCTGGTCGAGGCCGTCCACGAGGGTGTTGAAGTCGATGTGCTCCCAGACCGGGCCGAGGCCGACCTCGTAGTTGACGCGGTCCGAGACCTCGTCGAGCTGCTGGACGAGCTCGATCTGCGGCTGCGGGTCGTACATGTCGATCTCGCCACCCTGCATCTGCTGGGTCAGGGTGGTGGTGTCCGGGACGTAGCGCATCACGATCTCGTCGAGCGCGACGTCGCCGTCCCAGTAGGCGTCGTTGCGGACCAGGCGCAGCTGGGTGCCGCGGTCCCACGAGTCGAACACGAACGGGCCGCCGGAGACCTCCGGGAGCTCGTCGTTCATGACCGTCTCCCAGTCCTCGCCCTCGAGGACGTGGGCCGGGAAGACGTTGCTGAACAGCAGCTGCCAGGCCGCGTACGGCTCGGAGAAGTTGAAGGTGATCGTCTTGTCACCGTCGACTTCGTAGTCCTCGATCAGCTCGTAGCCCGAGCGCGAGGTGATCTGGTCGGCGTGCGGGGCGTCCTCGTCGTAGATCTCGAGGGTGAAGATGAAGTCGTCGACGGTGATCGGCGTCCCGTCGGACCACTCCGCCTCGTCACGGATGGTGTAGGTGACGCTGAACGGGTCCTCGGTGTACTCCGCCTCACCGTCGATCAGCCACGGCGCGTAGGAGAAGTCCGGCTGGATGACGTAGGCACCCGGGAAGACGTTGTTGAACACCTTCGAGGTGACCAGCGAGTTGCCGTCGATCAGGGTGCCGTTGAGGATCGTCGGCTCCTGCTCGTCCCCGAACAGGATCGTGCCGCCCTCGACGGTGGCAGCCTCGCCTTCGGCCTCCTCGCCCTCGCCTTCGGCCTCCTCGCCCTCTTCCTCGGCGGGGGCCTCGGCTTCGGTGCCGGGCTCCTCGGGCTCTTCCGCCGTCTCGCCGCCGCCGCAGGCGGTGGCGACGAGCGCAGCGGCCATGACGAGGCCCACGCCTCGCCATCGCCGGATGCTTGGTGACCGCATGTATCGCTCCTTGGTTTTGGATATGCGAGTCCCGGACGCGGTCATCGGATCCGCCCTCGCGGGCGCTCTCCCGTCCGGTGACTCAGGTCCCTCACGTGACGCCGTGGAAGACCGACCAGCGGCCTACTACGGTGGCAGTAGGAACGTAGCACCGGTCGAACGTCTCCCAACGGAACATGTCCGCTCACCGGACGTTCGGACCCTGTCCACCGCGGACCCTAGCCAGTCGCCGCAAGACCGCGCGGACGTTGACACGTAGTCCGCACGCAGTAGGTGGGCGGGCGGTGCCGGGCGCGGCGTGCCCTCAGGTCCGTGAGGCGCGGCGGCGGTACAGGAACGTCGGCGGGGCCTCGTCGTGGGGCCGGACCGCCTGCACGCGTGCGTCGCCGGGGGCGAGCGCCACGATGG
This sequence comes from Egicoccus sp. AB-alg2, assembly GCF_041821065.1. NCBI lineage: Bacteria > Bacillati > Actinomycetota > Nitriliruptoria > Egicoccales > Egicoccaceae > Egicoccus > Egicoccus sp. AB-alg2. The sequence goes on along the minus strand of NZ_JBGUAX010000001.1, from coordinate 263,561 downwards.
CGCAGAGGTGGTCGTACTCCGCGGCGCTCTCGACCTGGTCGGTCAGCATCCACTGCCGCCGCCCGCGACCGCGGGCGAGCAGTCCCCCGGACACCCGGGTCGGCTCACCGGGGGTGGGGCGGCCGCCGCGCAGGATGCTGGCGGCCGTCGGTCGGGTGCGTTCGATGCCGCGGACGACGTCCCACGACAGCCGGCGCTGTCGGAGGAAGCTCACCAGACGGATGCCGTCGCGCGAGACGACCACGTGGCGGGGGTAGCCGAGCAGCACGGCCAGACCGCTGAGCACGCCGACGGCGAGGAAGGTCAGCGCGACCGCACCCCCACCGGTGCCGGTCAGGCCCCAGAGCCCGAGCAGGACCAGCAGCGGCGGCGTGCCCAGCACCGCCACCAGCCCCCGCAGGGAGGTGTAGAGGGTGAGGGGTTCGTCGCCGCGGTCCATGCCGGCCGAGGCTAGCCGTCGGCCGCGGCGGCCTCGCGCTCGGCGGCGGCGACGGCGCGCGCGTTGACGATCGGGAACGCGAGGACGACGGCGACGGTCATCACCCCGGCAGCGGCGAACCACGGGGCGCGAAGCCCGAACGCGCTGGCCGTGAGCCCGCCGACGAGGGCGCCGAACGGCATGGCACCCCAGCCGAGGAAGCGGAAGACGCTGTTCACCCGGCCGAGCAGTTCGTCGGGGACGAGGCGCTGGCGCAGGGAGATCGTGATGACGTTCCACATGACGGCCGCGAAGCCGTAGAGGGCCTGCGCGAACAGGTAGACGACGACGTTGCCGGTCACCGCCACCACCAGGGGCGCGAGGCCGACGGCGACGAGGGTGGTGCGAAGCGCGTTGCTGCTGCCGATCCGGCGCGCGACCCGCTCGGCGCCGAAGCTGCCGACCAGCGACCCGGTGGCACCGGCGACGAACAACAGGCCGAAGGCGGCCTCGCTCAACTGCAGGACGGACTCGTCGCCCACGACGAACAGCGCCAGGATCGAGTACCAGATCATGGTCGCGCCGTTCATGGCGGCGGTGAGCAGCGCGAACGTGCGCAGCAGGCGGTGTTCGCGCAACCAGGCCAGGCCCTCGCGGATCTCCGCGACGGCCCGCGGCTTGCCCGGCGGCGTGATCGTCGCGGCCGGGCTGGCGGGCGAGGGGTCGGACGCGATCAGCTCGCCCTCGGCCGGCGCGAGGGCCTCGGCCTGCGCGGACAGCCGGCGCGAGCGTCGGTGGTCGCGTGAGTACGTCCCGGTCATCGCGAAGATCAGGCCCGCGGAGATCGCGAACGTGCCGGCGTCGAGCAGGATCGGCAGCGCCGCCGCGATCCCGAACAGCCAGGCGCCGAGGGCCGGGCCGACGAACTGGTTGGCGACGACCTCGCCGGCGAAGAGGCGCCCGTTGGCCTTCTCCAACTGGTGCCTGCGCACGACGGCCGGCATGAGGGCGTTGGCGGCGTTGTCGAAGAGGACCTCGAACGTGCCCAGCCCGATGGCCACGGCGTACAGCAGCCAGATGCTGGCGACGTCGAGGAGGATGGCCGTGCCGAGCACGGCCATCAGCGCGAAACGGACCGCGTTGGCGACGTACATCAGCCGTCGGCGGTCGACGCGGTCGGCGATCACGCCGGCGTGGAGCGAGAACAGCAGCCACGGCAGCCGCCCGGCGATGGCGACACCGGCGAACAGCAGCGGATCCCGGGTCAGCGCTTCCGCCAGCAGCGGGATGGCGGCGGAGTCGATGCCGTCGCCGAGGTTGGACGTCGTCGAGGCGGTCCACAGCTTGCGGTAGTTGCGACCGAGGCCACGCTCGACCGCCGGCGGATCGCCCGCCCTGCGGCCGCGCTGGTCGACGTCGGTCACCTCGTCCCCCTCATGACGGGAGTGGCCGCTCCGGACTCCCCACGGCGGCGCGCCCCGAGCGCCGCGCGAGACGGTAGAGAATGTCTAGTCCCTCGCCAGTCACGGGGCGCGTGGCGCACGATGGGCGGCGTGTTCCGTGGCGGGCATCCGCGCACGTCGACCGTCCCTGTCCAGGAGGCCCCGGGCGGGCTAGGCTCCCGGAGGCGATGCGGGCGGGGCCTGCCCGCTCGGAAGCGAGGTGCGGGGATGACACGACGCAACGAACCCCTCGAGACCCTGCTCGGGCCGCTCGAGCAGGAGGTCATGGACGTGTCCTGGCGCCTCGGTGACGCCACCGTCCGTGACGTCCACGACGAGCTCGCCAAGGTGCGCGGTATCGCCTACACGACGGTCATGACGACGATGGCCCGGCTGGCCAGCAAGGGGCTGCTGGAGCGCGACACGGCCGGTCTGGCCCATCGGTACCGGCCGGCGATCAGCCGCGAGGAGTACGCCCAGGCGGCAGTCGGGGACGTGTTGTCCTGGCTCTTCGAGCGGTATCCCGAGCCGGCGGCCGCCTACCTCGCCGACGTCGTCGACGACGTGGACGGGGTCACGCTCGACGAGCTCCGGGCGGCGGTCGAGCGCCGTCGCAGCGCCGAGCGCTGAGCCCAGTGGACCTCGGTGTCCTGCTGACGCTGCCGCTGGAGTCGGTGGCGGTTCGCGCGATCCTCGCGACCCTGGGGTGCATGGTCCTCGTGCGCAGCCTGCTGCGCACGGGCCTGCGGGCACCCTCGGTGCGGGTCGCCACCGCGTTGGCGCCGGCCACGGCGGTCGGCGGGGTGGTGCTGCTGACGTGGGGGAGTCTGCACCTGCCGTCGCTGATGCTGCCGGTCGAAGCGGCCGACGCCCTGCCGATCCCCGTGCGCGACGGCTACCTGCACTTCGCGCCGATCGCGGCGCCGCTGCTGGTCGGGCTGTGGGCGGGCGTCGCCGGTCGGCGGGTGTGGCGGCGGAGCCGTGCGTTCCGCACGGCCCGGCGGCACGCCCTGTTGGCGCTTCGCGAGGGCCGCTCCTCGCCGGCGGCACAGGCGATCGCGGCCCGGCTGGCCGGACGGCTCAAGGTGCCGACCCCGGCGGTCGCGCTGCTGCCGAGCTGTCCCGGCGGTGCGCTGGTGGTCGGCACGCGGCGGCCGGTGGTGCTGCTCGGCGAGGACCTGGTCGAGCGGCTCGACCCGGCCGAGCTCGAAGGGGTCATCGCGCACGAGCTGGCCCACGTCCGTCGCCGCGACAACCTCGTGTCGGGTCTGCTCGGGGCCGTCCGCGACCTCACCTTCTTCGTGCCCGGCGGCGGCTGGGCGGTCCGCCAGCTGCACCGTGAACGCGAGCTCGCCGCCGACCAGGTCGCCGTCGCGGTCACCGAACGACCGGGTGCGCTGGCCAGCGGGCTGCTGAAGGTGATCGAGGCGGGCCCGTCGGCGCCCCACCCCTGCGCGGCGCTCGCGCCCGGCGGGTCGCTCGTCGACCGGGTCCGGCTGCTGGTCGAGGAGCAGCCGCCGGTCACGACACGACGCCGGCTCGTGGAGTCGGGGGCCGTCTCGGGCGCGGTCGTGGTCGCCGTCACGGCGGCGCTGGTGGTCCCGACCGTCCTGACCGGCGCCGAGCACCAGCGCGACGCCGTCGCGGTGGTCTGGTCGGCCACCACACAGGTCTCGTCGACCGACGCGACCCTGCCGTCCGCGCCGGCCCGCGCGTTCGGGGTGTACCGACGCAGCAACCTCGAGGTCGGCCAGCCGAGCGTGGTCGGCGTCGCACAACTCGACGAGCGCAGCTACGAGAACCGGCGCAGCACGCTGCGGGCGTGTGGTGAGGACGCCGCCGCCTGTCCCGCCGTCGAGCGGCACGTCGGCCTCGGGCTGCGGCCGCGTCCGGACATCCGGGTCGACGACGCGCTGACGAACCGGTGGCAGGGAGCGACCCCGGTCGTGTCCGGCGGCCAGGCGGGGGACGGCTTCCGGGTGTACTGGTTGCAGCGCGCGCAGTGACCGCGCCGGCGGCGCCGGCACCCGGGCCGCCGGCGAGGCGCTGCTACCCTCGCCGTTCGTCCGCTGTCCAAGTCCTCCGAGGGATCCTCCGTGCTCGTCGGCATCCTCGTCACCCTGCACGTGCTGCTGTCGCTCGTGCTGATCCTGTTCATCCTGCTCCACCGCGGGCAGGGCGGCGGACTGTCCGACATGTTCGGCGGCGGCGTCGGCGGCGGCCTGCAGGGCTCCGCAGTGGTCGAGCGCAACCTGGACCGGCTGACGATCGTCACGGCCGTCCTCTTCGGCCTCACCAACTGCGCCCTCGTCGTCCTGCTCTGACCTTGGTGCCCGCCGCGCGCTCCGTCGCGTGGCTGGCGCTGGCCGCCATGCTGGTGGCGGCCTGCACGGGACGTCCGGCCACCGGTCCGGCCCAGGCGCCCTCGCCCGCGACGGCTCCTGCTCCGCCGGCGGCGGCCAGCGGCGTCGGTGGCACGCTGCGGATCGCGCTGACGGTGGACCCGGCCAGCATCGATCCCCGCTTCGTCGCCGACGACGAGGGTGACCTCGTCGTCGGCGCCCTCTTCGACCCGCTCGTGCGGCTGGACGACGCGCTCGCCGTGGTGCCGGCCGCGGCCGAACGGTGGGAGGTCGACGAGGATGGTCGCCGCTTCGTCTTCCACCTGCGGGAGGCCCGCTTCCACGACGGCACCCCCGTGACCGCCCAGGACTTCGAGCGCAGTTTCACCCGGCTCCTCGACGGGACCGCCCGGCCACCGTCGTACCTGGGTCACCTGCTCGAGCCCGTGGTCGGCGCCGATCAGGTGCAGCAGCAGGGCGGCGCCGTTCCCGGGCTGCGGGCGGTGGACGAGTCCACCCTGGAGATCCGGCTCAGCTCGCCGCAGCCGGGCTTCCTGCGCACCCTGGCCGACCCGAGCCTGGTGCCGCTGCCCGAGGTCGCCGACCGGGATCCCGATGGCTTCGCTGCCCGACCCGTCGGCAACGGACCGTTCGCGATGACCGAGCCGCGCGAGCCCGGCCAGTTCCTGCGACTGACCCGGAACGCCGACCATCATCGGCCACCGCTGCTCGACGAGGTGGTGCTGTCCGTCTATCCCGACGACACCACCCGCGACGCGCAGTGGGACGACCTGCTCGAGGGGCAGTTGCACGTCGCCGAGGTCCCCACCGATCGCCTCGACGAGGCGCGCGAGACCTTCGGCGCCTCGCCCGACGGCTACAGCGGACCCGGTCTGCTCGACGGCATCACGGCGACGACCTACCTCTACGGCTTCGACGTCGACCAGCCACCGTTCGACGACCTCCGCGTTCGCCGGGCGCTGTCGCTGGCGATCGACCGCACGGAGCTGGCCAACGAGGTGCTCGCCGGCGCCCGCGTGCCCGCCTTCGGGATCGTGCCGCCACCGGTACCGGGCTCCCAGGCGCGCGCCTGCGGCGACTGCCGCCACGACCCGGACGAGGCCCGGGCCCTGTGGGCCGAGGTCGTCGCCGAACGGTCGCCGGGCTCGCCACCGGCAGACGAGGCGGCCGACGCGGCGACGGACGAGGCGGCGGACGGGCCGTCGGAGGGCAGCGAGGCACCCGAGGACGGCGCCGGCGACGCGCAGAGCGGCACCGACGCAGAACCTCGCCCGGCCGGTGACGGAACCGCCGGCGCTGCGGCCGACGACGCGGCCGGCGAGGTGGCCGACGACGCGGCCGCGTCGGCGCAGGACGAGGAGCCGCCGCTGCCCGAGGACCTCGCGCGGATCACCCTGACGCACAACCGCGGCCGCACCCACAGCGCCATCGCCGAGCGGATGGCTGCCGACATCGAGGCGACCCTCGGCATCGCGGTCGACCTCCAGGCGCTGGACCTGCCGGCGTTCGTCGAGCGGGTGCGTGACGGCGAGGCCGGGCTGTTCCGGGTCGGCTGGGACACCAACGAGCCCGACCCGGGTGCCTACCTGGTGCCGCTGTTCCACGGCGCCGAGACCGGCCGCGACAACCTGACGGGCTACCGCGACGGCGAGGTGGACACGCTGCTCGAGGAGGCCCGTGCCGAGGCGGATCCGGCGGCGGCCCGTGCCCTCTGGCGCGAGGCCGAGCAGCGCATCCTCGACGACCTGCCGGTCATGCCGCTGCTGTGGTACCGCCAGTCCCGAGCGGTTGCGCCGGAGGTCGAGGGCCTGCGCTGGGACGCGTTCGGGCGCGTCGACCTGGCCCGCGTCGGGCTCGCGAGCGACTGACGGTGGGCGGCCCGAGAACCTCTTCGCAGCACGCGCCGACGACCGGTCGTCGTGCCTCACGGGGCCGGTCGCGGACTCGTCCGCGCGTTGGCGGGTCCCTGGCGGAGCGGCTACGCTTCGCGCCTCCACGGGCGGCTCACGCCCGGTCACGCGCGAGTGGCGGAATAGGCAGACGCGCACGGTTGAGGGCCGTGTCCTCGAAAGAGGGTGGAGGTTCAAGTCCTCTCTCGCGCACGATCGACAGCATCTGAACGCCCCCGACTCCGGTCGGGGGCGTTCATCGTTGCGGCGGCTCCAGGGCACCTGCCTCTTCCCGGCGCGGCGGCCCGCCGTAGCGTTGGTCGCCGACCGGACGAGGTGACCACGGGGGGAGCGATGTCCGTGACGACGTGGCATGCGCGTGTCGCGCTGACCGCCGCGATCGGCGCCGTGGCGGCCGGCCCCGGGGTCACCGCCGCGGTGGCGTCCGCGCCGGCACCGCCCTACGTGGTGGTGGTCCGTGAGGGCGCCGACGCGGCGGTGGTGGCCGCGCGTCACGGCGTGGAGACCGGTCATGTCTACACGGAGACGCTGGACGGCTTCGCCGCCGACCTCACCGCCACCCAGTCACGAGCCCTGGAGCGCGACCGCGACGTCGAGGTGCTGGTGGCCGATCACGAGTTCCACGTGCCGCCCGACGAGGCCGAGGCGGTGCCGGCAGCCTCCCGGTTCGTCGCCGAGGAGCAGACCGTGAGCACGGGCGTACGTCGGGTCGGCGGCCTGGAGAGCCCGACCGCCGCGATCGACGGGTTCGACGAACGGGTCGACGCGGACGTCGCGATCATCGACGCCGGGGTCGACCCGGACCATCCCGACCTGCACGTCGTGGAGACCATCGGGTGTGCGGCACCGGCCTTCCCGGCCCGGCCGATGGGCGACCACGGGACCCACGTCGCCGGCATCGCCGCCGCGCTGGACGACGACGCCGGCGTGGTCGGGGTCGCGCCGGGCGCGCGGATCTGGTCGATCCGGGTGGCGGACCTGCAGGGCGACATCCGCCTGTCCTCGCTCGTCTGCGCCGTGGAGTGGGTGGCGGACAACGCCGACACGATCGACGTCGCCAACCTCAGTCTGGAGGCGCGCCGCGACGCGCCCGTGACGGCGGATTGTGGGGTCGTCGACGGCCAGCCCCCCGATCCGCTGCACCGGGCGATCTGCCTCGGCGTCCAGCGCGGGGTCACGTTCGTCGCCGCGGCCGGCAACCGCAGCATCGACGCACGCTACGTGGTCCCGGGCGGCTACCCCGAGGTGATCACCGTGTCCGCCTACGCCGACTTCGACGGCGAGCCGGGCGGGACCGCCGCGCCCGACTGTCCGGAAGCGCCGTTGCCGGAGGTCGACGACACGCTGGCCTTCTTCTCCAACCACGGATCGGCCGTCGACGTCGCCGCCCCGGGCGTGTGCATCCGCTCGACCGTGGCAGGTGGCGGCTACGGCGTCATGCACGGCACGAGCATGGCCGCCCCCCACGTGGCGGGCGCCGTGGCACTGCTGCGCGCGACGACACCGCAGTCGACACCGGCGCAGGTCCGGGACGATCTGCTGGCCGCCGGCGAGCCGGGCCCGCTCCCGGAGGACCCCGACGCCTATCCGGAGCCACTGCTGGACGTCAGCGGGTTCTGACGGTCAGGCCTGGCCGGCCCGATCTGGCGCGTCGGCGCGCCGTCGGCGTCGCGGGCCGGTGGGATCCAGTGGTTCGCTGCGCAGCGCCCGCAGCAGGCTCCAGATGATCACGAGTCCCAGGACGAAGAACGGGAAGCCGAGCACCGTGATCACGTCCTGCAGCGCCTCCAGGCCGCCGATGGCCAGCAGCGTGGCGGCGACCGCCCCCTCGACGACGGCCCAGAACACACGCTGGCGCGTCGGTGGGTCGTCGTCCACGTCGCTGGAGCACAACATGTCCACCACGAGTGAGGCGGAGTCGGACGACGTCGTGAAGAAGATGACCACGATCAGCACGGCGAGGCCCGACACGATCCCGGCGAGCGGGAAGTTCTCCAGGAAGACGAACAGGGACACCGGCACGTCGTCCACGACCGCGTCGCTGATGGCCCCGTCCTGGGTGAGGTCGAGGTCGATGGCGGCCAGGCCGAAGCTCGCGAACCAGATGATGGTGAACGCGGTCGGCAGGAACAGCACCCCCAGGACGAACTCCTTGATGGTGCGGCCCTTGGAGATGCGTGCGATGAAGATGCCGACGAACGGCGCCCACGTGATCGTCCACGCCCAGTAGAAGACGGTCCAGTTGCGCTGCCAGCCCGTGTCCTCCAGCGCGTCGGTCCAGAACGCGAGGAACGGCAGGCTGGTCAGGTAGTTGCCGGTCGACTCCACGATGCCGCGCAGCATCAGCAGCGTCGGACCGAAGACGACCACGAAGACCAGCAGCGTGACCGCGAGCCCGATGTTGAGGTTGGACAGCCGGCGGATGCCCCGGTCCAAACCGAGGGCGACCGAGACCACCGCGACGGCGGTGACGAGCGCGATGAGCCCCATCTGCACCGTCAGGCCCTCGTCCAGGGGCGTGAGGTAGGCCAGCCCGCTGTTGATCTGGAGGGTCCCGAGCCCCAGCGACACTGCCACACCGAACAGGGTGCCGAGCACGGCCAAGGTGTCGATCGCCCAGCCGACGGGCCCCCGCACGCGGTCGCCGAGCAGCGGGTGCAGGACGCTGCTCACGCGCATCGGCAGGCCACGGCGGTAGGCCATGTACGCGAAGCCGAGTGCCGGCAGCCCGAAGATGGACCAGGTATGGAGCCCGAAGTGGTAGAGCGTGAAGCTCATCGCCTCGGTGGCGGCGTCGAGCGAGCGGGGCTCGACGTCGCCCAGCGGCGGTTCGGCGAAGTGGGAGATCGGCTCGGCCACGCCCCAGAACATCAGGATGGTCCCGATCCCGGCCGCGAACAGCATTCCGAACCACACCGGGTTGCTGTACTGGGGCCGGTCGTCGTCCGCGCCGAGCCGGATCCGGCCGTAGCGGCTGAACGCGATCCACAGCAGGAAGCCGAGGAACGTCGTCACACCGAGGATGTAGAACCAGCCGGTCGCCTCGAGCAGCTGCACGGACGCGGTCTCGAACGTCGACGCGACCGTCTCCGTGAACGCGATCGTCACGACGATGAAGAGCACGGTCAGCGCGGCGGACACCCCGAAGACGACGGGGTTCGTGCGCAGGCCGAGACGATCCAGAACGGTGCGCATGACGGGGCCTTCGGGGGTGGGGCGGCCACGCGCCGCCCGTACCCGATCGAACCTAGGCAGCCGCCGACCACGGTCGACCGAACCGACCACGGCCGCGGGGTCAGGCCTCGGCCAGAACGACGGCCGACCGTGCGGCTGCCGGGGCGGGGCGGGCTAACGTCGCGCCACCGTGGGACACGGACGGCCCGGCGAGGAGGCGACGTTGGCGACGCGGCAGGTGGCGACGGGCGAGCAGGACGCCGCACAGGACCCGGGCTTGACCCCGGCCGAGCAGGAGCAGTTGCTGGACGCGCTGGAGGCGGCGCTGGAGGGCGATTTCAGCGCGCGTCTTCGGATCCGCCGGGCGGGGCTGGCGGGGGAGCTGGCCAAGGCGCTCAACGACCTGCTGCGCCGCAACGTCGCCATGACGGAGGAGCTCGACCGGGTCCGGCGCCGGGTCGGGCGTGACGGGCGCCTGCGCGAGCGGGCGTCGCTGGGGCGGGTGCAGGGGGCCTGGGCCGAGCAGGTCGACGCCGTCAACCAGCTCGTGGACCATCTGGCCGAGCCCGTCGGCGAGATCTCCCGCGTGCTGTCGGCCGTTGCGGACGGCGACCTGTCCCAGCGTCTGGTGCTGGACGCCGGCGACCGCCCCTTGCGGGGCGAGTTCTTGCGCATCGGCCGCAGCGTGAACGCGATGGTGGGCCAGCTGTCGGCGTTCGCGGACGAGGTCACCAGGGTCGCGCGCGAGGTCGGCACGGAGGGCAAGCTCGGCGGCCAGGCCCGCGTCCGCGGCGCCTCCGGCACGTGGGCGGACCTGACCGACAGCGTCAACTCGATGGCGCGCAACCTGACCGACCAGGTGCGCAACATCGCCGAGGTGACGACGGCCGTCGCCCAGGGCGACCTGTCGCGCAAGATCACGGTCGACGCCCGGGGCGAGATCCTGGAGCTCAAGACCACCATCAACACGATGGTGGACCAGCTGTCGGGCTTCGCCGACGAGGTCACGCGTGTGGCCGGCGAGGTCGGTACCGACGGCAAGCTCGGCGGACAGGCACGGGTCAAGGGGGTGTCGGGCACCTGGAAGGACCTGACCGACAACGTGAACTCGATGGCGCGCAACCTCACCGACCAGGTGCGCAACATCGCCACGGTCGCCACCGCCGTGGCCCACGGAGACCTCTCCCAGCGGATCACGGTCGATGCCGAAGGCGAGATCCTCGAGCTCAAGACCACGCTGAACCGCATGGTGGACCAGCTGTCGGGCTTCGCCGACGAGGTCACGCGCGTGGCCCGCGAGGTGGGTACGGAGGGCAAGCTGGGCGGGCAGGCCCGCGTGGAAGGCGTGTCGGGTACGTGGGCGGACCTGACCGACAGCGTCAACTCGATGGCGCGCAATCTGACCGACCAGGTGCGCAACATCGCTGACGTCACGACGGCCGTGGCGCACGGTGACCTCAGCCGCCGCATCTCCGTGGACGCCCGCGGCGAGATCCTCCAACTCAAGGACACCATCAACCGCATGGTGGGCCAGCTGTCGGCGTTCGCGGGCGAGGTCTCGCGGGTGGCCCGGGAGGTGGGGGCCGAGGGCAAGCTCGGCGGCCAGGCCAGGGTCGAGGGCGTGTCGGGCACGTGGGCGGACCTGACCGACAACGTCAACTCGATGGCGGGCAACCTGACCGACCAGGTGCGTGACATCGCCGAGGTGACGACCGCCGTGGCCCAGGGCGACCTGTCGCGCAAGATCACGGTCGACGCCCGGGGCGAGATCCTGGAGCTCAAGACCACCATCAACACGATGGTGGACCAGTTGTCGGGCTTCGCCGACGAGGTCACGCGTGTGGCCGGCGAGGTCGGTACCGACGGCAAGCTCGGCGGACAGGCACGGGTCAAGGGGGTGTCGGGCACCTGGAAGGACCTGACCGACAACGTGAACTCGATGGCGCGCAACCTCACCGACCAGGTGCGCAGCATCGCCGCGGTCGCCACCGCGGTCGCCGACGGTGACCTCTCGCGGCGCATCACGGTCGACGCGCGTGGCGAGATCCTCGAGCTCAAGGAGACCATCAACCGCATGGTCGGCCAGCTGTCACGGTTCGCCGACGAGGTCACGCGTGTGGCCCGCGAGGTGGGCACGGAGGGCAAGCTGGGCGGGCAGGCGCGCGTCCAGGGCGTGTCGGGCACGTGGGCCGACCTGACCGACCACGTCAACCAGCTGGCGGCGAACCTGACCACCCAGGTCCGCGCGATCGCCGACGTCTCGACGGCCGTGACGCGCGGTGACCTCAGCCAGCGCATCGAGGTGGAGGCCAGCGGCGAGGTCGCCGAGCTCAAGGACACGATCAACCAGATGATCGTGAACCTGTCGGAGACCACCGAGGCCAACACGGCGCAGGACTGGCTCAAGACCAACATCGCCCAGGTGTCGACGATGTTGCAGGGCCAGCGCGACGTCACGGCGGTGGCGACGCAGGTGATGTCGCACGTGACACCGCTGGTGGATGCGCACAGCGGTGCGTTCTACTGCCTGGACCGCAACGACGAGTCGGCCACGCAGGACGCCGAGCTGCGCCTCATCGCGAGCTACGCCTACACGCAGCGCCGCAACGTCTCCAACCGGTTCGTCCTGGGGGAGGGGCTGGTCGGCCAGGCGGCCCTGGAGCGCATCCCCATCCTGGTGACCGAGGCACCGGCCGAGTACGTGGTGCAGTCCGGGCTGGGCGAGGCGGCGCCCGTCAACGTGCTGGTCATCCCGATCCTGTTCGAGGACGAGCTGCTGGGCGTGCTGGAGTTCGCCTCCCTGCATCCGTTCTCGGACACCTCGAGGCAGCTGCTCGATCAGCTCGCGGAGACCCTCGGCATCGTCCTCAACACCATCGAGGCGACGATGCGTACCGAGGAGCTGCTCGAGCAGTCGCAGGGCCTGACCCAGGAACTGCAGGCGCAGTCCGAGGAGCTGCAGGCCCAGCAGGAGGAGCTGCAGCAGACCAACGAGGAGCTCGAGGAGAAGGCGGAGCTGCTGGAGGCGCAGAAGCGGGCCATCGAGCTGACCAACGCGGAGATCGAACGCGCACGCGCCGAGGTCGAGGAGCGGGCCGAGCAGCTGGCGCTGTCGTCGCGCTACAAGTCCGAGTTCCTGGCCAACATGTCGCACGAACTGCGAACGCCGCTGAACAGCATGCTCATCCTCTCGCGCATGCTCGCGGACGACGACGCGGCCGGCGAGGAGCAGCGGGAGTTCGCGGAGACCATCCACCGCTCTGGCAACGACCTGCTCGACCTCATCAACGACATCCTCGACCTGTCGAAGATCGAGGCGGGCCGCATGGACGTCGACGCGGAGCGGGTCGTGCTGGCCGAGGTCGTGGAACCGCTGCGCCAGACCTTCGCGCAGGTGGCGGCCGACAAGGGGCTCACCCTGGAGGTCGAGCTGCGCGACGTGGCGGACGAGCTCTACACCGACGTGCGCCGCCTGCAGCAGATCCTGAAGAACCTGCTGTCGAACGCGATCAAGTTCACCGACGAGGGCGGCGTCCGGTTGGAGGTCGTCACCGCGCCGGACACGGATCCGGTGGTCGCCGGCCTCGGCGGGGGCGACTTCGTCGCCTTCCGCGTGGTCGACACCGGCATCGGCATCAGCGACGAGCAGCGGCTGGTCGTGTTCGAGGCCTTCCAGCAGGGGGACGGCTCGCGCAGCCGTCGCCACGGCGGGACCGGGCTCGGCTTGTCCATCAGCCGCGAACTGGCCAACCTCCTCGGCGGCATCATCACGCTCGACAGCACCCCCGGCGAGGGGTCGACGTTCACCCTCTACGTCCCGGTCACCTACGCGGAGCAGCAGCGCACGACCGCCCCGGCGCCGGCGGCGCCCGCGGAGCGCCTGACACCGATCGAGCCGATGGACGCGGCCCCCGAGCCCCTTCCGGCGGTCGAACCGGTCGTCGCGGCGGCGCCGGGCGTCGACGACGACCGCGACGAGGTGCACCCGGGCGACCCGTGCCTGCTCGCGATGCTCAGCGACGAGGCGGCGGCGGAGCGGGTCGTGCGGTTGGCCCGCGCCGGCGGCCACCGGGTGCTGGTCGCCCTCGATCGGGCCGCCGGCTTTGCCCTGGCGACCGGGTTCCGACCCAGCGGCATCCTCCTCGACGGGGGCTCGGCCGGCGAGTCGCTGGCGACCCTCACCTTCCTGAAGCGCCGGCGCGAGACCCGGCACGTCCCGGTGTGCGTCGTGCTCGACGGCTCCGACCACCGCCCGGCGCTGCGGACGGGCGCCGCGTTCGCGCTGGACGCCGATCCCGACGAGGCCGCCCTGGAGATCGCGATCGCCCGGGTGATGTCGCTGGGCCTCGACACGACCCGTCGGGTGCTGGTGGTCGAGGACGACGAGGTCTCGCGGCAGGCGATCGGCGAACTGCTCGCCCGCGCCGAGGGCATCGAGGTCGCCGCGGTCGCATCCGGCAAGGAGGCGCTCGACGTGCTCGACGAGGGGCGCACCGACCTGCTGGTGCTCGACCTCGGTCTGCCGGGGGAGACCGGCATGAAGCTGCTCGAGGAGGTGCGGCGCCGCGATGGCCTGCGCACGCTGCCGGTGGTCATCCACACCGGCAAGGACCTGACCCGCGACGAGGAGGCGCGGCTGCGCCGGTTCGCACAGACCATCGTGCTGAAGACGGTCGGTTCGCCCGCCCGCCTGCTCGACGAGGTCCTGCTGCACCTGCACCGCCCCGCGTCGGCCCTGCCCGACGACCAGCGTCAGGAGCTCGAGGAGTTGTACGCCGCCGACGAGGCGCTGCGCGACAAGCGCGTGCTGGTCGTCGACGACGACGAGCGCAACGTCTTCGCGCTCACCCGCGCCCTGGAGAGCCAGGGCATGTTCGTGGACACGGCCGAGCACGGTCGCGAGGCGCTGGAGCGGGCCCGGGCCGCGGCCACCCCCTACGACGTGGTGCTCATGGACATCATGATGCCGGAGATGGACGGTCACGAGGCCACGCGCCGACTGCGGCAGCAGCCCGGCTACGAGGACCTGCCCATCATCACGCTCACGGCCAAGGCGATGCGCGAGGACCGGGCCGAGAGCATCGCCGCCGGCGCGTCGGACTTCATCAGCAAGCCGGTCGACGTGGATCAGTTGCTCTCGCTGCTGCGGGTCTGGCTCTACTGATGGCCGAGCAGGGAGCCTCCCGGGGCGTCACCCCGGCCGCGTCCGGCACCGTGGAGGACGTCGAACTCGATCTGCTGCTCGAGGGCATCCAGCGCGTCTACGGCTACGACTTCCGCAACTACGCGCGGGCGTCGCTGCGTCGACGGCTGTGGCGGCGCGTGACGGCCGAGGGCCGGGTCAGCCTGGCCGGCCTGCTGGAGACGATCCTCCACGACCCGCAGGCGATGGAGCGCCTGCGCGTCGACCTCTCGGTGACCGTCACCAGCATGTTCCGCGATCCGCCCTTCTTCCGTTCGCTGCGCGAACGTGTGCTGCCGGTGCTGGCGACGTACCCGTTCGTGCGGGTCTGGGTGGCCGGCTGCGCCTCGGGGGAGGAGGTCTACTCGCTGGCCATCCTGCTGCGCGAGGAAGGTCTGGCCGACCGCGTCCGTATCTACGCGACCGACGTCAGCGACGAGATACTGGCCCGCGCGCAGCAGGGCCGGGTGCCGCTCGACAAGATGCGGGACTACTCGTCCAGCTACCTCGAGGGCGGCGGTCACGAGGGCCTGTCGCAGTACTACGAGGTCGACGGTCGCTGGGCGGTGCTCGATCCGACGCTGCGCGACGGGGTGGTGTTCGCCCGCCACAACCTCGCCACGGACGGGACGTTCAACGAGTTCAACCTCATCCTGTGTCGCAACGTGCTCATCTACTTCGATCGCAGTCTGCAGCAGCGCGTGCACCGGCTGTTCGACGACAGCCTGGCCCCGCTGGGCATGCTGGCGTTGGGCGCACGTGAGTCGTTGGTCGGCTCCGGGCTCGAGGACCGCTACGAACCCGTCGACGCCGAGGTGCGGATCTACCGGAGGATGGCGGCGTGAACCAGGTCCGGCGGCTGCTCGCCATCGGTGGCTCGTGGGGCGGCATCAGCGCAACGCGTGCCATCCTCCCGCGGCTGCGATTGCCGGACGACACCAGCGTGGTGCTGGTCCTGCACCGCCAGCCAATCCGCAGCGAACTCGCCCCGATCCTCGCCCGTGGCGGCACCCTTCCGGTCGTGGAGGCCGAGGACAAGATGGCGCTGGCGGCCGGTACGGTGCACGTCGCGCCGCCGGACTATCACCTGCTGGTCGAGCCGGGGTGGCTGTCGCTGAGCACCGAGGAGCCCGTGAAGTTCAGCCGCCCCTCGATCGACGTGCTGTTCGAGTCCGCCGCCCAGGCGTTCGCCGAGCGGGTCGTCGCCGTGGTCCTGACCGGGGCCAGCGACGACGGGGCCGCAGGCGCCCTGGCGGTGCGTCGTCACGGAGGGACGGTCATCGTGCAAGATCCGAGGACGGCCGAGCAGGGCATCATGCCCCGCGCGGCCATCGAGGCCGGCGCGGCCGAACAGGTCGCGCCGCTGACCGAGCTGCCCGAGGTGATCGGCACCGCGCTCGCCGGCGTGGCGGTGGCGGAGGAGCGCCCGTGAGCGAGCCGACCCGGATCCTGATCGTCGACGACGACCCGCAGTTCCGCGAGATCGTGCGACTCGTGCTACGCCGGGCTCCGGACTTCGAGTTCGTCGGCGAGGCCGGTGACGGGCAGGCCGGGGTGGAGGCCGTGGAACGCCTCCGGCCCGACGTGGTGCTGCTCGACCTGATGATGCCGGTCGTCGACGGGTTCGCGGCCCTGCCGATGATCCGGGCCGCGCACCCCGACGCCGCCGTCATCATCCTGACGGCCCTGGACGCCGAGGAAGCCGCCGAGGGCATGCTGCTCGGCGCCGCGGGCTTCGTCGAGAAGCGGCACATCGCGGACCGCCTCGAGTCACTCGTCCGGGTCTGCGCCGAGGTCCGCCAGAACGGCTGACGCCGCCCGCCCGAGCACACGGAGGCGCAGGCCTCGCAGCCTGCGCCTCCCCCCGTTAGTCCGGACGCGTCGGCAGCCGACGCATCGAAGGCGAAGGTACGGCAGCCCGGGCGCCGCAGGGCCCGAAACGCGTCGAGATGTCTCTGCGGGGCGTCGAGATCTCTCGACGCCCCGACCTCACACGCCGCGCAGCCGACGCCGCAGGTCCTCGCGATCGTTCGCCCCGAGCTTGTGGACGAGCGCGGAGACGTGGGTGCGCACGGTGCCGTGCGAGACCACCAGGCGCTCGGCGATCTCCCGGGTGGTGAGACCCTCGCGCAGCAGCTCGGCGACGTCCCACTCGCGACCCGTGAGCGCCACGTCGTGGCGCCCGTTCACGCGCAGACGTGCCGGATGGGGCCGCAGGCGGAACGCCTGGATGACCGGCAGGACGAGGTGGCGGGGGATGGCCGCCTCACCCGAGATGGCCCCTTTCAACGCGAGCGGCAGCCGCGCCGGGTCCGTGTCCTTCAACAGGTAACCGACCGCGCCGACACGCAGCGCCGCCAACAGGTCGTCGCGCGACTCGGACACGGTGAACATGACGACCAGGACCGTCGGTGCGGCGACGGCGATCTCGGCGGCGGCCCGCAGGCCGCCGCCCGGCATCCGCACGTCCAACAGCGCGAGGTCGGGCCGCAGCGACACGACCTGGTCGACCGCCTGGCTGGCGTCGGCGGCCTCGCCGACCACCTCGAAACCGGCGGGCTCGAGGATGCGTCGCGTCTGCTCCCGGACCCGCGCGTGGTCGTCCGCGATCACGATGCGGGTGGGGGGCAGGGTCACGCGGAGACCTCGATGCGCGTGCCCACGCCGGGACGGGAGACCAGTCGGAAGTCTCCGCCGAGCGCCTCGGCGCGCTGGCGCATGCTGTCCAGACCGACGCCCCGTGGCGTGCGGTCGGGATCGAAGCCCCGGCCGTCGTCCCGGATCACGAGTCGCAGCCCGTCCCGGGTCTCCAGCACCAGTTCGATGTGCTCGGCGCCGCCGTGACGGACGGCGTTGGAGATCGCTTCGCGCACGATGCGCAACAGCGCCTCGGCCGCGCCCGGGCCCAGGTCGAGCCCCGGGTCGACGCGTGCCTCCAGCCGCGCCCCGCCACGCTCGGCGAGCTCGACCGCGATGCTGCGCACGAGCTCGCCCAGCGCCTCGGGTGGCGGCCGCAGCCACGTGGTCACGACCGACCGGGACTCCTCGAGCGCGCGGCGTGAGCTCGACCGCCAGTCGTCGAGGTCCTCGGTGGTGACGTCCTCGGGGAGGCCGACCATCGACAGGCCGCGGTTCAGGAACGTCAGCTCCTGCAGGACGCCGTCGTGCAGCTCCCGGGCGAGGCGGCCGCGCTCCTCGCGCGCACGCGCCTCGGCCAGCAGGTGCCCGTAGCGCTCCAGCTCGGCCGCGGCCGCGATCAGCAGCACGGCGAGCCCGACGGTGCGCAGCACGTCACCGACGGTGATCTGGTCGGAGAAGTGCGTCGGTTCGAGGGCCAGGTGCACACGCGAGAAGCCGGCGAGCACACAGGCGGCGGCCACCCACGTCAGGAACGCCTGCCGCTCACGCTGCAGGTCGCGCACGAAGCCCACGGCCGCCGCCAGGAACGCGACGGCGCCCCCCAGTTCCAGGACCATCGTCAACGCCGCGGGCCGCAGGTCGGACCCGACGAGCGTGTACGCCGGCGGCAGCACGGCAGCCTGCACGAGCACCGCCCAGAGGGCGACGCCGGCCGCCGCCGCCGCCACCGCCGCCACGACCTTCCGGCCCGGGCGCTCGAGCCCCGCGCGCGGCGTCCACGCAGCCACGAGGAAGGCCAGCGCCGCCTGGAAGCGCAGGAACTCGACCAGCCACGCCGCGGCGCGCGGACTGCCGGTGACCGGGAACCAGGCGGCGACCCACCACGTCGTGGCGATGGAGAGCGCGAGCACGCACAGCGCGATGCCCAGCAGGAAGTCGCTGCGGCGGCGCATCTGCGTGACGCGCAGGAAGGTCAGCGCGGCCGTCAGCACGACGACCGCGAACATCGCGGCCTCCAGCGACGCCCGGATCTCCGCGCCCGTGACGATCGCCGGCTCGCCGTCGGGAAGCAGCAGGAGCAGGAACGAGAACACGCCGGCCGACGCGGCGACGGGCAGCACCACGGTGGCCGAGTCGGTGTGGCCAGCCGTGGACCGCGCGTCGGAGCGTCGTCGGTGGAGGAGACGATCGACCGACGTCACTGACCGGCTCCCGGGACGGGTGTCACCATAGAACCCTGAAGAGAAGCTGGGCGCACACGAATTTCGCCGACGCACCTTCGCGGGCCGCGATCCGCGCGAACGGTCGCGCCGGCAACGCTGAGTGGGACCCCCTTCCCCCGCCGTGCGCCAGGGAAGGGCGGCCATTTCGGGGACCGCTGCCCCGTTGACCCACCGGTCGGTCACTGCCGAGACTCGACATCGCGGGTCGACGACCGCGGGGGATCACCGGGACGGGACGCCGTCGCGGCGCCCGGGGGGATCGGCACCGCGGCGATCGCATCCACCGGGGAGAGCTCTCCACCGCCGAGCAGGTCCCGTTCCCGTAGCGACGCGCTCCCGATCGGGAGCCGAAGGAGAGACCAGATGCGTCATCGAATCCTGCCCGCGCTCCTGGCCGGCGGACTGCTGGTCACCGGCAGCACCGCCGCCCTGGCCGGTCCCGAGGACGGCGACGGCGGTGGCACCACGCTCACCCTGTACGCCGTCGAGGCGAGCTTCACCTACATCACGGCGACCGGCGAGGTGTTGTCCGACGACGAGGCCGAGTCCGAGCAGACCCTGCCCTCGGCCGGCGACCGCTTCGTCTTCGTCGACGAGTTGTACGCCGACGAAGCTCGCACGGAGCGCGTGGGGCGCAACGACGGCGAGTGCACGTTCACGGCATTCACCGGCGAGACCGAGGAGGAGTTCCAGGCCAGCCTGGTGTGCCACGGGGTGGTCACCGTCGACGACACCGGCTCCCTGGCCTGGCAGGGCGCCCTGCAGTTCAGCGCCGCCGAGGTCGATCCCGAGCAGCCGTTCGCCACGGTCGCCGTGACCGGCGGCACGGGCGGCCTGGTCGGCGCCGACGGTCAGGTCCGCATCTTCGACACCACCGCGGAGGGCGACGAGCAGTCGACCACCCGTTACGAGGTCGAACTTCTCGGGTAGCGCCACGGAAGGGACGCGGTACGCGGCGGGAGGCGGCGCCTCCCGCCGCTGCCGTGTCACTCCCGGCTCACCAGCTTGAAGAACGTGCTGGTCTCCCCGTCCGCCTTCTCCTCCTGGTAGAGGAAGGCCAGGTTCGCGGACTCGAACTTCTCGAACCACGCGTCCCAGTCGACGTGCTCGAGGTCCTCTTCGTCTGCGCCGTAGCCCTGGACGTCGAGGGTGAGCACCCCGGGCGAGCCGTCGTCCTCCTGTGTGCCACGCGGGGTCGCGGGCACGGCGTTGCGAGCCTGCGCCCAGGCGCGGATCGTGTCGTGGTCCGTGGTCGTCGTGCTGTCGCTCATGCGTCCTCCTCCGCGAGACGCGACGGTCACGTCCCGCCACGAGCGTCACGCCCGCTCGACCCGCCGCACGTCGGCCTCCACGTCCGGTGGGACGGGGCACCGCTCCCGCAGCACCTGCGGCAGCCGGCGTGCGGCCTCGGCGACGCCGGCACGTGCGGCCGGGTCCCGCGTGGCGGCCACCAGGCAGGCCCCGGTGATCCGCACGGCGCTCGGGAGCGGTCGCCGGAGCCAGGCCGTCCACAGCCGGTTGCGCGTGACGCGCTGCCGGCGGCCAGGGCGCTCGCCGTTCACGTCGGGGGCGTGCCGGGCGCGGACGTGCTCGGCGTGGACACAGTGCCAGCCGGCCGTGCGCAGGTCGAGGGCCAGCAGCTCCTCCTCGCCGCCGATGTGCATGTGGATGGAGAAGCCTCCGACCGCCAGGAAGGCCTCGCTGCGCACCACGGCTCCGCACGCGACGAAGCCGAGCACCTCGGGACCCGGCAATCCGGGCCGGCGCAGCGGGCTGCCGGCCAGGAGGGCATTGGTCGGGTCCGGGCGATCGTCCCGGCCGACCCCGATCGCGGCCGCCACCAGGCCGACCCGTGGATGGCCGTCGAGGAGGTCCGCCGCCCGGGACAGGGCGCCGGGCTCCCACCAGGAGTCGTCGTCGGCGAAGGCGACGTAGGGGCGCTCGGCGGCCGCCACCCCGAGATTGCGGGCCGCGCTCCCGAGGTTGCGCGGCGATCTCAGCACGCGCACGTCCGGATGTCGCCGCTGGACAGCCGCAGCCGTGGCGTCCGCCGAGGCGTCGTCGACGACGACGACCAGCGGACGTTCCGGGAGCGCCAGGAGCCGGGGGACGGTGTCCAGGACGCGCTCGCGACGATCGTGCGTGGTCATCACGATCGCCAGTCGCGGGTCGGCTCGTAGGGCGCTCGCGGGGATCTCCGGGTCGCGTGGTTTGCGCAGGGGAACTGTGGGACTTCGAGTGGCTCGTTGCGGGAGAAGAGGGTTGGCCGCCTGATCCTGGTCCTCGACGGATCGAATCGGACGTTTGCGGCCAAACGGGCAGTCCGGGCCGGGGTTGCCCGGCCCTGGATCCGTGATGCCGTGTCTTCCGGCGGGTACCGGCGCATGGAGGCCGGCACCCGGAGCCACCGACGGAGGTAGGGCCCGTGGCGAGCGTGCTCGGCGTGAACGCGGTGTTCCACGACCCCGCCGCGGCACTGGTCGTCGACGGGCGCATCGTCGCGGCGGCCGAGGAAGAGCGCTTCTCGCGGCGCAAGCACGGCAAGCGACCGGTGCCCTTCTCGACCTGGGAACTGCCCGAGCGCGCGATCCGCTTCTGCCTGGAGCACGCGGGGGTCGATCCCGGCGACCTCGACGCCGTAACCTACTCGTACGAGCCGGCGCTGGCTCCGGCCCGCTCGTTCGAGCCGACCGCCGCCGGGTGGGAAGGGCTGCGCACGCTCTACACCGAACGCGCCGATCGGTTCCTGGCCACGGCGCTGCCCGGGCTGGACCCGCGCTCGGTCCGCCACGTGCCCCACCACGTGGCACACGCCGCATCGGCCTACCTCGCCGCGCCGTACCGGGGCGAGTGCAGCGTCCTGAGCCTGGACGGTCGCGGCGAGCGCCAGACCTACCTGGCCGGTCGGGTTCGCGGCGGTGATCTCGAGGTGCTCGACGACCAGGTGCTGCCGCACTCGCTGGGGTTGCTGTACGAGTCGCTGACCGAGCACCTGGGCTTCGCCCGCTCCAGCGACGAGTACAAGGTCATGGCGATGGCGTCCTACGGGGAGCCACGCTGGATCGAGCGGCTACGCGGCGACGTCCAGGTGCGGCCCGAGGGCGGTTTCGTCGCCCCGGAGGACTACGACTTCGGCCAGTTCGTGCCCCGTTGGACGCCCGGGGACCAGATCAGCCGGCCGCACGCCGACCTGGCCGCCACCGTGCAGACCCGCCTCGAGGAGGTGCTGCTGGAACTGGCCGCCCGGCTGCACGCCCGCACGGGGGACCGGCGGCTGGTCATGGCCGGCGGCGTCGCGCTCAACTGCGTCGCGAACTCACGTCTGTGGCGCGAGGGCCCGTTCGAAGAGCTGTGGGTGCAGCCCGCCTCCGGTGACGCCGGGACCGCGCTGGGAGGCGCGCTGTACGTCGCGCACGAGCTCGGCGACCGGATCCAGCCCATGACGACCGCGGCGCTGGGCAGCGGCTTCGACGACGCGACGGTCGAGGCGGCCCTGCGCCACGCGCGCCTGCCGTACGAGCGGCCGGCCGACCTCGCCGACGCCGTGGCAGAGACCCTGGCGGCCAACGGCATCGTCGCCTGGTTCCAGGGCCGCGCCGAGTTCGGCCCGCGGGCGTTGGGCCACCGCTCGCTGCTGTGCAGCCCGATCGACCCGGACAACACCGAGCGCCTGAACGTGGTGAAGGGCCGCGAGCAGTTCCGACCCGTGGCCCCGATGGTCCACCTCGACCGAGCGGCGGAGGTGTTCGCCGGTGGTCCGCTGCCGAGCCCCTACATGCTGTTCACCCACACGGTCAGGAACGGCTGGGCGGAGCGCATCCCTGCGGCGGTGCACGTGGACAAGACCGCCCGGGCACAGACGGTCGACCCGGCCACGGAGCCGCTCGTGGCGCGCGTGCTCAGCGCGTTCGAGCAGCGCACCGGCGTGCCGGTGGTGATCAACACCAGCCTCAACACCGCCGGACGCCCGATCGTCGACAGCCCGCGAGACGTGCTGGAGTGCTTCGGCGCCGCGCCGATCGACCTGCTCGCGATCGGGCCCTTCGTCGTACGCCGTCCGGGTGGGGGACGGGCATGACGGCCGTGGAGGTCCGCTACGACGTCGTCGTCCCGACCATCGGCCGCCCGTCGCTGCTGACCGTGCTCGAGGGCCTGGCCACCGGCCCCGGACGGCTGCCCGACCGCGTGCTGGTGGTCGACGACCGCACGGACCCGACGACGCCGCTGCTGACGGCCCCGCCGCCGGCCGCGTTCGCCGGCCGGTTGCGGATCCTCTCCGGAGGCGGCCGCGGTCCGGCAGCGGCCCGCAACGTCGGCTGGCGGGCGGCCACGGCGCCGTGGGTGGCGTTCCTGGACGACGACGTACTGCCGCCGGCCGGGTGGCGGGAGGCGCTGGTCCAGGACCTGCGTGGGCTGGCCGCCGACGTCGGCGGCTCGCAGGGGCGTCTCCACGTGCCGCTGCCGGCGGGGCGTCGACCGAGCGATTGGGAACGCAACGTCGCCGGGTTGGCGGCGGCGCGGTGGGCGACGGCGGACCTCGCCTACCGCCGCGAGGTCCTGGCGGCCGTCGGCGGGTTCGACGAACGTTTCCCGCGGGCGTACCGCGAGGACGCCGACCTGGGTCTGCGTGTCACCGCGGCCGGGTGGCGGATCGTGACGGGCCGGCGCGTCATGGTGCATCCGGTGCGGCCGGCGGACGCCTGGGTCAGCGTGCGTCTCCAGCGCGGCAACGCCGACGATCCCTTCATGCGGGCCCTCCACGGTCGGGGCTGGCGGCGGCGTGCCGGCGTGCCCGCTGGCCGGCGCCCGTGGCACCTGGCGACCAGCCTCGCCCTCGCGGCGGCGGCCGTGGCGGTCGGCGCGCGCCGGCGCCGGGCCGCCGCCGTCGCCGGCGCGATCTGGGCCGGGCTGACCACGGACTTCGCGGGTCGCCGCATCGCTGCGGGACCGCGCACCCGCCGCGAGGTGAGCCGCATGCTGGCGACCAGCGTCGCCATCCCGGTGGCCGCGTCCTGGCACTGGCTGGCCGGCATCGTCGGCCTGCCGCGGCGCCTGCGACGGCCCGGGCCCGCGCCGTCGCCGTCACGTACCCCGCCCGCCACCGCCGCGGTCGCGGAGCGCGCCGGCGGCCGGGCGGGCTCCCGTCCCGCGGCGGTGCTGTTCGACCGGGACGGGACCCTCGTGCACGACGTGCCCTACAACGGTGACCCGGCGATGGTGCGCCCGGTCGCCGGGGCGCGGCAGGCCCTCGACCGCCTTCGTGCGGCGGGCCTCCCCATCGCCGTCATCAGCAACCAGAGCGGCATCGGCAGGGGCCTGCTGACCCGCGAACAGGTCGACGCCGTCAACGCCCGGATCGAACAACTGCTCGGTCCGCTTGGTCCGTGGTGCGTCTGTCCGCACGCACCCGACGACGGCTGCCCGTGCCGCAAGCCCGCCGCCGGCCTGGTCGAGCAGGCCGCCCGGGCGCTGGGCGTCGCCCCCGCGGCGTGCGTGGTGATCGGCGACATCGGAGCGGACGTGGACGCCGCGGCCGCGGCGGGCGCTCGCGGCATCCTCGTGCCGACCACCGTCACGCGCTTCGACGAGGTCGCGGCCGCCGAGGAGGTGGCCGACGACCTCGACGCGGCGGTGGACCTCGTCCTGGGCATCGCCCTGCCCACCGCCGGCGCCGGGGACGCGGCATGAGCCGGGTGCTGTTGGTCCGCCCCGACAACAACGGCGACGTGCTGCTGGCGGGCCCCGCCGTGCGTGCCGTGGCGGCGCAGGCCGAGCACGTCGCGTTGTGGGTCGGCCCACGGGGGCGTCTCGCCGCCGCCTCCCTGCCCGGCGTCGACGAGGTCGTCGTCCACGAACTGCCGTGGATCGACCCCGAGCCGGCCGCGGTGGACCGCGCCTGGCTCACGCAGACCGTGGACCTCGCCGCCGGCCTGCGGGCGGACCAGGCGTTCGTGCTGACCTCCTTCCACCAGTCACCGCTGCCCACCGCGCTCGTGCTCCGGGCAGCCGGCGTGCGCTGGATCGGTGCCACCAGCGAGTACTACCCGGGCTCGCTGCTCGACCTGCGCCACCGCATCGACGACGACGTCCACGAGGTGGAACGCTCGCTCGACCTGGTCGCCGGGGCCGGCTACCGGTTGCCGCCCGGAGACGACGGGCGTCTGCGGGTCGGGGACCTCGACGCGCCCAACCCGGTGCCGGTCGGTGACCCGTACGTCGTGGTCCATCCGGGGGCCTCGGTGCCGGCGCGGGCAGGGTCACCGGTGCGCAACGCCGCAGCCGTCGCGGCCCTGGAAGCCGCCGGCTGGCGGGTCGTGGTCACCGGCGGACCCGGCGAGGCGGTGCTGACCGCGCGCGTCGCGGCCGCCGGCCGCCGGGCGCTCGACCTCGGTGGCCGGACCGACTGGGGCGGGATGACCGCCATCCTGCGCGACGCCGCCGCGGTGGTGGTCGGCAACACCGGCCCGGCGCACCTCGCCGCCGCCGTCGGCACGCCGGTCGTGTCGCTGTACGCGCCGACCGTCCCGGCCGCGCGCTGGCGTCCCTGGCGTGTGCCGCACGTGCTGCTCGGCGACCAGGACGTCGCCTGCGCCGGCTGCCGGGCCGGCGTCTGCCCCGTGGCCGGCCACCCGTGCCTCGGCCGGGTCACGGCGGACGAGGTGGTCGCGGCGGTCGCGCGCCTGACCCGCCTCCCCGGCCGCCGCGCGCTCCCGGAGGTGGTGGCATGATCGTCCTGCTGTGGCACGTGCACGGGTCGTGGACGACCTCCTTCGTGCAGGGCCGGCACACCTACCTGCTGCCCGTCCTGCCGGGTCGCGGGCCGTACGGCCGGGGTCGCGCCGCGACCTGGGAGTGGCCGCCGAACGCCGTCGAAGTGACGCCGGCCGAGGCCGCCGAGGCCGAGGTCGACGTGGTGGTCCTGCAGCGGCCGGAGGAGCTGACGGCGCTGACCGAGACCTGGCTGGGCGGGCGCGCACCGGGCCGCGACGTGCCGGCCGTCTACGTCGAGCACAACGCTCCCCAAGGCCGGATCAACGAGCTGCGGCATCCCGCGGCCGACCGTCACGACCTGGTCGTCGCGCACGTCACGCACTTCAACGCGTTGCTGTGGGACACCGGCGCCGCTCCAACCCGGGTGATCGAGCACGGCATCGTCGACCCGGGGGAGCGCTACAGCGGCGAGCTCCGGCGGGCGGCCGCCATGGCGAACGAGCCCGCCCGCCGGGCCCGGGTGACGGGTACCGACCTGCTGCCGCGCTTCTCGCAGATGGTGCCGGTCGACCTCTACGGCCTGGGCACCGAGGTGCTCGGGGGTCACGGCAACCTCGTGCACGGCGAGCTGCACGACGTGATCGGACGCCGGCGGCTGTACCTGCACCCGTATCGCTGGACCTCGCTCGGGCTGGCGCTGCTCGAGGCGATGCACGTGGGCATGCCGGTCGTGACGCTGGACACGACCGAGGCCTCCGAGGCCATCCCGCGCGACGCCGGGATCGTCTCCAACCGCTTCGACGTGCTCGCGGCGGGGATCCGCGAGCTGCTCGAGGAACCCGAGCGGGCCCGGGCCATGGGCAAGGCCGCCCGCGCCGCCGCCCTCGAGCGCTTCGGTGTCGCGAGGTTCCTCGCCGACTGGGACCAGCTGCTGCAGGAGGTGGCAGGATGAGGATCGCCCTCGTGTCCGAGCACGCGAGCCCACTCGCGCTGCTCGGCGGCGCGGACGCCGGCGGGCAGAACGTGTACGTGGCCGCACTCGCCTCGGAGCTCGGCCGGCGCGGCCATCGCGTCGTCGTGCACACCCGGCGGGCGGACGCGCACACGCCGCGTCGGGTCCGGTTCACCCCCAACGTCGTGGTCGACCACGTCGACGCCGGGCCGCCCACGACGATCCCGAAGGACGACATCTGGCCGCACATCGGCGGCTTCGCGGCCGACCTGCGTCGCGTCTGGCGCCGGGACCGCCCGCAGGTGGTGCACAGCCACTTCTGGATGTCGGGCATCGCAGCGCTCGACGCGGCGACGCCGCTGGATCTCCCGGTGCTGCACACCTACCACGCGCTCGGCAACGTCAAGCGCCGCCACCAGGGCGACGCCGACACCAGCCCGCCCGACCGCGAACCCGCCGAGCGGCGCATCGTCGCCGAGGCCGACCGGATCGTCGCCACCTGCTCGGACGAGGCGTTCGAGCTGCGCCAGCTCGGCGCCGACATGCGCCGCGTCTCCATCGTCCCGTGCGGCGTCAACCTCACCAACTTCGGTCCCGACGGCCCGGCGGCGCCACGCGACCCGCGGTTCACCCACCGCGTGGTGGTCGTCAGCCGGCTCGTGCCGCGCAAGGGCATCGACGACGTGGTGCGGGCCCTGACCGGTGTGCCCGATACCGAACTGGTCGTGGCCGGAGGCCCGAAACGCGACCACCTCGACGCAGACGCCGAGGTGCGGCGGCTCCGTGCGGTCGCCACGCAGCACGGCGTCGCCGACCGCGTGCGCTTCGTCGGTGCGCTGGAGCGGCACGAGGTGCCGCCGCTGCTGCGCAGTGCCGACGTGGCCGTGACGGTGCCCTGGTACGAGCCCTTCGGCATCGTGCCGCTGGAGATCATGGCCTGCGGGGTCCCGGTGGTCGCGTCCGCCGTCGGTGGCATGATCGACACGGTCGTCGACGGCGTCACCGGCCTGCACGTGCCGCCACGTGACCCGCAGGCGGTGGCGGCGGCGGTGCGGCGCCTGCTCGCCGACGCAGCCCTCCGCGAGCGGCTGGGTGGCGCCGGCGTCGAGCGCGTCCGGCAGCGCTACACCTGGAACCGGGTGGCCGACGCGGTCGTCGACGCCTACCAGCAAGCACTGGCCAGCGGCATGGTCCGTCGCGCACGGGCGGTGAACTCGTGAGCGCCATGACCCGGCTGCCCACCGCGCGTGAGCACACGGCCCGCCTCGTCGCCGCGCTCCACGCGGTCGAGCCGGACCTGCCACGCATCGAGGACTGGGGCCGCCGGCTGGCCGCACACCTCCTCGCCGGCGGCCGCGTGCTGGCCTGCGGCAACGGCGGCAGCGCCGCGGACGCCCAGCACTTCACCGCCGAGCTGGTCGGCCGCTACCGCGACGACCGGCGCCCGCTGAGCGCCCTCTGCCTGTCGGCGGAGACCTCGAGCCTGACCGCCATCGGCAACGACTACGGCTACGAGGAGGTGTTCGCCCGACAGGTCCATGCCCACGGACGTCACGGCGACGTGCTGCTGGCCATCTCGACGTCGGGGACCAGCGCCAACGTGCTCGCCGCCGCGGAGGCCGCCCGGGCGGACGGCCTGCAGACCTGGTCGCTGACCGGACCCGGCCCGAACGCGCTGGCAGAGCGCGCCGACGAGGCCATCTGCGTGGCCGCCGCCGCGACGGCGACCGTCCAGGAGGTGCATGGCGTGCTGGTGCACGCGCTGTGCGCCGCCCTGGACCGGGTCGTCCTCCAGCGCGAGGCCACCGTGGTGGTCGACGTCCGCGACGCGCTGCCCGCCGCCGGAGGGGGGCCGCGGTGAGCCGGCTGACCGTGGTGGGGGACTGCCTGCTCGACCGCGACGTCGAGGGCGAGGCCTCCCGCTTCACGCCCGACGCGCCCGCGCCCGTCCTCGACGAGCGCGAGGTCCACACGCGGCCCGGTGGCGCCGGCCTGGCCGCCGTGCTCGCTGCCGGCGACGGCCACGACGTCACCCTCGTGACGGCGCTCGCCGACGATCCGGGCGGCCGCGAGCTGGCGGACCTGCTGCACCGCGCGGGCGTCGAGCTGGTCGACCTCGGGCTGCGTGGCCGCACCTGTGAGAAGATCCGGCTGCGGGCCGGTGGCACGTCGCTGGCCCGCTGGGACCGCGGCGCCCGCACCACCGCCGCCGACGTCGGCGCCTGGACGCCGGCCGCCGACGAGGCCCTGCGGCGCGCCGACGCCGTGCTGGTGGCCTGCTACGGCCGCGGGCTCAGCCACCTGCCGGCGGCCCGCGACGCGCTCGCTGCGACCGTGGGTCCCCTGGTCTGGGACCCGCATCCGCACGGCGCCGCGCCGGTGACGGTGACGACCGTGGCGACGCCGAACGAGGCCGAGGTCGTGCACCACGTGCCGGAGCCGGCCGGCGACCGGCTGGAGGCGGTCACCGCCCGCGCCGACCGGCTGCTCGGGCGGTGGGGCGTCGGCGGGCTCGCCGTGACCCGCGGCCGTCGCGGTGCGCTCTTCACGCGCGGCGACGGCATGCCGCTGGCCGTACCGGCGCCGGCCGTGGGCTCCGGCGACCCGTGCGGGGCCGGCGACCGTTTCGCGTCCGCGCTGGTCGGCGAACTCGCCACCGGCGCGCTGCCGCCACAGGCGGTCACGGCCGCCGTCCACGCCGCCTCCCGGTTCGTCGCCGCCGGCGGTGCCGCCTCCGTGCGCATCGGCGTCTCGGGCACGACCGCGCCCGCGGGCGCCGGCGACGACGCGTTCACCCTGGTCGAGCGCGTGCGCGCGCACGGCGGCACGGTGGTCGCCACCGGCGGCTGCTTCGACCTCGTGCACGTCGGCCACGTCCAGGTCCTGGAGGCCGCCCGGGCGCTGGGCGACTGCCTCGTGGTCTGCCTCAACGCCGACGCCTCGGTCCGCCGCCTCAAGGGGCCCCACCGTCCGATCGTGCCGGCGGCCGACCGCGCCGAGCTGCTGCGTGCGCTCGCCTGCGTCGACGCCGTGGTGGTGTTCGACGAGGACACGCCCTCCGAGGTGCTGCGCCGCCTGCGGCCGGACGTGTTCGCCAAGGGCGGCGACTACGGCAGTGCACGCATCCCCGAGGCAGACGTGCTGGCCGCCTGGGGCGGCCAGGTCGTCACGCTGCCCTACCTCGAAGGACGTTCCACCACCCGCATCCTGCAGGAGGTCACCCGACGTGACAGCTGACACCCAGGCCGGCCCGGCGCGCCGCGTGCCCGGCCACGTGCTCGTGACCGGCGGCGCGTCCGGCCTCGGTCGCGCCGTCGCCCGCAAGATCGCGGACGCCGACGGCGTCCCCTACGTCCTCGACGTCAACCCGAACCCGGACGGGTTCGAGCAGGAGACCGTCGACCTCGCCGACACCCGCGCCGCCGAGGAGGCCGTCCGCAAGGTGGTGGAGCGCGCCGGCGGCCTGGACGCCGTGGTCACCGCGGCAGCGATGGACACCCCGAGGGACTTCGCCGAGGTCGACGGCGAGACCTGGGAGCGCATCGTCCGGGTCAACCTGTTCGGCACCGCCGCCGTCGTGCGCGCAGCGCTGCCGTCGCTGGTCGAGCGCCGCGGCACCGTCGTCACGGTCGCCTCCACGCTGGGGCTGCGTGCCCTGCCCGCGGCCACCGCCTACGCGGCCTCCAAGCACGGCGTGGTCGGTTTCACCCGCGCGCTGGCGCTGGAGCTCGGCGGTCAGGTCGGCGTGACCATGCTGGTCCCGGGCGGCATGGCGACCGCCTTCTTCGACGGTCGGCCCGACGAGTTCAAGCCGGCGCCCGACCAGCTGCTCAACGACCCGGCCCACGTGGCCGAGGCGGTCCTGTTCGCGCTGCGTCAGCCGGCCGGTTGTGAGGTGCGGGAACTGGTCATCACCCCCTCGGTCGAGCCGTCGTGGCCGTAGGGCGGCCTCACGATGACCACCCGGGACGCACGCCCGCTGCTGCTGGTCCTGCGGGCGCTCGGGCTCGGTGACCTGCTGACGGCGGTCCCCGCGCTGCGCGGCCTGCGGCGCGGGTTCCCGGCCCACCGGCTGGTGCTGGCCGCACCGGCGTGGTTGGCGCCACTCGTGGCGGCGATCGAGGCCGTCGACGACCACCTGCACGTGGGTGAGCTCGAGCCCCTGCCGGCCGAGCTCGCCGACCGCGTGGCGGTGGCGGTCGACCTCCACGGCAGCGGCCCGCAGAGCCACGCGTTGCTGACGTCGCTGCGGCCGGCCCGGCTGGTCGCGTTCGCCCATCCCGACGTGCCGGCGAGCGCCGACGGGCCCGCGTGGGATGCCACCGAACACGAGGTCGCCCGCTGGTGCCGGCTGGTGCGCCGAGCCGGCTGCCCGGCCGACCCCGCCGACCTGGCGATCACGCCACCGCCGAGGTCACCGACGGCGATGTCTGCGGCCGGCGCGACGGTGGTCCATCCCGGCGCGAAGTCCGGCGCACGGCGCTGGCCCGCGGACCGCTTCGCGGCGGTGGCCGCCGCCGAGGCCGCGACGGGGCGTCGGGTGCTGCTCACCGGGTCTCCGTCGGAGCGGGAGCTGGCGACCGAGGTGGCCCGCCGCGCCGGGCTGGGACCCGAGGCGGTCCTCGCCGGAGCGCTCGATCTGGACGGGTTGGCCGCCGTCGTGGCGGCGGCGGACCGGGTGGTGTGCGGTGACACGGGCGTCGCCCACCTCGCGACGGCGTTCGGCACACCCTCGGTGGTCCTGTTCGGTCCGACGCCGCCGGATGCCTGGGGGCCGCCGGTGGATCGACGCGAGCGTCATAGGGTGCTGTGGGCCGGTCGAACCGGGGACCCGTTGGCCGACGAGCCGTTCGAGGGACTGCTCGCCATCGCGCCGGCTCGGGTGATCGCGGCCCTCGGGGAGTTGCCGGTCAACGGCGGCCGTCACGAGCGCCACGGAGGTTGAGCACCTGCAGGACGCGGTCGAGCGAGCGGAACGATGGTCGCCCGCGACCGAACAGGACCATCGCGCGCAGCGGCGAGGTCCGCACCATCGTCTCGAACATCCGGCGGGTGGCCGCGTCCGGTTGGTGCAGCGAGCCCAGCATCTGACGGGTCGCCGTGCCGGCCAGCAGCGGCTGCACCCGTCGGCCGAGCGGCGTGTGCAACAGGTCCTCGACCGACGAGTTGCGGTGCAGCGGCAGCACCGGGTCCGGGCGCGGTACCGGGCGGCCGAGCAGCGCGGCGAACGTGTCGTCGTCGGCCACCCAGGGAGACCCCGACCCGACGTCGGACGTGGACGCCGGTTCCCCGTCGACGTCGATCGTGGCGCGGGCACGGACGTCGGTGGCCGAGGCGCCGACGAGCACCTCGAATGCCCCGGCCTCCACGCGCCAGTCCCCGGCGTCGGCGTCGTAGAACGCGAACGCCCGCGGACCCAGGTCGATCCCGACTCGCGCGGTCTCGCCCGGTGCCAGGTGCACCTTCGTGAACCCGCGCAACTCCCGGTCGGGTCGTGGTACCGAAGCCTCGACGTCGCGGACGTAGACCTGCACGACCTCGCTGCCGGCCCGTTCGCCGGTGTTCGTGACGTCGATCTCCACGCGGACGTGCTGACCCTGACCGTCCACGGTCAGGTCGTTCCACGCGAACGTCGTGTACGAGCCCCCGTGCCCGAACGGGAACCGTGCCGGCACCCCCGCCGTCTCGTGGAACCGGTATCCGACGTACCACCGCTCCCGGTAGACGACCTGCTTGGGGCCGCCCGGGAAGTTCGCGTCCGCCGGCAGGTCGCTGACCGTCACCGGGAAGCTCTCGGCCAGCCGTCCGCCCGGCTCGGCGTCGCCGACGAGCACGTCGACGATCGCCGCACCGCCGGCCTGGCCCGCGAGGTAGCCCTCCACCAGTGCCGCCGGTCGGTCCGCCCACGGCAACTCCACGGGCCCGCCGTTGGACAGCACGACCACCGTGCGCGGATTCGCGTCGAGCACCGCCTCCACCACCCGCGTGTGCCCGTCGGGCAGCCCGAGGTGGTCGCGGTCGAAGCCCTCGGACTCGTAGGCGCCGGGCAGCCCCGCGAACACGACGACGACATCGGCGGCCGTCGCCGCCGCGACCGCTTCGGCGACGAGTGTGTCGCTGGTGTCACCCGCCTCGTCGTAGCCGGCGGCGTACGTGACGTCGGTCGTCGCGTCCAGACGTTCGCGCAGTGCCGGCAGAGCCGCCTCGACGCGGGTCGGGGTCACCTGCGAGCTGCCGGCGCCCTGGTAGCGGGGCTCGGCCGCGAATCGGCCCACGACGGCCAGGCGCCCGCCGCCGGTCAGGGGCAGCAGGCCGTCGTTGGTGAGCAGCACGGTGCCGGCAGCCGCGACCCGGCGGGCCAGCGCGTGGTGGGCGTCGGGGTCGTCCGCGACGGCCACCTCGGCCGGTCCCTCGTCGAGCCGGCGGACGAGGTCGGCGAGCCGGCCCACGCTGCGTTCGACGTCGGCCGCGTCGATGCGTCCGCGCCGGACGGCGGCGACCACCTCGTCGTCGAACGCCTTGCCGCTGCCGGGCATCTCCAGGTCCATGCCGGCCGCGAGGGCGTTGGCGCGATCGTTCGTGGCGCCCCAGTCGCTCATGACGACCCCGTCGAAGCCCCATTCCTCCCGGAGCACGTCGGTGAGCAGGCGCCGGCTGTCGGAGCAGTACACGCCGTTGACACGGTTGTAGGCGCACATCACGGTCCAGGGCGCCGACTCGCGGACCGCGATCTCGAAGCCGCTGAGGTACAGCTCGCGAAGGGTGCGTTCGTCGACCACGACGTCGACGATCAGCCGGTTCGACTCCTGGTTGTTCACGGCGAAGTGCTTGAGGCAGGCGCCGACGCCCTGCGACTGGACGCCACGCACGAGCGCGGCGGCGAGCCGGCCCGACAGCAGCGGGTCCTCGGAGAAGTACTCGAAGTTGCGCCCGCCGGCGGGATGCCGCTTGAGGTTGAGACCGGGGCCGAGCAGCACGTCCACGTCACGGGCGCGCGCCTCGCGGCCCAGCGCGGCCCCCACCTCCTCCAGCAGGTCCGGATCCCAGGTGGCGGCCAGGCTGGCCGCGGTCGGGAAGCATGTCGCCGGGACCGCCTCGCCGATCCCCAGCTGACCGGCCGACGGGCGTCTGACGCCGTGGGGGCCGTCGGCCAGCACGAGTGCGCGCACGTCACCGATCGGCTCCGTCCGCCAGTTGTCCTGGCCCGACAACAGTCGCACCTGCTCCGCGAGCGTCGAGGTCGTCGGGGGCGTTCGCGTCGTCACGAGGCGTGCCTTTCGGTGCGGTCGGCCTCCAGCAGGCGCAGCCACACCTCGGAGGTGGAGGGGAACGGTGGCACGGCGTGCCACAGTCGCGCCAGCGGGACCTCGCCCGCCACGGCGATCGTCGCCGAGTGCAGCAGCTCGGCGGCACCGGGGCCGACGAACGTGGCGCCGACGACCACGTCGCGGTCCAGGTCGACGACGAGGTGCGCCAGGCCCGCGACGTCCTCGCCCTGCAGCGACCCGCCGGCCACGCTGTCGAGGCCGACCTGCAACTCCCGGACGCGCAGGCCGGTCTCGCGCGCCCGTGCGGCGGTCAGCCCGACCGAGGCCACCTGCGGGTCGGTGAACACGACGCGCGTGACGGCCTGCCGGTCCGCCCAGGCCGGCGGCACCTCGACGCCCGCCAGCGCGTCGCCGACGAGACGGCCCTGGTACTTGCCCTGATGGGTCTGCAGGGCGCGGCCGTTGGCGTCCCCGACGACGTACAGCCACGGGTGTCCGGGAACGCGCAGGTGCTCGTCGACGTCGAGGAAGCCGCGCTCGCCGGGCGTCACGCCGATGTCGTCGAGGCCGAGGTCACCCGTGGCCGCGTGCCGGCCGACGGCGACGAGCAGCTGGTCGGCGACCAGCTCGCGACCGTCCGACAGACGGGCGTGGACCGGGCCGTCGTGGTCGTCGCGGTGCACGGCCGTCAGCTGGCGGCCGAGTTCCAGCCCGATGCCGTCGGCGCGCAGGCCCCGCGCCAGCAGCTCGCTGGCGGCCGGCTCCTCGCCGCCGAGGACCCGGGAACCGCGCGAGACGATGGTCACCTCCTCGCTGCCGAGCCGGCGCCACGCCTGGGCCAGCTCGACGCCGACCGGTCCCGCGCCGAGCACCAGCAGTCGGCGGGGGGCCGCGCCCGCCTCGGTGGCCTCGCGGTTGGTCCACGCGCCGACGTCGTGGAGTCCGGCTATCGGCGGGAGGACGGCGCGTGACCCGACCGCCACCACCACCCCGCGGGCCGCGCTGAAACGGGCCGTGCGGCCGTCCTCCGCCGCGACCTCGACGACACGCTCGTCGACGAGCCGTCCGTGGCCGCGCACGAGGTCGATACCCGCTCCCTGCAGCCAGGAGACCTGACCGTCGTCGTGCCAGTCGGCGACGAATGCGTCGCGACCGCGCAGCGCTGCCGCCGTGTCGAGGGGGCCGGTCACGGCGGCGGCCGCGGCGGGGACCCGTCGAACGGCGGCGAGCGCCTCGCCGGGTCGCAGCAGCGCCTTCGATGGGATGCAGGCCCAGTAGCTGCATTCGCCGCCGACCAGTTCGCGCTCCACGATGGCGACCCGCAGGCCGTGCTGGCGTGCGTAGTCGGCCGCGTTCTCGCCGGCCGGGCCGGCGCCGATGACCACCACGTCGTACTCGGAGCCGGCCACGCCTGCCTCCTCGTCAGGAGTCGGAGTCATAGCGGTTCGTCGCGGGCCCTGCGCGAAGGTCCCCGGCCGAGGGACCGACGGACAGACGAATTGGTCGTTCGTCCGCGACTCGGTCGTGGCGGGTCGGACCGCCGTCGCTTCGCTGGGACGGACCGTCTCGAAAGGCCGACCGACTGCGGCAGGATTTTGCCGGTGCCCGACGGCTGCAGGTCGATGGGCGCGACGATCTCCCCGTGCACGCGACCGCCGTGCACCAGCCCGACCTGCGCCGATTGGCGGCCCTGCGGGACGGCTCCGGGGCGGCGTTCACCGTCCGGGTCGAGCTGCGTCCGGTGCTCGCGTCGCGTCCGACCGAGCCGCGCCGCGTGCTGGTCCTGGGCCCGGACGCGACCGAACTGGGTGAGCTGCCGCGTCCGCTCGCCGACGAGGTGCACACGGGCCTGCAACTGCTGGCCTCGCTCGAACCGCCCTACGTGCTCTCGTGCGAGGCGGTCGCCTGGCACGAGCCCGGCCCGGAGCAGCCACTCCGGGTCACGCTGCACCTCGACCTGGCCGAAGTGGGCCGGCTCACCGGCTGACACCGCCCGCCTCCCGGTCCTGACCTACCCTCCGCGTCGTGAGGGCAGACGCCCACGGGACCGAGGAAGCAGCGCATGGCCGGCGTGGTGGTACCCGACGTGGACGGGCTGGCCCGTGCGTGTGCGGCCCTGCGCGCCGGTGAGCTGGTGGCCTTCCCGACGGAGACGGTCTACGGCCTGGGCGCGGACGCACGTCGTGCCGACGCGGTCGCACGCGTGTTCGCGGCCAAGGGCCGTCCGGCCGACAACCCGCTGATCGTGCACCTCGCCGACGCCGGACAGGTCGGCTCGGTCGTGTCGCGCTGGACGCCGCTGGCCCGCTCGCTCGCGGCCACGTTCTGGCCCGGACCGTTGACGATCGTGGTCGACGCGGCGGACACGCTGCCGTCGGTCACGACCGGTGGCCTGTCCACGGTCGCCGTCCGCGTTCCCGACCATCCCGTCGCCGAGGCGCTGTTGCGGGCCGTGGACCTCCCGGTCGCGGCGCCCTCTGCCAACCGCTCCGGCCGCCCGTCACCGACCGAGGCCCGCCACGTGGCGGACGACCTCGGCGACGCGGTGGCGGTCGTCGTCGACGGCGGCCCCTGCCCCGTGGGCGTGGAGTCGACCGTCGTCGACGCCCGGGGGCCCCGCCCGGTGGTCCTGCGCGAGGGCAGCATCACCCGCGAGGACCTCGGTGTCGTGGGGGAGACGGCCGACCCGGACGCGCTCCGCGCATCGCCCGGGACGCGCTACCGGCACTACGCCCCGCGCTGCCGGGTGGCCCTGGTCGCCCCGGGCGAGGGGCCGCTGGTGGCCAAGCAGTCGATCGAGGCGGGGGAGCGGGTCGCGCTGGTGTCCTGTGACGCGGCGCCGGCGGAGGTCGTCACCGCCACCCGTTTCGCCGACGCCGCCGACCTCGCCCGCCACCTCTACGCCGCGCTGCGCGCGGCGGAGCAGGCGGGCGCCGACGTCGTCGTCGTGGAGTCCGTCCCCGAGGTCGGCGTCGGCCGGGCGGTGATGGACCGCCTGCGCCGGGCCGCGGGCTGACCCGGGCCGGCGCCAGCGGGTGCGGTCAGGCGACCTCGAGGTCGCGGCCGACCAGGTCGTAGGCCTCGGCGACGTAGTCCGCGACCATCCGGTGGGTGGAGAACCGGGGCGAGAGCAGCGCGATGGCGTCCTGCATCATCGCGACCCAGCCCGCCGGAACGCCGTCCTGGTCGCGGTCGTAGAACGCGGGCACCACCTCGTCGGCCAGCAGGCGGTACAGGGCGTCGGCGTCGGCGGCGGTGCGGGTGTGCTCGTCTCCGCCTTCCTCGCGGTCGCCGATCGCCCAGCCGAAGCCGGCCGACGCCCGCGGGGCCAGGTCGGCGACGGCCTCGTCCCACCAGCCATCGAGGATCGACAGGTTCAGCCCGCCGTTCATGGCGGCCTTCATGCCCGAGGTGCCGGATGCCTCCAGCGGGCGCAGCGGGTTGTTGAGCCACACGTCCACGCCCGCCACCAGCGAAGCGGCCAGGTCGAGGTCGTAGCCCTCCAGGAACACCAGTCGTCCTTTCAGCCGCGCATCGCGCGACAGGCCGACGAGGCGCTGGATGAGGTGCTTGCCGGGCTCGTCGCGCGGGTGCGCCTTGCCGGCGATCAGGACCTGCACCGGTCGACGGTCGTCGCCCAGGATCTCGGCGAGCCGGTCGAGGTCGTGCGCGAGCAGGGTCGCGCGCTTGTAGGTCGCGAACCGGCGGGCGAACCCGATCGTCAGGGCGTCCGGGTCCAGCCCACGGCCGTCGGGACCCACGCCGTGGCGCCGGGTCTGGGCGGCGAGGCGGTCGCGTGCCTCGCCGATCAGCCGCCGCCGGGCGGCCACGTGGGTCCGCCACAGCAGCGTCGGCTCGACCTCGCGGATCCGTGTCCAGGTGGCGGCGGCGTCGCTGTCGCGCCAGTCGGGACCCAGGCGCGCGTCGTAGAGACGAGCGAGTTCGGGTCCCACCCACATGCCGGGATGCACGCCGTTGGTGACGTGGCTGATCGGCACCTCCTCGACCTGCTGGGCGGGCCACAGGCGCGCCCACATCCGGCGCGACACCTCGCCGTGCAACCGGGCGACGCCGTTGGCCTTGCCGGCCAGCGACAGTGCGAGCACGGTCTGCGACCAGCGTTCGTCGCCAGGACCGGTCGCGAGGTCCCACAGGGCTCGGAATTCGACCGGCAACGTCTCCACGAACGGGGCGAGGTGGTAGGCCGCCAGGTCCCAGCCGAACTCGTCGTGGCCGGCCGGCACGGGCGTGTGCGTGGTGAAGACCAGTTCGTCGCGGACCTGCTCGACCGCAGCGGCGAGCGGCTGACCGCGGTCCAGGTGGCGGCGCAGCAGTTCCAGCCCGGCGAACGCGGCATGGCCCTCGTTGAGATGGTGCACCTGCACGTCGATGCCCAACATCTCGAGCAGCCGGGCCCCGCCGACGCCCAGGACGAGCTCCTGGCGCAGGCGCAGGTCGTCGTCGCCGCCGTAGAGCTGGCCGGTGATGGCACGCTGGTGGGGGTGGTTGCCGTCCACGTCGGTGTCCAGCAGGTACAGCGGCACCCGGCCGACCGCCACGTGCCAGGCCTGCACCAGGACGCGGCCGCCGCCGACGGGCACCTCGACGGTCACCCGCCGCCCGTGCTCGTCGAGCACCGGGCTGACCGGCGCGGTGGTGAAGTCGTTGTGGGCGGGCTCGGCGTGCTGCCAGCCCGAGGCGTCCAGGCGCTGGCGGAAGTAGCCGTCGCCGTACGCGAGGCCCACGGCGACCAGCGGGATGCCCAGGTCGGACGCCGAGCGCAGGTGGTCACCGGCGAGCACGCCCAGCCCGCCCGAGTAGGTGTGCAGGCAGTCGGTCAGCGCGAACTCGGCCGAGTAGTAGGCCACCACCCGGTCCGGGTCGCCGCCGGCGCGGCGGTACCAGGTGTCGTCGTCGGCGAGGTAGGCCCGCAGGTCGTCGGCGGCGTCGCGGACACGGGCGGCGAAACCCGGTCGTGCGGCGACGGCATCGAGCCGACCCTCGCAGGCTTCGAGCACCTTGACGGGGTCGTGCTCCCCACGTTCCCAGGCGAGCGGATCGAGGTCGGCGAAGATCTGCCGGGCCGGCGCGTACCAGGCGAAGCGCAGGTTGGCGGCGAGCGTCGCGAGCTCGGCGTGGAGCGGGCGTGACATGACGTTCCTGACTGCCGCGGCGCGGCCGTGCCTTCTCGCCGTGAGCGTCGGCGTGCGGAGGCGCAGCTACAGGGGACCTTCGTCCCCCGGGCGCGTGCCGTCCGGCACCGGTCCGGGCCACGGACACCGGATGTGCGGGGGTTGGGTGTCCAGTCCGACATGGTAAGGCGTGGCCCGCCGCCCATGCGGCGACGGTGTGGACCAGCCGCTCGGCCGGCGGCGCGGACCGGCCGTTCGGCGGGCGTGCCGGCCGCCGGTGCGCCAGGCACGTCCTACCGTGCCGGAGATCGACCTTGCAGGGGGGAGCGTGAGTCAGGAGTCAACGCCCGCGCCCGGCCCGGAGCGTCTCTGGCGCACCGGCCGGACCGCCTGGGCGACACTGGGGATCCTCGGTGTCGCGGTGGTGGTCCTCTACCTCGTCTCGCTGGTGTCGTTGCTGGTCATCCCGGTGGTGCTGGCGCTGTTCCCGGCGACGCTGCTGCGCCCGGTCGCCGACCGGCTGCGACGGGCCAAGGTGCCGGACGCGCTGGCGTCGCTGCTCTCGATCCTGCTGGGCATCGGCCTGATCGTCGGCGTGATCGGCGCGATGGTGCCGGTGGTCGCCGACCAGATCCCCGAGCTGGCCGAGTCGGCCGGGGAGGGCGTCGACGAGATCGAGGCGTGGCTCGAGACCGAGCCGTTCGGTCTGCAGGTCGGCGGCCTGTCGGAACTCATCGCCGCGGCCCAGGAGCAGGTGGGCGACATCGGCGAGTACGCCGGTGAGGCCGCCGACGCCGCCTTCGCGGCCTTCGAGGTCCTGATCGGGCTGCTGCTGCTGTTCGTGGTGCTGTTCTTCTACCTGAAGGACGGTCGCCGGCTGCGCGACGGCCTGGTCTCCACGCTCCCGGGCCGCGCACGTGCCCGCACCCGCCAGGCCCTGGACCAGGCGTGGAGCACGCTCGGGTCCTACTTCCGCGGCCAGCTGCTGGTCGCGTTGGTCGACGCGGTCTTCATCGGCATCGGCCTGGTGATCCTGGGCGTCCCGCTGGCCCTGCCGCTGGCCGTGCTCATCTTCTTCGGTGGCCTGTTCCCGATCGTCGGTGCCGTGAGCACCGGTGCCCTGGCCGTGCTGGTCGCGCTGGCTGACGGGGGCCTGGGCACCGGCCTCGCCGTGCTGGCGTTGGTCCTGGCCGTGCAACAGCTCGAGAGCAACGTCCTGGAGCCGTTCATCCTGGGCCGCGCCATCCGGCTGCACCCGCTGGTGGTGCTGCTGGTGATCACGGCCGGCTCGCTGCTGCTGGGGATCCTCGGGGCGTTCCTCGCCGTGCCGACGGCCGCGATCATCGCCCGGATCCTGGACGACGTGCGCGCCGGGCCTCCACCCGAGGAGTTCGAGGAACAAGTGGCGGCGGAGACCCCGCCCACGCCGGCCGAGCAGGCCGAGCAGGAGGCCGCGGAACAGGCCGCGGCGGAGTCGGCGGCCTCCTCGTCGGGGTCCTCGGCCCGTTAACCGTCCAGAGCGGCGGGCAGCAGCCCGAGCGGTGGCGCGCCCAGCGAGAGCACCGCCTCGTGGAACCGGCGCGACGTGAAGCCCGCCCCCCAGCGACGGCGCGCTCGGTCGCGCAGCCGCAGCAGCTCGAGCTTGCCCCACGTGTAGCGTCCGTAGGTGGGGTCGAACGTGCCACGGGCCGCTTCGGCCTCGGCCGGCGCCGCACGCAGCAGGGCGTCGTCACGGAACCTCGCGACCGCCTCGGTGAAGCCCATCGTGCGCCGGTGCAGGCCGATCGCGACCGCCAACCGGGTGACGCGCAGCAGGGCCTTCAATGCCACACCGGCCTGGAACCGCGGGTCGCCGCCGCGGTAGCCCTCCTCGACGAGCAGCTCCTCGGCGTAGTGCGCCCACCCCTCCACGAACGACGAGGAGTGCAGGCTGCGCCGCACGTCGCTGTCGAGCCGTCGCAGGGCCCGGCCGTGCGAGAAGTGGCCGGGGGCGACCTCGTGCACCGTCGTCGACGGCAGCGTCGTGAACGAGAACGCCGACAGCCACGAGCGCTGCCGGTCCTCGGGCCAGGCCGGGTCGGGCGGGGTGATGTAGTACCAGGACGGCCCGTCGGGTTCGTACGGCGCCGCCCACGACATCATCGCGGTGGCCCAGCGTCGCGAGGGTGGGCTCGGGGCCACCTCGCAGGTCCCGCCCCAGTCGGGCAGCAGCCCCGACTCGCGCACCCAGTCCAGCACCTCGGCGGTCAGCTCACGGGCGGTCGTGAGCACCCCGTCGGCGTCCGGATGGTCGTCCAGGAGCCGTGCGACGACCTCGCCGGTGGACGCCGAGGGGTCGATGCCGCGGCAGGCCTCGTCGAGCAGTGTCCGCAGGCGGTCGCGCTCGCGGTCGGCGCTCTCCTCCAGCGCGCCGAGGTCGACGTCCATCGCCTCGCCGGCGCCGAGCCACCGCGCCAGCAACTCGCCACCCAGCGCCGGGTCGGCGTCACCGTCCGCGGCCAGCCGCTCGAGGTGCCCGACGAGGCGGCCGTGCGCGGCGATGGCCTCCACGGCGTGTGGCTCGTCCGGCTCGATGCCGACCGCGACCCCGTGCACCGAGCGCAGCAGCCCCGTCGCGAGCGGCGCCGGGACGGCGTCGAGCGTCTGGATCCCGGCCTCGATGGCGGCCGGCCAGGCGGCGAGGTGGCGGCTGCGGGCCGCCCGCCGTTCCTCTTCCGGGGCGTAGGGGCGCGCGTAGCCGGAGACGTCCAGCGCCTGCAGCAGCGGCCGTGCGCTACGGCGGTGCATGCCGGCCTCGCCGTACTCGACCTGGACGAGCGCCTCGAACGCCCGCAGGTGCGCCTCGTCGTGGGGATCGTCCAGCGTCGGGCCCGTACCGACCTGCTGCAGCGTCGCCCGCACCGCGTCCGCCGAGAGATCCGGCACCTGCCCGTCCAGGTCGTGACGGCCCGCGCTGTCGCGAAGAGCCGGTAGCAGCAGTGGCGTGAGCGCGTCGAGGCGTTGGGCCACGGCCGTGTCAGGGGCGGGTCGTGCGGCGGTGGGTACGTCTCCGGCGGTGGGTACGTCTCCGGCGGTGGGCACGTCGTCTCCGGCGTGTCGGCTACAGGCGGACCGGGCGACCGATGCTGGCAGGCGGTCCGTCGCCGGGCCAGGCGAGGTCCCCGGCCGTTCGTGCCGGCCCGCCGCCGCCGGTCGCGCCGGCGCGCCGCAGGCTGGGCGCCCGGATCCACGCGTCCACAGGAGAGGTACATGGCCCGCACCGCGATCATCACCGGCGCCAGCTCCGGGATCGGCAAGGCCACCGCCGTGGTACTCGCCGAGGCCGGCTACGACGTCGGTCTCACCTACCACGCCGACGAGGACGGCGCGAAGGAGACCCAGGCCGAGGTCGAGGAACACGGTCAGCGGGCCTTCGTCCGCCAGCTCGACCTCTCCGACGCGACCTCGGGCCCCGGGGTGGTCGAGGAGCTCATCGAGGAACTCGGGCACCTCGACGTCTTCGTGAACAACGCGGGCGAGGGCTCGTCGACACCGTTCCTGGAGCAGGACCTCGAGGAGTGGCGCCGTGTGCTCGACGTCGATCTGACCGGCGCCTTCCTGTCCATGCAGGCGGCTGCGCGGCACATGGTCGACCGCGGCCAGGGCGGGCGCATCGTCGCTGTCACGTCCGTGCACGAGCACGTGCCGCTGCTCGGCTCGTCGGCCTACTGCGCGGCCAAGGGCGGGCTCGGGCTGCTGCTGAAGGTGATGGCGCTGGAGCTCGGTGAGTACGACATCACGGTCAATGCGATCGCGCCCGGCGAGATCGCCACCAAGATGACCGGGCAGCACGAGGAGGAGCCGGAGGCGGGGTCGCGCCCGGGGCTGGCGATCACCCGCCCGGGCAACGCCTTCGAGATCGCGCACGCGGTCCGCTACCTCGCCTCGCCCGAGGCGTCCTACACGACCGGCGCGTCGCTGAACGTCGACGGCGGCCTGATGCTCATGGGCGCCGAGGCGAACCGTCGCCTCGCCGAGTCGTGACGACCCCGGTGTCGGCTCACGGCCCGCCCCAGAGCAGCAGCGGACGGGCGGCGTGACCGTTCGGCTGGTGCTGGTGCACGGCGCGACCAGCGGACCGTGGGTCTTCGACCGCTGGTCCGACTGGCTGACCGATGTCGAGGTGGTGGCGCCGGACCTCCAGGACGGGCTCCACGTCGCGCACGCCGGCATGGCCGACTACACCGGGCGTGTCGTGGCCGCCGCCGGGGATGCCCGCCATGTGCTGTGTGGCTGGAGCATGGGCGGGCTGGTCGCGATGCTGGCGGCGGCAACCACGTCGCCGGCGGCGCTGGTCGTCATCGAACCGAGCCTGCCGGCCGAGCTCGGCCGACGCGACGCCACGGTCGAGCCGACACCCGGTGTCTACGAGGCCGAGTCGGCCTACGGGCCCGTGCCGCCCGGCGTGCGTCACCGTCCGGAGTCGCTGTTGGCCCTGGGGGAACGGCAGCGTGGGGTGTCGGTGCCGAGCATCGACGTGCCGCTGCTGGTGGTCGCGGGCCGGGACTTCGCCGACACGCGCGGTCGCCCAGTGGTGGACCGCTACGGCGGCGAGCTGCTGAGATTCCCGCACCTCGATCACCGCGCCCTGGTGGGGGACGTCGAGGTGGTGACTGCGATCGGTGACTGGGTGCGGCGGGCCGTCCCCGCGTAGCGCCGTCGCGCCGTTCGCCCCCTCTTCACTGCGGTAGCGGTGTACACGCCAAATGGACGCGCCGCCAGGGCGTTCGCCTTGTCCCTGGAGATCGGCAGCGGCTTGGGGCGCACGACCGCGGGCGAGGCGGCGCAGAGCGACTCCAGGGTGTTTCCGCACGGGCGCACCGTCTCTGTCTAACGTGTCGGCTCGTTTGGCGAAGGGGCATGGTGACCGGGCGGCTGTCGCGGGACTACTGGTGGTTCTGGGCGGCCTCGACGTTGTCGAACCTCGGCGATGGGTTGCGGTTGGTCGCGCTGCCGCTGCTGGCGGTGACGCTGACGCGAGAGCCGCTGCTGATCTCCGGAGTGACGGCGCTGACGTATCTGCCGTGGTTGCTGCTGGGGCCGGTCACCGGCGCGGTGGTCGACCGTGCGGACCGGCGACGGTTGCTGATCGGGGTCCAGGCGGCGCGTGGTGTCGTCGCGACCGTGTTCGCGGTCGCGGTGGCCACCGGGGCGGTGAACCTGCTGATCCTGTACGTGACCGCGACCGCGATCGCGATCGGGGAGACGCTGGCGGATTCGGCGGCCCAGGCGTCGGTGCCGAAGCTCGCTGCGGCCGATCAGCTCGAGGTCGCC
This sequence comes from Egicoccus sp. AB-alg2, assembly GCF_041821065.1. NCBI lineage: Bacteria > Bacillati > Actinomycetota > Nitriliruptoria > Egicoccales > Egicoccaceae > Egicoccus > Egicoccus sp. AB-alg2. The sequence goes on along the minus strand of NZ_JBGUAX010000001.1, from coordinate 219,614 downwards.
AACGGCCGGCTGCTGTCCGCTCAGATGGTGACCAACCAGATCGCCGGCGCGCCGATCGGCGGGGCGCTGTTCGCGCTCGCTGCTGCCGCACCGTTCTTCCTCGACGCCGGCACCTACCTGGCCGCCACGCTGTTCGTGTGGTTCGTGCGCACCGACCTGCGGCCGACTCCCGACCTCGACGCGCCCGCGGATGTGACGTCGAAGATGTCAGCGGACGTCGTTGACGGGCTCCGCTACGTCTGGACCCACCAGCTGCTGCGACCGATCGCCATCTCGGCCGGGCTGGCGAACTTCGGCGCGGCAGCCGTCGGCGCGGTCTTCGTGCTGTTCGCGATCGAACTCCTCGAGGTCTCGGCGTTCGGGTACGGGCTGCTGATCGCGGTCGGTGCCGCTGGCGGCCTGCTCGGGGCGCTGACCGCTGGCCGGCTGGTGACCCGGTGGCACCGACGCACCGTGATGGTGTCGACGGTCACGGTGAGCGCTGCCTCCACTGCCGGGCTCGCCGCCGCACGCGGCCCGCTTCTGGCTGCGGCGATGCTGTTCATCACCGCTGCGTCCATCGCATCGCGCAACGTGGTCGCGCAGTCGCTGCGCCAAGCAATACCACCTGCCCGGATGCTCGGTCGGGTCATCACCGGCGTGCGGGTCATCGGCCTCGGCCCAGCCCCCCTCGGCGCGATCGTCGGCGGCGCGATCGCCAGCACGGCGGGCCTTCGAGCGCCGTTCCTGCTGGCCGCCCTTGCCGTCGGCGCCGCAGCAGCCGTCCTGGCGGCCACCATGCACCGAGACGCCATCGACGCCGCCATCGCCGGCAACCGTGACCTCCAACATCGTTGAACGGGCCTACCAACCCGAGGCTGACACGGTGGTGCCGAGCATGGCCAGGTTTCTTGCATGCCGACGTCCGGGGCGGACCGCGCGCCCGCCGACTCCCTGAGCATGGCCAGGTTTCCGGCGTTCCGGCGGTCGGGCCGGGCCGAGCGCCCGCCCATTCCCTGAGCATGGCCAGGTTTCCGGCGTTCCGGCGGTCGGGCCGGGCCGAGCGCCCGCCCACTCCCTGAGCATGGCCAGGTTTCCGGCATGTCGACGTCCGGGGCGGAGCGCGCGCCCCTCGTCCAGGAACACGGACCGGCAGGCCGGACGCACCGAGGGCGCTCGCAGCGCCTGAGCCGTGCGGCTGCGCTCTTGCCCCGGAGCGAGGAGGTAGTCGCGGAGCCGAGGGCCAGCCGCATCGCGCGCGGTCCAGGCGCGGTGTTCGACAGGCTCCCAGCCCGGAGAAGGCAGGCTGGCACCGGGTCGTCGTGGTGGCAGCTGTAGGGTCGGGTTCGGCGACGCGGTTCGCCGCGGGAGGGACGCGATGCTGACGAAGCCACGGCGCTTGCGGGCAGGCGACCGGCTGGCCGCGGTCTCCTTGTCGTGGGGCGGCGCGGGGACCTTCCCCCACCGCTACGAGGCCGGCAAGCGGCAGCTCGAGGAGGCGTTCGGGGTCGAGATCGTCGAGATGCCGCACACGCTCGCGGACGCGGCCACACTGGCGGCGAAGCCCGCGGCGCGGGCCGACGATCTCCATCGTGCGTTCGCCGATCCGGACATCGCCGGCGTCGTGTCGGTGATCGGCGGTGACGACTCGATCCGGCTCCTCCCGCACCTCGACCTCGACCTGCTGGCCGCGAACCCCAAGGTGTTCCTCGGCTACTCCGACACCACCATCACCCAGATGGCGCTGCTGCGTGCCGGCGTCGTGTCGTTCTACGGCCCGGCCATCATGGCCGGCTTCGCGGAGAACGCCGGTCTGCACGACTACCTCGTCGACGGCATCCGTCGGACCCTGTTCGAGCCCACGGCACCGCTCCAGTGGCCGGAGAACCGCGGCGGCTGGACGGTCGAGCAGCGCGACTGGGCGGATCCGGCCGACCAGCAGCAGGCACGGGCACTGCAGCCGCCTACGGGGTGGCGGTGGCACGGCGGCGTCGTGCACGAAGGCCCGTCGCTCGTGGGATGCCTCGAGGTGCTGGACTTCCTGCGTGGCACGGCGTGGTGGCCGTCGCTCGAGGGCGTGGTGCTCTTCCTGGAGACGAGCGAGGACCAACCTCCTCCAGAACGCCTCACCTACCTGCTGCGCACGCTGGCGCTGACGGGAGAGCTCGAGCGGTTGGCCGGCCTCGTCTTCGGTCGTCCCGGCGGCGCGAACCTGCCGGTCGAGGAGCACGGGCGGTACGACGACGCCATCCTCGACGTCGTGCGCGGGGAGCAGGGCCTCCACGACCTGCCCGTCGTCACCAACGTCGACTTCGGGCACACCGACCCGATCTGGACCGTCCCGCAGGGCACGAGGGTCCGCATCGATCCGGCGACCCGGGCGATCACGTTCTGCGAGACCGCTGTGCGGTGACCGGTGCGAGGTCGTCGATCACGCGCGGACGACCAGCACGGAGCCGGGCGCGCGGCGGACCGTGCCGGCGCCGGTGGGCCGCAGCAGTCGCCCGGCCACCGAGCCGGAGCGGCCGGCGGCGACGACCAGCAACCCGGCCCCGAGCTCCGCCTGGACCTGGCCGATGACCCGGTCGGCGCTGTCGCCGTGGCGAAGGTGGGTCCCCTCGACCTCCCAGCCGGCGTCGGCAGCCGCCTCGGCCTCACGTTTCAGCAGCTGCTCGCCCTCGTCTTCGGTGGCGGTGCGCTGCCCCGGGGTCATGGGGCGGCCGCGCAACGTCGGTGAGGTCGATTTCGCGTGCACGAGGTGCAGGGGCGACGAGGTGGCGCGGCACAGGTCCACGGCGGCCAGCAGAGCGGCCCGGCTGCTCTCGCTGCCATCGGTCGCGACGAGCACCGTGGTGGGCAAGAAGGGCATCGACGGGCCTCCTCAGATGAACGGGATGATGACGGCGATGGTGAGCACGAACAGGGCACCGGCGAGCCAGCGGTAGTTCTGGTACTTCGGCTTTTCGGCGAGCTCGAGGCTCTCCTTGCGCCAGACGTCCCGGTCGAAGCTGACCTCCTCGAAGGTCGAGGGATCCGGCGCGGGGGTCGCGAGGGAGATCACGACAAAGGCGATCACGCTGATCGCGAACATGATGCCGGTGCCGTAGAGGAACTGGATCTCGATCAGCTCGAAGATCTCGGTCGCGAAGAAGGCGACCAGGCCCAGCGGGAAGATGGTCGCCAGCGTCCAGAAGCCGGCCTGCCGCGACGCGCGCTTCCAGAAGATCCCGCCGAGCAGGACGATCACGATCGGCATCGTCACGTACCCGAGGAAGGACTGGAAGAACTCGACGATGCCTTCGAAGGTGAGGATCACGGGCGCCCACGCGGCGGCGATGACCATGAACACGCCGACCAGGATGCGGCCGCGCAGCAACAGCTGCCGTTCGGTGTAGTCCCGGCGTTCCCGGATGAAGTCGTTGACGACCAGGCTGGAGGCGCCGTTGAGCACGGAGTCGAGGGTCGACATCAGCGCGGCGATCAGTGCCGCGACGATCAGGCCGCGCAACCCGACCGGCAGGATCTCGAAGACGAGGGCGGGCCAGGCCAGGTCGTCGTCGGGCAGCTCGTCGAAGAAGCCGCGGGCCAGGATGCCCGGGAAGATCAGCAGGATCAGCAGGGGCAGCTGCATGAAGCCGGCGAACAGGGCCCCCCAGCGGCCGTGGTCGAGGTTCTTCGCCGACAGGACCTTCTGGACCACCATGTGGTTGGTGATCCAGACGTAGAAGCCGAGCCAGATCGCGCCGGTGAACAACCCCGGCCAGGGCAGGAAGTCGTCGTCCGGGGGAGGAGCGATGGTGAAGCCGCCCTCGGGTGCGAGCTCCGGCAGAACCGACCAGTCGAAGTCGAAGTTGGCGAACGCCGCCACGAAGATGACGCCGCCGGCACCGAGCAGCAGGACCCCCTGGATCGTGTCGGTGATCATGACGGCCTGCAGACCGCCCAGCGCGACGTAGATGCCGCCGAGCAGGGCGATCGCGATGATGTGCACCATCAGCGGGACGTCGGGGAACAGCAGTGACAGCACGAGCGCACCGGCGAACATGGCGCCGGCGCTGTCGATGAGCATCCCGGTGACCACGTTGAAGGCGGAGAACGCCTTTCGTGACCTCTTGTCGTAGCGGCGCTCGAGGAACTCCGGGACGGTCTGGATCTTCGACTGCAGGTAGATCGGCAGGATCAGGACGGCGAAGAACACGAGGACGAGCGTCGCCATCCACTCGTAGTTCCAGACCGCGATGCCCTGGCTGTAGCCGGCACCGGCCAGCCCGAGGTACAGCGATCCGGAGAAGTTGGCGGAGATCAGCGCGAAGCCGACGAGCGGCCACACCATGCCGCGGCCGGCCAGGAAGAACCCCTCGGAGTCCTCCTTGCCGCGGCCGACCCAGAAGCCGATCCCGAGGATGCCCACGATGTAGGCGCCGATGATGGCCAGGTCGATCGTCGCGAGGTCGAACTCCGGCACGCGTGCTCCTTCCCCCGGCCGCCCTCTCCAGCGGTTGGGCCGAGCCAAGTAGTCGTCGCCGGCGCCCGCCGGGCGTGGCGGGGTGTTCGGCCAGTGACCTGCTCCGGTCCCGCTGGACGGAGTGGCGTGCCTCGGCGGTGTCTCGCCACCTCGGTCGGGACGTGCCGGCGCCGACGGCACGCCGGTTCCGCCCGTTCGGCAGGGGGCGGGCGGGTCCCCACCACGGCATCCGACGCTTACGGTCGGTGCCGTGGAACCGGTGACCCGACGACGTGTCGGCGGACGATACGAACTCGTCCGCCGGATCGCCCGTGGGGGCGGCGGCACCGTGTGGCAGGCCACCGACGAGACGCTCGGCCGTCCCGTCGCCGTCAAAGAGGTGGAGATCCCGGACGAGTTGTCCGACGAGGAGCGGGTACGCCTGCGCCGCCGGGTGCTGGCCGAGGCACGCGCCGCCGCCCGTCTGGACCATCCCGGTGCCGTCGTGGTCCACGACGTCATCGACGACGGTGACGTGGTGCATCTGGTCATGGAGTACGTCGCCGCGCCGACGCTGCGCCAACGGGTGCAGGAACAGGGGCCCCTGCCGGAGGCGGCGGCGGCGGCGCTGGGCTTCGGGCTCCTCGAGGTGCTCTCGGAGGCGCATCGCCGCGGCGTCGTCCACCGCGACGTGAAGCCGAGCAACGTCTTCGTCCTCGACGACGGCACGGTGAAGTTGGCCGACTTCGGCATCGCGGCGCTGGCGGGCGAGGTCAGCCTGACCCGCACGGGCGTCGCGCTCGGGTCACCGAGCTACCTCGCCCCGGAGCAGGCCCGCGGGGAGGCGGCCGCCCCGCCGGCCGACCTGTGGGGGCTGGGCGCCACGCTGTACTTCGCGGTGGAGGGCGCGCCGCCCTTCGAGCGGCGCACGCCGCTGGCAACGGTCCACGCGGTGGTCAACGAGCCCGCGCGGCCCTTCGAACGCGCCGACGCCATGCGCGACACGCTGACCGCCCTGCTGCGCAAGGACCCCGCGGCCCGTCCCGACGCCGACCGCGTGCGCGAGCAGTTGGCGACCGTGGCCGGCATCCCGGCCTCCGCGATGACGCTGGCCGCCGACGACGTCGCCGCCACGGTGGCCGGGCCCGTCGGCGCAGCCGTCCGTGGCCCGGCGAACGACGACACACCGCCCCTGGAGGCGGAAGGGAGGACCGTCACCGGCGGTTCCGCCGGCCGACGCCGGTCGATGATCCTGGCCGCGGTGGCGATGCTGGCCATCGTCGCCGCCCTGGTCTTCGTGCTCGGCGGTGACGACGGGACGCCCGACGAGGCCGATCCGCCGGTGGCGCAGGGCGGATCCACGGACGAGGCGTCCCCCGACACCGCCGAACGGACGCCCGCCGACGACGAGACCACCGAGGACGCCACCGAGGACGCCCCCGACGACGCCACCGACGAGGCGACCGGCGACGCCGGAGACGCCGGCGCCGACGAGGCACCGACCGACGACGCCGCCACCGGCACCACCGAACCGGCCGACGGCAACGAGGACGCGCCCGCGGGCGACGAGTCGTTCGCCGTCCCGGAGAGCGACCCACCCGGCGACTGGCAGGTCGTCGAAGGGGCGACCTACCGGGTCGCCGTCCCGCCGGACTGGCAGGAGCGGGCCGCCGACGGCAACCGCACCGACTGGGTCGATCCCGAGACGGGGGCGTACCTGCGGGTGGACTGGACCGACGACCCCGCCTCGGACCCCGTGGCGGACTGGGAAGCCGCGGAGGCCGCGTTCGCGCAGCGCCAGTCCGACTACGAACGCGTGCGCCTGCAACCGGCGACCTACCGCGACTGGGACGCGGCGATGTGGGAGTACACCTACGCCAGCGGCGGCGCGTCGCTGCAGGCGATCAACCTCAACGTGCTCGCCGACGACCTCGGGCACGCGTACGCACTCAACCTCCAGGCGCCGGCCGGGAACTGGGACGAGGTCGCCCAGCAGTTCCCGGCGATCGCCGGGAGCTTCGAACCGACGGTGGGTGGATGATGCGCGTCGTGGTGACCGGTGCCACCGGCAACGTCGGCACCAGCGTGGTGCGGAGCCTGAGCGCCGACGACGCCGTCGACGAGGTGGTGGGGGTGGCCCGCCACCTGCCGGAGGGCGAGTCGCCTCCGAAGGTCACCTGGGCGCAGGGCGACGTGCTGGACCGCGACGGTCTGCGGCGGCTCGTACGGGGCGCCGACGCGGTGGTGCACCTGACCTGGCTCATCCAGCCCAGTCGTGACCTGTCACGGCTGTGGGACGTCAACGTGGTCGGCAGCGTGAACGTCGCCGACGCCGTCGCGGCCGAGGGCGTGCCGGTGCTGGTCCACGCGTCGTCGGTCGGCGCCTACTCGCCCGGACCGGAGGACGGCCGCGCCGTCGACGAGTCGTGGCCGACCCACGGGATCGCCACCTCGCCGTACTCGCGGGAGAAGGCGTACGTCGAACGCGTGCTCGACGCGCTGGAGGCTCGGGAGCCGTCACGGCGGGTCGTCCGCCTCCGGCCGGCGCTGCTGTTCAAGGCCGAGGCGGCCTCCCGCATGCGACGCCTGTTCCTGGGGTCGCTGTTCCCGAACGCGCTGGCGCGCGCGTCGGCGGTCCCCGTGCTGCCGGACGTGCCCGGACTGCGCTTCCAGGCCCTGCACACCGACGACGTCGCCGAGGCGTTCCGGGCGGCCGTCGTCCGTGACGTCCGGGGGGCGTTCAACCTCGCCGCCGACCCGGTCCTGGACCTCGAGGAACTGGCCGACCTCCTCGGTGCCCGCACCGTTCGGGTTCCCGTGCGGCTGGCGCGGACCGCGGTTCGGGCGACCTGGGCGGCCCGCCTGCACCCGGTCGACGTCGGCTGGTTCGACATCGCACTGCGTTGCCCGCTGCTGGACACCACGCGGGCCCGCACGGAGCTGGGCTGGCAGCCGCGCGTCTCGGCCACCGACGCCGTGCAGGAGGTCATCGCGGGGCTGCGCGAGCGCGCCGGCGGTCCGACCCCGGCGCTCGCGCCCGACACCGCCGAGGCACGGCCGGCCGAGTTCGCCACGGCACAGGGGGCACGGGAGATCGACCCGCACCCCGGCACGCCCACCGGCTGAGGACGACGACGTTGGACGACCAGGTCACACGGCCGGGACGCCACGGCACCGGCGGGCGCGTGCTGCTGGAGGGCGTGCTGGTCGCGGTGCTCTGGCTGCTGTTCGCCGGCAGCCTCCACTGGCACGACCTCGTGGTGGCCGGCCTGCTCGCGGTCGCCGCCGGCGTCGGTGGTGCGGCACTGCGCCGCCGGCTGGGTCACCGCCCCGCCACCGTGGCGACCTGGCTGCCACTGTTGCCGGCGATCGTCGTCGGACTCCTGCGCGACAGCTGGATCGTGACGTGCCGGTTCGTCGACCTGGTCCGGGGCCGGCGCGTCGCCGGCGAGATCGTCGAGGTGCCGTTCGTCGTCGGCCCCGCGTCCGCCGGCGCCGACGAGGAGGGCACCGACGTCCCCGCGGGCGCCGGCGACGCAGAGACCGCCGCGACGACGCGCCGGGTGGTCGCCACGATCGCGACGACGCTGCAGCCCAACTCCATCCTGCTCGGCTTCGACCACGAGCGCGACGTCGCGATCGTGCACCGGCTGAGCGACACGGACACGCCGCCGATCCATCCGCGCCTCACGGAACCGCGTTGATGGTCTGGACGGTCGCGGCCGTGACGGTGACCGCGCTGGTGGCGGTCGCCAGCATGGCGGTGCTGCGCGGCGACACGCTGACGCGCGTCGTGGGGTTGCAACTGACGGGGATGCTGGCGCCGATCGCCGCGGTCGTGTACGGCATCGCGTCCGGGCGGCTGGTCTTCTTCGAGGTGGCCGTCGCGCTGGCGGTGCTCACACTGGCCGGGTCGCTGGTGTACGCCCGCTCCCTGGAGCGCTGGCTGTGACCGCGCTCACGGCGGTCGCGCTGGGGGTCGTGCTGGTCACCGGCGTCGTGGCGGTCGGCGGGGTGCTGCTGGCGGTGGACGCCCTGGACCGGCTGCACTTCCTCGGCCCGCTCGCCCACGTCGGTTCCGCTGCGCTGCTGGTGGCCTGTGCGGCCTCGTTCGGGCTGAGCGGCACGACGGCGCGGGTCGCCGTCGTGGTCGGCGTGCTGCAGGTCGCCGCGCCGGTCGCGACACATGCCACCGCCCGGGCCGGACTGGTGCGCGGCGACGTCTCGCGGCTGCGGGACCACGCGCCGGACGTGGTCGAATGACGCTCGCACGGATCCTCGCGGTGCTCCTGGCCGGCGTCGTCGGCACGGCCGTGGTGATGACGCGCGACATCGTCCACCAGGCGCTGGTGTTCGGCCTGTTCGGGCTCGTGCTGGCCCTGGTGTTCCTGCTCTACCAGGCCCCTGACGCGGCGCTGGCGCAGGTGGTCGTCAGCGGCCTGGTCGTGCCGCTGCTGATCTTCGTCACGCTCGCCGAGCTGCGGGGACGCTCCGAATGAGCGCGCGCTCCCGGGACGTCAGACGCCGCCTGCTGGTCTTCGCCGTGTCCGGCGCCGTGCTGGGGACGGCATTGCTCGCTGGCCTGCTGGACCTCGCGCCGGCGACCTCCGCGGGCAGCGACCTCGCCGGCCTGCTGGTGGACGCCGCCGTCGAGCAGCGCTCGCCGAACGCCGTGTCCGGCGTGCTGTTCGACCTGCGCGCCACCGACACGCTCGGCGAGGCCCTGGCGCTGTTCGCCGCCTCCGCGGGCCTGCAGCTGGTGCTGCGCGAGCTGCCCGGCGAAGGTCGCCGCCACGAACCCCGCCGCGGTGCGCCCGGCCGGTCGGTCCCGGCGACGTCGGATGCCGTGCGTGCGGCCGCGCTCGCGCTGGTGGTGCCGACGGCGGTCTTCGCGGTGTACGTGACCTTCCGTGGGCACCTCAGCCTCGGTGGTGGGCTGCAGGCCGGCGCGTTGGCCGTCACGGCCCTGGCGCTGGTGTTCCTGGCCGGCCGCTACCGCGCGCAGCGTCATTTCGCCCCCGACCGGCAGCTCGACGTCCTGGAGGCGGTGAGCCTCGGCGGCTACGTGCTGGTCGGGCTCGCCGGCCTGGTCGTCGCGGGCGCGTTCCTGACCAACGTGCTGCCGCTGGGCGCGCTCGGCGAACTGGTGTCGTCGGGGACGATCCTGGCGCTCAGCTTCCTCGTGGCCATCGAGGCCGGCGCCGCCGTGCTGCTGATCGTCGCCGAGGTCCAGGAGGAGCCCCTCGAGCGGGAGGAGCCGGCGTGAGCGCGGTGGTCGACGCGCTCCCGCTGCTGGTCGCGGCCTGGCTGATCCTCGCCGGCCTGTACGGGATCGTCGCCACCCGCGACCTGCAGCACACCGTGCTGTGCACGTCGCTGGTCCACGCCGGCGCCTGGCTGCTGCTGGTCGGCGTCGGCCACACGGAGGGCGCGACCGCACCGGTGATCGACGAGGACGTCGGTGCGGGCGCCGCGCTGGCCGATCCGCTCGTGCAGGCGCTGGCCGTCACCGACATCGTGGTCGGCGTCGCGGTCACCGCGTTGCTGCTGGCCTGCGTCGTACGGATCAAGCGCCGCTACGACACGCTCGACCCGGCGGACCTGGACGTGCTGCGTGGGTGAGGGAGCGGGGCTGCTCCCGTTGCTGGTCGCGATCCCGCTGCTGGGCGCGGCACTGACGCGGGTCCCGGGCGTGCACGCGACCAGGCGGGCACCGGACGTGGTGGCGATCGCCGCGGCCGCCGCCACGACCGCGATCGGCGCCGTCGTGACGGTCCGCGCCGCAGCCGGCCCGCTGGTGCACCACCTCGGCGACTGGGGGCCGGTGGACGGCCTGCCGGTCGGGATCCCGTTCGTCGCCGATCCACTGGCGGCCGGCTTCGTCACGCTCACGAGCGCACTGGTGACGGCCGTGTTCGTGCACTTCGCCGCCGCGGGTGCCCGCGGCGGCGGGCTCACGCACGTCCTGACCGCGCTGCTGCTGGCGGCCGCCAACGGGTTCCTGCTGGCCGGCGACCTCTTCACGATGTTCGTGTTCCTCGAGCTGATGGGCATCACGGTCTACGCCATCACCGCCGGGAAGACCGACGACCCGGCGGCGTTGCCGGCGGCCGTGAACATGGCCGTCACCAGCACGATCGGCGCGGTGCTCGTGCTCTCCGGTGTCGGGCTCCTGCACGGGCGGCTGGGCACGCCGAACCTGGCGGCGGCCGGTGCGGCCCTGCCCGAGGAGGCCTGGGGGGTCGGGCTCGCGCTGGCCGTCGGGATGGTGGTGACCGGGCTCGCGGTGAAGGCCGGGCTGGTGCCGTTCCACTTCGCTCACGCCGACCTGCACACCGCGACGACGGTCCAGCACGCCGGGCTGTTCGGCGCCGTCCTGCTCCCGCTGGCCCTCTACGGCATCGCCCGCATCGAGGTGGTGGCGCTCGGCGGCGGCGACGACCCGGCGTCACCGGTCGCGCTGGCGTTGCTGGTCGGCGGCGCCGTCACGGCCGTGGTGGCCGGGATCATGAGCCTGTGCCAGAACCACCTCAAGCGGCTGTTGGCCTTCTCCAGCGTGTCCCACCTCGGGATCGCCGCCGCCGGGCTCGGGCTGGCGGCCCCCGAGGCGACCGCGGCCGTGGCGCTGTACGTGCTCGGCCACGCGCCGGTGAAGCTGGGGCTGCTGCTGCTGGCCGGGCTCGTGCTGCACCGCTGGGGTCACCTGCAGGTCGGCGAGCTGTCCGGGCGCGGCGCCCGGTTGCCGGTCGTGGTCGCGCTGCTGGCCCTCGGCGGGCTCGCACTGGCGGGTCTGCCGCCGTCGGGGCTGTACGCCGGCAAGGCCGCGCTGTCCGGGGCGGCCGAGGACGCCGGCCGCTACGCGGTGGTCCCGGTGCTGTACGCCGCCGCGGTCCTGACCGGGGCCGCCGCCCTGCGGCACGTCGTGCACCTGGTGACCGGCTGGCCGGTCGCCGCCGATCCGCACGGCAAGGTCGCCGAGGACCACCCCGAGCCCGAGGACCACCAGCCGGCCGCCTTCGTCTGGCTCCCGGCCGTGCTGATCGTCGCCGGCGTCGTCGTGCCGCTGCTGCCGGGCACGGAGACCAGTGTGGCGCGCGCCGCCGGCATGTTCCACGACCGCGCTGCCTACGTCGCCGCCGTCCTGGACCGCGCCCCACCGGCGCGGGCCGCGGGCCCGGATGCGCCCGACGTGTGGGGCGCCTCGTCACTGGCGACGGGGCTGTTGGCGGGCGTCGCGGCCGTGCTCGGCGGCCTGGTGGCGGCGCGCTGGCGCGGTCGCCGCAGGCCGGGCCGGCTGGGGGCGCCCGTCCGGGCCCTGCGCGGGCTGCACACCGCCCACGTCGGCGACTACACGGCCTGGCTCACCGCCGGCGCTGCCGTCCTGGTCTGGTGGGTGGTGCTGTCCGGCCGCGGCGCCGGATAGCACGACCCCCGGCGACCTGGTACGAGTCGCCTCCGACCCGCTTTCCACCACCCCGAGCACCGGCCAGGAGTTCCGCGATGACCGACGCACCCCGCCCGCTCGGCGACACCGGCCGGGAGGTCCCGCCGATCGGCCTCGGCTGCTGGCAGTTCGGTGGTGACTGGGGACAGGTCACCGAGGCGGACGCGCTGGCGACGTTGCACGCCGCGGTCGAGGACGGCGTGCGCCTGCTCGACACCGCCGACGTGTACGGCGACGGGCGCAGCGAACGGCTGGTCGCCGCCTTCCGACGCGACCTCGGGCCGGACGCCGACGAGCTGTTCGTCGCCACGAAGGTGGGCCGGCGCGCCGACCCTCACGTGGCCGCGGCCTACACCCCTGAGGCGCTGCGCGACTGGGTCGAGCGCTGTCGCACCAACCTCGAGATGGAGGCGCTCGACCTCGTCCAACTGCACTGCCCACCGCCCGAGGTGCTGGAGGACGACGAGGTGTTCGCCGCCCTGGACGCGATGCGCGAGGACGGACTCGTGCGTGCCTACGGCGTCAGCGTGGAGACGGTCGCGGAGGCGATCCGGGCGTTGGAACGCCCAGGCGTCGCCTGCCTGCAGATCATCGTCAACGCGTTCCGGCAGAAGCCGCTCGACGAGGTGCTGCCCCGGGCGGCGGCACAGAAAGTCGGGATCCTGGCGCGGGTCCCGTTGGCCAGCGGGCTGCTGTCGGGTCGTTTCAACGAGGACACGACCTTCGCCGCGGACGACCACCGCAACTTCAACCGGCACGGCGAGGCCTTCGACGTGGGCGAGACCTTCGCCGGCGTGCCGTTCGAGGTCGGCGTGGCCGCGGCCCGCGAGTTCGCCGCGCTGGCACCCGAGGGCGTGACCCCCGCCCAGCTGGCGCTGCGCTGGCTGGCCGACCAGCACGGCGTCACCGCGGCCATCCCCGGGGCCCGCAATCCCGACCAGGCGCGAGCCAACGCGGCCGTGCTCTCGCTGCCGCCGGTCGACGAGTCGACGGCGCAAGCCATCAAGGAGCTGTACGACCGGCAGGTCCGCGAGCACGTGCACGACCGCTGGTGAGCGGCCTCACCCGGTGACGGTTTCGGGCCCGTCCGGCAGCTCGACCGTCACGGCGACGACCCGGAACGTGCCCGCGCCGTCGTCGTCGAGCTCGACGGTCTTGCGGCCCAGCACGTAGTCCTCGGTCAGCATCATCTGCTCGCCACCGCGCCGGCCGACCCGCACGTCGGGCGCGAGCTCGTCCTCCGCCAGCCCGACCATCGCCCGGGCCGTCTCGCGCTCGGCCTCGGGGACGAACCCGTCGGCGCCGGCAGCGGGCTCGATGACCGTGTCGACGCAGTCGGGGGCGTCGGCGGCGCACATGCCGGCACTCGGACCGGCGTCGCCGCTGGAGACGGCTTGGTCGGGACCAGACGTGGCAGCGGTGGCACCATTGCCGCAGCCGGCCGTCGCGACGACGAGGGCGGTCAGCGCCGCCAGGAGGGTGGGGACGCGCATCGCGACGGTCCTTTTCACGACCGGCGGGCCGCCGTCCGGCCCGCGTCGTGACGTGAGACGTCGTCGGCCGCCGTGCGGTTGCAGGCGGCACCCGGGTAGCGTGCCGACCCCGCTCCCGTGACGACTGGACCGACCGTGACCGACGTGCGGCCACGCGCCGTGATCTTCGACCTCGACGGCGTCATCACCGACACCGCCGAGCAGCACTATCAGGGTTGGCAGCGCCTCGCCGACGAGGAGGGGCTGCCCTTCGACCGCACGGCCAACGAGGCCCTGCGCGGCCTGTCGCGCCGCGAGTCGCTGCTCGCCCTGCTCGGCGACCGGCAGGTCGACGAGCCCACCCTCGAGGCGTGGATGGAGCGCAAGAACCGCTACTACGTCGACTCCCTGGCCGGCATGACGCCCGACGACGCCCTGCCCGGCGCGGTCGACCTCGTCGACGACGCCAAGCGGCGCGGTCTGAAGGTCGCGATCGGTTCGTCCAGCAAGAACGCCGGGCTGGTGCTGGAGAAGCTGCAACTCACGGACCGCTTCGACGCCGTCGCCGACGGGCACAGCGTCGAGCGGGCGAAGCCGGCCCCGGACCTGTTCCTCGAGGCCGCCCGTCGGCTGGACGTCCCGCCCGGACAGTGCGTGGTCGTCGAGGACGCCACGTCGGGGGTGGACGCCGCCCTGGCGGCCGGCATGGTCGCCGTCGGCGTCGGTCCCGCCGATCGGGTCGGGCACGCGACGTACCGCTTCGACACGCCCGCCGACATCGATCTCGGTGTCGTGCTGGGGGAGGGGCCGGCATGACCGCCTCGGCCGCGCCCACCACCGCCCGTCCGGCCCTGCGCACGCCGTTGCTCGTCGTCGCCTGGCTCGTGGCGCTCGGGATCCTGACCCAGGCTGCGCTCGCGGGGCAGGCACTGTTCGTCGACGGCGGCCTGTTCGGACTCCACGGCGGCGTCGGCCACGGTGTGCTGCTGCTGTCGGTCGTCCTGACCGGGCTGGTCCTCGTCGCACGCGCGGGCTCCCTGCCGCTGGCGCTGGCGATCCTGCTCGTGGTCGGCCTGGTCGGCCAGACCGGACTCGGCTACGTCGGTCACCGCACCGGCAGCGCCGTCGCCTCCTCGGTGCACGTCCCGTTGGGGGTCAGCCTGCTGGGCCTGTCGGTCGCCCTGGCGGTGCTGCTGGCCCGGCCGGCACGCGCGTGAGCGCACCGCTGGTCCTGCTGCCACCCTCGAAGGGCAAGGCCGAGGGCGGCGAGCAGCCCACCTACGGCGAGGTCGTGGCCCGCGACGGCGGCGCGTTGGGAGACGCCCGCCGGCAGGTGCTGGCGGCCGTGCTGGACGACGTCGACGCCCTCGACGACGCGGCGCTGGCGCGCCTCGCCGGCGTCGGCACCGGCAGGGTCGCCGACGCCCGCAAGCTGCTGGTCGGCCTGCCCGCGGCGCCGACCATGCCCGCCCACCGGCGCTATCGCGGGGTCGTGCACGGCAACGCCGGACTGGCCGAACTGGACCCGGAAGGCGCGGGCGCTGACGTGCGCGTGGTGTCCGCGCTGCTCGGCCTGGCCGCCATGGCCGACCCCGTGCCCGACTACCGCCTCGAGGTGGCCGCGCGCCTGCCGTCGCTGGGCGGCCTGGGCGGCTGGTGGCGCGAACGGGTCGCCGAGGAACTGGCGCGGCTCGGCCAGGGGCGGCGGGTGTGGGATCTGCTGCCCGCCGAGCACGCCCGGGTCTGGGACGCGGGCGTGCGCCGCGACCTCGACGTCGTTTCGGTCCGCTTCGTGCGCCCCGACGGTCGGGCGGCCAACGCCGCGCGCACGAAGGTCTGCAAGGGGCGGCTGACGGCGACACTGCTCGCGCACCCGGATCTCGACGCCGTCGGACTGACCCGCCGGGCGGACCCGGGCGCGGGCTGGCAGTTGGAAGCCAGCGGCGCCGACGTCACGGCGATCTGCCGGATCTGACCGGTCTCGTGGCGGCGGACACCGCCGCACGGCCGGGACCGCCTGCACGTCGGTGGGCGTTCGGCGCGCTGTCCTAGCCCTCCTCACGGCGGGAAGACGGGCGAGAGCGAGGTCGTCGTGGCCGAACAACGTGAACAGTGGGGGAGCCGGGCCGGATTCCTGCTGGCCGCCATCGGCTCCGCCATCGGACTGGGCAACATCTGGCGGTTCCCCTACGTCGCCTACGACAACGGCGGCGGTGCCTTCCTCGTGCCCTACCTGGTCGCGCTGCTGACGGCCGGGATCCCGCTGCTCGTGCTGGAGTACGCGCTCGGTCACCGCTTCCGCGGCAGCGCCCCGCTGACCTTCCGCCGCCTGCACCCCCGTGCCGAGGTGCTCGGGTGGTGGCAGGTCGGCGTGTGCCTGCTGATCGCCAGCTACTACGCGGTCGTCATCGCCTGGGCTGCGGCCTACACGTGGTTCGCGTTCGACCTCGCGTGGGGCGACGACCCCGAGGCATTCCTCTTCGAGAGCTACTGGGCCGCCAGCGAGCCCTGGCAGCTCGGCGGCATGCGGCTGGGCGTGCTGGTCCCGCTGGTCGCCATCTGGCTGGTGACCCTGGGCGTGCTCGCCAGCGGGGTGCGTCGCGGTGTCGAGCGCGCCAACCGCATCCTGATCCCGCTGCTGGTGGTCACCTTCGGCGTGCTGGTGGTGCGCGCCCTGACCCTTCCCGGCGCCACCGAGGGGCTGGACGCGTTCTTCACGCCCGACTGGGGCGCGCTCGGCGACGGCGGCATCTGGGTGGCCGCGTACGGGCAGATCTTCTTCTCCCTGTCCGTCGGCTTCGCGATCATGATCACGTACGCGAGCTACCTGCCGCGTCGCGGCGCCGACCTGACCACCAACGGCTTCATCGCGGGGTTCGCCAACTCGTCGTTCGAGTTGCTCGCCGGCATCGGCGTGTTCGCCGCGATCGGGTTCCTGGCCGCGTCGCAGGGCGCCGCCGTGGACGAGGTCGCCACCGGCGGGGTGGGCCTCGCGTTCGTGGTCTTCCCGACCATCGTGTCGGAGCTGCCGGCCCTGAACCGGGTGTTCGGGGTGCTGTTCTTCGCCTCGCTCGTCGCCGCCGGACTGTCGTCGCTGATCTCCATCACCGAGGCCAGCGCGTCGGCCGTGATCGACAAGTTCGGCTGGAGCCGCGCCAAGGCCGTTGGCGTGATCGGCGGCGGGACGGCCGTGGTGTCGTTGTTCTACGCGACCGGGCTCGGCCCGACGCTGCTGGACGTGGTCGACAACTTCGTGAACAACTTCGGCGTGGCCGCGGTCGGGCTCGCCGAGGTGATCGTGGTCGCCTGGGCACTGCGCCGGCTGTCGGAGCTGCGCCAGCACGCCGACGCCGTGTCCGAACTGCCGCTGGGCGGCTGGTGGTCGGGCGCGCTCGTCGGGGTGACGCCGCTGCTGCTGGGTGCGGTCACCATCGACAACCTGCGGCGTGAGTTGGCCGAGCCCTACGAGGGGCTGCCGGTCGACTTCCTGGTGGTCTTCGGCTGGGGCGCCGCCGCGCTGGCCCTGGTCATCGGCGTGCTGTTCACCGCCCGCCCCTGGCACGAGTCGGTGCCGGTCGAGTTCGATCCGGAGATGTCGGCATGAGCACGTCCGCCGTGGTCCTGATGGTCATCGCCCTCGTGCTCGTGTGGGGCGGGCTGGTCGCGAGCCTGTCCTTCGCGGTCGTCCGCTCGCGCCGCAGTGCGCCGCCCGTGCGGGACACCTGACGCACCGCCCGCGCCGGTGTGTGGCGACCCGCCGTCCGCGCGTCAGGCGCACGGCACGTGCGGACGGTCACTCGATGTCCCGATGTTCAGGGGATCCGCGCCGTGGGGGCCGTTCACTGTGCGTAAGGGCCCGACTGCTCAGCGTGGGCGGGGGCCGGGGAGGGGACCAGGGATGACCGACGACGCCCGTCGCGAGCACACGGCCACGATCGACGCCGGCGGGCGGCAGCGCTCCGACAGCGTCGCGGCCGCGCTCGGCGGGGCGTTCCTCGGTGCCTCGGCGGCCGACGTCGGGACCGCTCGCGAGCGGCGCCGGCAGGCCCGGTTGCGCACGCTCGCGGTGGTGCTGGCCGTTCCGCTGGCGTTCCTGTGGTACCGCATCCTCGACGGCCGCCCCTTCCAGGTCTTCGCGCTGCCGGGGCTGCCCGACGACCCGATCCTCTACGTCATCCCGCTGGTCTTCGTCGTCGCGCTGCTGGCGATCGTGGCGATGCCGCTGGCCAGCGGCCGCTCGCCCCACCTGACGTTCCGGCCCGAACAGATCGACGTCTCGCTCGCCGACGTCAAGGGCATCGACGCCATCGTCGAGGAGGTCGTGCGCACCCTCAACACGTTCCTCGGCTACGCCCGGTTCCGCGAGCAGCTGGGTGGCACCCCGCGCCGCGGGCTGCTGTTCGAGGGACCGCCGGGGACCGGCAAGACCCATCTCGCCAAGGCCCTGGCGCGCGAGGCCGGGGTGCCGTTCCTGTTCGTGTCCGCCACCAGCTTCCAATCGATGTGGTACGGGGCCACGGCCCGCAAGATCCGCGCCTACTTCCGCGCGCTGCGCAAGGCCGCCCGCCGCGAGGGCGGTGCGATCGGCTTCATCGAGGAGATCGACGCCATCGCGACGGCGCGCGGCGGCATGAACGCCACCCCGGCGCCCACCCTCATGGCGCCGTGCGGGCAGCCGACCGACCCGGCCCCCGCCCACGCGCACGAGCAGCACCTGCTCGAGGGGACGGGCCTGCGCCTGCAACGCATGATGAGCGAAGGCACCGGTGGGATCGTCAACGAGCTGCTGATCCAGATGCAATCGTTCGACCAGCCGCCCTGGCACGAGCGCGCCCGCAACGCCGTCAGCGACTGGATCAACGGCTTCCTGCCCCTGCACCGCCAGATCCAGCGCAAGCCGTCCGCGTACAACAACCTGCTGCTGATCGCGGCGACCAACCGCGCCGACCGGCTCGACCCCGCCATGCTGCGACCGGGCCGCTTCGATCGACGCCTGACGTTCGAGCCGCCCGCGCGCGCGGCCCGTCGCGACCTGATCGACCACTTCCTGGCCCGCAAGTCGCACGCCGCAGCGCTCGACGACCCCGAACTCCGCGACGCGCTGGCCGGCCAGACGTTCGGCTACACGCCGGTGATGATCGAGCACCTGCTCGACGAGGCGCTCCTGCACGCCCTGCGCGACGGTCGCGACGCGCTCGACTGGCGTGACGTCCAGGGCGCCCGCCTCAACGAGGAGGTGGGACTCAAGAACCCGGTCGTCTACACCGACCACGAGCGGCGCGTCGTCGCGACCCACGAAGCCGGACACGCCACCGTCGCCTTCCTCACCCAGCGCCGCAAGCTCGAGGTGCTGTCGATCGTGAAGCGCTCCGGTTCGCTGGGTCTGCTCGCCCACGGCGACCTCGACGAGGTCTACACGCGGGCGAAGAGCGAGCTGCAGGCCCTGGTCGACATCGCCATGGGCGGGATGGTCGCCGAGGAGTTGTACTTCGGCGAGTCCTCGACCGGGCCCAGCGGCGACCTGGTCGCGGCCACACGGGTGGCGTGCGAGGCCGTCGGCGCCGCCGGCATGGGCGGCAGCCTGGTGTCGCTGGCGGCGGTGCAGAACGGCCCGCTCGGCGACACGAACCTGGTCGGCCGCACCCTCGCCGACCCGGTCACGCGGCCCGAGGTCGACCGCCTGCTGGCGGTGTCCAAGGCGCGTGTGCGGGCGCTGATCGACGCGAACCGCCACATCCTCGAGGCGCTGCGCGACGCGCTCCTCGACCGCGACGAGCTGGTCGGTGACGAGATCACCGCGGTCGCCGAGGCGGCCGGCCCGCCGGTCACCGAGGGCCTGCGCGTCGAGCGCCGCGGTCAGGACCGCCGCCGCACCGATCACCTGGAAGGCGCCGAGGTCGCCACCCCCTGGGCCACCCCCGAGGAGGAACCCTCCGCCCGAGGCTGACCGCCAGGTGAGCGCTCCCGCCCGGCGCGCTGCTTCGACCTCGAGGGCGCTGAGGCCGATGGTGTCGCCGAATGAGCGTCCGAAACCCTCACCTGGCGGAAGACCGGGACGTACGCTGACGCGAGGTCCCGCGGGTGTGCACGCCGGCGGGTGGAGAGGGCGGACGTGTTGCCCTGGTACGTGGCCGGCCCGATCTTCGGGGCGCTGGTCGTGGCGCTCTACCTGCTGACGAACCAGCGGCTCGGCGTGTCGGGGTCGTACCTCCACCTCGGCTTCGTGATCCTCAGACGACCAGCGGATCCGTGGCGTCTGTGGTTCTTCGCCGGCCTGCTCGGCGGCGCCGCCACCGCGGCGGCGTTCCGTGGCCAGCTGGCTCCGAGTTCCTACTACGGAAAGCTGAGCGAGGTCCTGCCCGCCGGCGCGCTGCCGCCCGTCCTCGTCGTGGGCGGGGTGCTCGTCGGCTACGGCGCCCGGTGGGCCGGAGGCTGTACGTCGGGCAACGGCCTCGCTGGCTGTTCGACGCGATCTGCGGGCAGCCTCACCGCGACCGGCACCTTCTTCGCCACGGCGGTGGCCGTGACCTGGCTCGTGCACATCGCCACCGGGGGTGCGCTGTGAGGCTCGTCGGACTGCTGCTCGGGCTGGTGTTCGGCGCGGCGTTGTGGTTGAGCGGCATGGCCGACTACGACGTGATCCACCGCGGGTTGCTGTTCCAGGAGGCGCACCTGTACCTCATGATGGTCGCCTCGATCGGGACGGCAGCCCCTCTCCTGTGGCTGCTGGAGCGCCGCCGGTGGCGCACCCCGTTCGGTGGGCCGCTCAGGATCGGGCGGGAGCAGCCGCAGGCCAAGCACGTGAAGGGCGGGCTGACGTTCGGCGTCGGTTGGGCCGTCGCGGGCACGTGCCCGGGCGCGGTCGCCGCCATGGTCGCCGGCGGCCGCCTCAACGGCTTGTGGGTCATGCTCGGGATCGGTGTCGGCGTGCTCGTACGCGACGGCATGGAGCGCGCCTCGACACCGCCACCTGCCTCGACGACGCTGCACCCGACCACCGACCACGGGCACCGGACACCGAGCACGACCTGACCGACACCCGTCGACGCACGGTCGCGGCTGTGGCGCTCGGTCGAGCCAGCGACGCACCGGGGCGACGCCGGACCGACGTGCACCGCTCGTTCGACCTCGAGCCCGCTGGCGCGGGCGGCCGTCGTCAGACGTCGGGGTCCGTGACGAAGTCGATCAGCTCCTCGACGGCCCGGATCAGCGAGCGGTCGAGATCGCGCCAGGTGGTCACCGAGGTCCGGATCCGTCGCCACAGCTCCTGGTGGTCGGGGAAGCCGAGCCGCCGGGCGACGCCCTCCTTCCACGGCTCGCCGCGTGGCACCGTCGGCCAGGCGTCGATGCCGACCACCTCCGGACGCACCGCCTGCCACACGTCGACGAACGGGTGGCCGGTCACCAACACGTGGGGATGCCGCACGCTCGCCGCGATGCGGGCCTCCTTCGTGCCCGCGACGAGGTGGTCGAGCAGCACCCCCAGGCGACGGCCGCGACCGGGCGCGAACGCGCGCACGACGGCGTCCAGGTCGTCGGCGCCGTGCAGCACGTCCACGACCACGCCCTCGACGCGCAGGTCGTGGCCCCAGACCTGCTCGACGAGTTCGGCGTCGTGCACCCCCTCGACGAGGATGCGGCTGGCACGCGCCACGCGCGCCGGGGCATCGGCCACGGCCACCGAACCGCTGTTGGACACCGCGGGGGCCTTGGGCGCCGGCGCCGGCCGGGCAGGCGCGATCAGCCGCACGAGTTGGTCGTCGACGCGGAACAGACCCGGCTCGAGCGAGAACCGCCGCTCGCGTCCCCGCCGGTCGCGCAGCACCACCTCGCGGGCCGTGCAGCCAACGACCGTCCCCACGAACCCCCCGTCGGCCTCGACCAGCAGGCCGCGGGAGACCGTCACGGTGGGCACGACACGCCGGTGGGCGCGCGGGTCGGCGAGGACGTCGTCGCCGTAGCGGTCAGCCACGGCGGCTCACACCGGCGGTGCGGCGATCGGGGCGACGACCTCTTCCAGCCGGCCGGTCTCCACGTCGAACAGGTAGGCCCCGACCGCGAAGCCGTCGGGCCGGTCCGGCCAGGCCAGCAGCTGCCGGGCGTCGTCCCGCAGGGCGTCACGCGGGTCCGCGAAGGTGTGCCAGTCGCGGTCGGCCGGGGCGCGCCCCATCGTGACCGACATGCGGTCGTAGATGGTGCCCTCGGGGTCGTGCACCCCGCAGTTGGTGTGGGCGACCAGCGCGACCGCCCGGGTGCCGAGCAGGTGCGTCGACAGGGCCAGTGACCGGCGCACGTCGTCGGTGACCCGCGCGCCGGCGTTGCGGATGACGTGCGCTTCGCCGAGCTGCAGGCCAACGGCCGCGAACACGTCGATGCGGGCGTCCATGCAGGTGACGATCGCGAGTTGACGTGACGGCACGACCGGCAGGACCCGGTGGTCGCCACCGTCGGCGTAGGCCGCGTTGGCGGTCGTCAGCTCGGCGAAGACGTGCAGGGGGGCGTCGTGGTGCATCGTGTTCCTCGGGGGTCAGGCGGCGGCGTCGCGGGCGCGGGCGTCCAGCGTGCGGACCAGCGTGTCGCGCTGCTCCAGGAGGATCCGTCGCAGCGGTCGCGGCAGGTCCTCGCGGGCGAGCGTCGCGTCCACCGTGTCGACCAGCACCGGCGACGCGGCCCAGTGGGGGAACATGCCCTCGGAGAACTCCAGCGCCCAGTCCAGCGAGCGGTCCCGCCACACGCCGTCCAGCGACGCGAAGTAGCGCTCCGTGTAGGGCGCCAGGACCTCGCCCTGGTCGAGCTGGCTGAACCCACCCCAGATCTGGCGCGACACCGTGTGCGACAGCGAGGTGTCGTCCAACAGCTGTCGCCAGGCGGCCTCCTTCGCGTCGGCCAGCGGCTGCACCGCCCGGGCCGTCGCCGCCTGGCGACGCCCGAGGTCGGTGTCGTCGCGCTCGAGCTCGGCCGCGATCCGCTCCTGGCCGACCGCGCCGGCGCGGGCCAGGCAGATCACGAGGTGCCAGCGCAGGTCGGTGTCCAGCTCCAGGCCTTCGAAGCGGAGCGCGCCGTCGAGGAGGCGCTGGACGTCGGCCAGCTGTGCCTCGTCGGCGCGGGCGGTCGCGGCCCAGTGGCGGGCGACGGCGAGCTGGTGGTCGCTGCCGGGCGTGAGGTCGGCCAGCAGCTCGCGCGCGTGCCGGGCCAGCCGGCCCAGCAGCTGATCGCGCACCGCCGGGTCGGCGTAGCGCTCGGCCGCGCCGGTGGCCCGCAGCAGCAGCCGTTGCAGCACGCCGACCTCCGACTCGGAGGCGACGTTGCGGATCACGAGGTCGACGTAGTCACGGGCCGGCAGCCGGCCGTCGCGGACCATGTCCCAGGTGGACGACCAGACCAGCGCGCGGGGCAGCGGCTGAACCAGCGCGTCCAACGCGTCGGTCAGCACGCGGGTCGAGGCAGGGTCGAGCTCGACCTTGGCGTAGGTGAGGTCGTCGTCGTTGACCAGCAGCACGTCGCCGGCCGGCACCCCGACCAGGTCCTTGACGGGCGTGCGCTCGCCCTCGACGTCCAGCTCGACGCGCTGGTCACGGACGAGGCCCTCGGCGGTACGGCGGTAGACACCGACGGCGACGCGGTGGCGTCGCAGGACCGGCTCGCGGGCCGGCACGCCGGGCAGACCGGCCCACGACGGCGCCGGTGCGCTCTGCACGATCACGACGTCGGCGTAGGTGCCGTCGTCGGCGAGCTCGATCTCCGGCGTGAGGGTGTTGACGCCGGTGGTCAGCAGCCACTCGTCGCGCCAGGCGGCCAGGTCGCGGCCGCTCGTGCGCTCGAGTGCGCCGAGGAAGTCACCGAGGTCGGTGTTGCCCCACGCGTGCCGGTCGAAGTAGTCACGCACGCCGGCGAGGAACTCGTCCTGGCCGACCCAGGCGACCAGCTGACGCAGCACGGACGCGCCCTTGGCGTAGGTGATGCCGTCGAAGTTCTGGTGCACCGACTCGACGTCGGGCATTTCGTCGGCCACCGGGTGCGTCGAGGGCAGCTGGTCCTGCATCTTCGCCCACGCCTTCTCGGCGTCCAGGAACGTGACCCAGGCGTTTCGCCAGCGGGTCGCGTCGGCCTGCGAGAGCACGGCCATGAACGTGGCGAACGACTCGTTGAGCCACAGGTCGTCCCACCAGCGCATGGTCACGAGGTCGCCGAACCACATGTGGGCCATCTCGTGGAGGATGGTCTCCGCGCGGCGCTCGTGGTTGGCGTCGGTGACCTTGCTGCGGAACACGTACAGCTCGGAGAACGTGATCGCGCCCGGGTTCTCCATCGCCCCGGCGGAGAACTCCGGCACGAACAGCTGGTCGTACTTGCCGAACGGGTACGGCGTGGCGAACACGTCCTCGAAGTAGTCCAGCCCCTGCTTGGTCACCTCGAAGATCTCGTCGGTGTCGAGGTACTGCGCCAGCGAGCGGCGTACGAACACCCCGAGCGGCATCCCGCGGTGCTCGTCGGTCACCTCGGCGTAGGAACCGGCGACGATCGCCGTGACGTAGGTGGACAGCACCGGGGTCGGCTCGAACACCCAGCGGCCGGCCCGCCCCTCGTCGGGGCGCTCGAGCGCGCGGCCGTTGGAGACGACGACCCACTCCTCGGGAGCGTCGACGCTCAGCGCGAACGTGGTCTTGAGGTCCGGCTGGTCGAAGCAGGCGTAGACGAGGTGGGCGTCGAACGGCTCGAACTGGCTGTGGAGGTAGACCCGGTCGTCGCTCGGGTCCACGAAGCGGTGCAGGCCCTTGCCCTCGTGGCGATAGGCCATCGTCGCGACGACCGTGAGCTCGTGCTCGCCGGCGTGGAGGCCCGGCAACTGGATCCGCGTCGGCTCGACCACCTCGGCGGGCAGGACCTCACCGTCGAGTTCGACCCGCTGCACGCGGTCGGCGGTGCAGTCCACGAACGTGCCGCCGTCGTCGATGGTGCGGAACCGGATCCGCGAGGTGGCCTCGAACGTCTCCGCGCCCGTGGTGAGGTCGAGGTGCACGCTGGTGTGCACGTCGGCGACGCGGGCGGCGCGCTCCCGGGCCTCGTCGCGGGTCAGGTTCTCCCGGACGGCACCGGTGTCGGCGTCGGGGGGCGTGTCGTGGCTGGTCAAGACGTCCTCGAGAGACGGGCGAGGGGAATCGCCGGCAGGCTAGGGGAGCGGGCACCCTGTCCGACAACGCGGGCGAGCGACCTTCGCCCGGGGTGTGGCCGGGGCGTGGGCGGCCCGGCTGCCGGGTCGGCCGGCGGGAGGTGACGGGTGGTGGCGGACGGGTCGGGTGGGACGGCGGCCGCGCCCGCCCTGCGGCGGCTGCTGGCGGTCGACCTGGGCCTGCGGACGGGGTTCGCGCTCTTCGACGACGGCGGGCGGCTCGAGCGCGTCGGCTCGCGCAACTTCGGCACGCGCACGCGGCTGCGTGGCGGCGCGGACGGGCTGCTGCGGGAGGCCGGCAGCATCCAGGCGCTGGTCGTGGAGGGCGACCGTGCTCTTGGTGACGTGTGGGCCAAGCGGGCGGGCCGCCGGGGCGCCCAGGTCCTGCGGGTGGCACCCGAGACGTGGCGCGCCCGTCTGCTGCACCCCCGCGAGCAGCGCAGCGGTGCCGGCGCGAAGCAGGCGGCCGACGCGTTGGCGCGACGGGTCATCACCACCTGCGGCGACGCCAGACCCGCCTCGCTGCGGCACGACGCCGCCGAGGCCGTGCTGATCGGCCTGTGGGCCCTGCTGGAGCTCGGCTGGCTCCCGGCGCTGCCGGCGGAGCTGGACCCGCGTCGCCGCTGACGCCACGACCGCGGCGGCGCGCCACGCCCGCGACGGCGCGCCACGCCCGCGACGGCGCGCGCGTTTGCGGCGGCTAGGGCGGCGGCGCGCCGTGGCGGCCGGCCCCGGCCCGGAAGTGGGCGACGTCGGCCATGCCGCCCGCCTCGATCGCCGCCACGCCGCCGTCGTGCTCGGCGAGCAGGGCCTCGGGCAACGGCCGGTCGAACGCCGCCCGGGTGGAGGCGAGGTCGGCGCGCAGCGTGCGCTGGGGGAGCGCGGACAACTGCCCACCGAGCTCCACGGCCGCCGCCAGCGCCTCGCCGGGCGCCACCACGCGGGTGACGAGACCGATCGCGAGCGCCTCCTCGGCGTCCACCGGACGTCCCGTAAGCACGAGGTCGAGCGCGCGGCCGTGCCCGACGATCCTCGGCAGGCGCACCGTGCCGCCGTCGATCAGGGGCACGCCCCAGCGTCGGCAGAACACCCCGAACACGGCGTCGCTGGCCGCCACCCGCAGGTCGCACCACAGGGCGAGCTCCAGGCCGCCGGCGACGGCGTGTCCCTCGACGGCCGCGATGACGGGCTTGCTCGGCATCCGGCGGGTCGGACCCATGGGGCCGAGGTCGTTGCGCTCCAGGCGGTTGCGCCGCTGCGGGTCGTCGACGGCATGTAGGTCCGCGCCCGCACAGAAGGTGCCGCCCGCTCCGGTCAGCACCAGCACCGCGACGTCCGGGTCGGCGTCCGCCGCCTCGCAGGCGTCGAGCAGGGCGTCCGCCGTCGGGCGGTCGACGGCGTTGCGCACCGTCGGCCGGTCGATGGTCACGACCGCGACGGGCCCGTGGATCCGGGTGTGCACGTCCATGGCAGGAATCGTCCGGAGCGTCGGCGAACCAGGAACCCGACCGACGCTAGCCGTCGCACCCCCGCGACCCACCGGCACCTCCGGTCCGTGTGGGGTGCTTGCTACGATCAGCGCCGAGGGAGGCACCGGCACGCAGCCAGGCCTGCCGGCAAGCCGAAGGTCGACGGTGGGGGACCGCGGTCGCGGACGAATTCGTGTCCGACCCCTACCGGCCAGAAACGGGATGACGCCGAGCACGGCAAGGGGAGACGACATGCAGGAGTACACCAGCCCGGGCGAGGTCGCGGTGCCCGACGGGGCAAACCTCACCGGCCCGCTGTTCGAAGCCGCGCGCACGTCGCCGGACCGGGTGGCGGTCTCCCACCGGGTGGGCGACACCTTCGTGGACTGGACGGTCCGCCAGTTCGTCGACGAGGTGACCGCGGTCGCGAAGGGCCTGATCGGGCTCGGTGTGGAGCCGGGCGAGCGGGTCTGCATCATGTCGGCGACCCGACTGGAGTGGACGGTCCTCGACTACGCGATCTGGGCGGCGGGCGCCGTCACGGTGCCGATCTACGAGACCTCCTCGGCCGAGCAGGTGGAGTGGATCGTCTCCGACTCCGACGCCGTCGGCATCGTCATCGAGACCCCGGAACTGCGCTCGATCTTCGACGAGGTGTCCGGCAAGCTGCCGAACTGCCGCAACGTCTTCGTCATCGAGGAAGGCGGCCTGGACACGCTCAAGGCGGCCGGCGCCGACGTCACCGACGAGCAGGTGCAGCAGCGCGCCTCCGCGGTCACGGCCGACGACCTCGCCACGCTGGTCTACACGTCGGGCACGACCGGCCGGCCGAAGGGCTGCGAGCTCACGCACCGGAACTTCGCCTGGAACGTCGCCCAGAGCGAGTCCGCGATCAGCGAGGTCATGCGGCCCAGCGAGAGCACGCTGCTGTTCCTGCCGCTGGCGCACATCTTCGCCCGCTACATCCAGGTCGCCACGATCAACGCCGGCGTGAAGCTGGGCTACTCCACGGGCATCCCGCAGCTCCTCGAGGAGCTCGGCATGTTCAAGCCGACCTTCCTGCTGGCCGTGCCCCGCGTGTTCGAGAAGGTCTTCAACGGCGCGCAGCAGAAGGCACACGGCGACGGCAAGGGCAAGATCTTCGACAAGGCGGCCGCCGTCGCGGAGCAGTACTCGCGTGAGCAAGCCGCCGGTGCGGTCGGCTTCGGCACGAAGCTGCAGCACGGGCTGTTCGACAAGCTCGTCTACGGCAAGCTGCGGGCCGCGATGGGCGGCAACGTCCGCTACGCGGTGTCCGGCGGTGCGGCGCTCGGCGAGCGGCTCGGCCACTTCTTCAACGGCATCGGCGTCACGATCCTGGAGGGCTACGGCCTGACGGAGACGACCGCTCCCGCCAGCGTCAACCGGCCCGACGCGTTCAAGATCGGCACGGTCGGCAAGCCGCTGCCGGGTGTCTCGGTCAAGATCGCCGAGGACGGCGAGGTCCTGCTCAAGGGCGGCAACATCTTCGTCGGCTACTACCAGAACGAGGACGCCACCCGCGAGGTGCTGGAGGACGACGGCTGGTTCCACACCGGCGACATCGGCCAGCTCGACGGCGAGGGCTACCTCAGGATCACCGGCCGCAAGAAGGAGATCCTGGTCACCGCCGGCGGGAAGAACGTCGCCCCGGCCATCCTCGAGGACCGGATGCGCGCCCACGCGCTGGTCAGCCAGTCGATGGTCGTCGGTGACGGCAAGCCGTTCATCGCCGCCCTCATCACGATCGACCCCGAGGCGTTCGCGACCTGGGCCGAGGCCAACGGCAAGGCCGGCAAGACCGTCGCCGACCTCGTGGACGACCCGGACCTGCGTGCCGAGGTACAGAAGGCGGTCGACGAGGCCAACCAGGCCGTGTCCAAGGCCGAGTCGATCCGGACCTTCCGCATCCTGCCCGAGGACTTCGAGGTGGGCGTGGAACTCAGCCAGAAGATGTCGGTCAAGCGGCACGTCGTCTCGGAGAAGTACGGCCACGTGATCGACGACGTCTACGCCGGCAGCAAGTCGTAGGACCACCGCGGTCGTCACCGGCCCCGATCACGTGCGCTCAGCGAGGCACCGGTCGGGGCCGGCGCATGCGTGGAACTCGTCGTCGCCTCGGGACGTTCGATATGCCCACCGCGCGGACCCGGGACCCGGGTCCTGTCTCACCCTCGCCCACCGCTCCCGAGCCCAGGAACCGCATGTCGGCGCGTGCCCGTCGTGTCCCGCCCGTCCTCGTCCTGTTGACCGCGTTCGCCCTGCTGGCCCCGGTCGGGCTCGTGCCCATGGCCGGTGCGGCACACGCGGTGCCGGAGCGGACCTCCGCGGAGGCCAAGGCCGAGGCGCGTCTGGTCGCGGCGCACAACGAGGCCCGCCGGGACCGCTCACGCCCGGCGCTGGTCGTGCGGGGCGACCTGCGCGAGGCGGCCCGCGGCTGGTCGGACCAGATGGCCCGCACCGGTGCGTTCCGGCACAACCCGTCGGTCAGCCACCAGATCTGCTGCTGGCGCACCTGGGGCGAGAACATCGCCTGGGCCGGCCCGGTCGACGCGATCGGCGGCTGGCGGCCGACGGCCGACCGCATCATGCGTGGCTGGCTGGAGTCGCCCGGCCACCGCGACAACCTGTTGAGCACCTCGTTCACCGAGGTCGGCATCGGCGTCACGATCGCCGACAATGGCCGGATGTACGCCACGGCCGTGTTCCGCCGCCCCGACGGAAGCACGTCGCCGAACCGGTTGCCGCAGCCGCAGCCGCGCGACATCGACGTCGCCTGCCCGTCGGGGCGGGTGCCGGCGAGCGGGTTCACCGACGTGTCCAGCGCGCAGCGGCGGGCCGTGGACTGCCTCGCCTGGTGGGACGTCGCCAAGGGCACCAGCGCGACGAAGTTCTCGCCGGGGCGCACGGTCACCCGCGCCCAGCTCGCGAGCTTCGTGGCCCGCACCATCGAGCACAGCGGTGGGCAGCTGCCCGCACCCGACGACCACCGCTTCGCCGACGTCTCGCCCCGGCACGAGCACGCGAACGCGATCCACGCCCTGGCCCGGGCGGGCGTGATCAGCGGCTACGAGGACGGCACCTTCCGCCCCCAGGCGCCGGTCACGCGCGGGCAGATGGCCCGCATGCTGGTCCAGGCCCACGAGCATTGCACCGGCCAGCGTCTGCCCGCCCCGAAGCGGGACTGGTTCTTCGACGACCACGGCGCCCACGAGACGCCCGTGAACCAGGCCGTCGAGGCGGGCTGGGCCGCCGGTACCGGTGACGGCCGCTTCCGCCCCTCGGCGTCGCTGCAGCGCGGTCACCTCGCGCTGTTCGTGACCCGGTGGCTCGACACGCTCGCGGCCGACCACGGCGCCCGCCTGCCCGGCTGACCGGGTCGGCGCCTGCGCCCGCGTCTCAGGCCGGCGGGTCGATCTCCGGATCGCGGTCACGCCACCAGGCCGCGTCGAGCTTGCCCAGCGGGGTGGCCGGCGGCGCGTCGGGCACGACGTACTCGTCGCGGATCGCCTTCCAGTCGTTGGTGGCGCCGAGCCGACCGAGCACGGAGTTCAGCCCCCACTGGATGCGGTTGAGCAGCAGGTAGTCCGGTGGCAGGTTGAGCTTGCGCAGCATCTCGCTGTACGGGCTGCGCGGGTCGGTGGTGGAGCGGATCACCTCGGCGGCATAGTCCGGCGTGAACGTGAACGGCTGTGCTGCCAGCACCGGCCGCGTGTAGAGCCGGAACCAGTCGTGGACGAGGTCCTCGTCGACCCGGACCGTCTTCGGCAGGAACCCGGCGTCGCGCAGGGCGGCGATGGCCTCGCCGCGGTCGGCCCGCGCCACCGACTCCTCGACAGCACGCATCGACGCGTAGCGCTCGCGCGTGAACATCTTCACCGAGCCGTAGTCGAGGAAGGCGACGCGCACGCCCCCGTCGGCGGCCGACCCCTCGGCCTCGATCAGGTAGTTGCCCGGGTGGGGGTCGCCGTTGAACAGCCGGAAGCGACCGATCGACCCGAAGGCGTAGCGGAAGACGATCTCGCCGACGCGCTGGCGGGTGTCCTCGTCGGCCTGCGTGGCGACCGTGTCGAAGCGTTCCCCACGGACGCGTTCGCTGACGAGCACACGGTTGCGGCACAGGTCGCCGACGATGTCGGGCACGCGGATGAACGGATGCCCCGCGTAGCGGGTCGCGAACGCCCGCTGGTAGCGGGCCTCGCGCTGGTAGTCGAGCTCGTCGTCGATGCGCTCGCGCAGTTCCTCGAGCAGTGGCTCGATCTCCTGGTTGGGCGCCATGAGCCGTGCGATGGGCCGGAACGTCTCCGCGTTGCGCAGGTCCGCGCGCACGGCCTCGGCGACCCCGGGGTACTGGACCTTGACGACGACGTCGCGGCCGTCGTCGAGGGTGGCGGCGTGGACCTGCCCGATCGACGCGGCCGCCAGCGGCGTGCGGTCGAACGTCGCGAACACCGTCTCCGGGGCGGCGCCGTACTCCTCGCGCAGCACCTGGTCGATCGCGGCCGGGTCGAAGGCGGGCGCCGCGTCACGCAGTTCCGCCAGCGCGTCGTGGTAGACGTTGCGCACGTCGGGCGGCAGGTCGAGGTCGACGAAGCTCAGCAGCTGGCCGAGCTTCATCGCGGCGCCCTTCATGTCACCGAGCACCTCGGCGAGGTTGGCGGCCAGCTCGCGGTGGGCGTCGTCGTCCGCGCCGGGCCGGCCGGCCAGCTGGCGCGCCTTCGCGCCGGCCAGCCCCGAGGCGCCGCGCACGCCCGTGCGGGCGAGGCGGGCGCCGCGTTGCAGTCGGCCACCGAGTCCCTTGCGTGCCACGCGATGATCCCGTTCGTCCGGGGCAGGGTCGTCAGGCGTTCGGCTCCGGGCGGGCGGCCGGCCGTGTCATTCGGCCATCTCGGCGAGCGGGTTGCCTTCCGCGCGCGCCCGCTCGAGCCGCTCCGCCAGTTCGGCGCGGCGCTCGTCGTTCAGGCACGCGCAGCCGACCTCGTAGGGCCCGTAGTGTTTGACGTCGACGCGGTGGGTGGGACAGGCGGCCACCTCGAGTCGCGTGATGGGCTCTGTCCGGGCCATGTCGAATCGCCTCCTGGTCGCCCCGCTCTGGTCGGGGCAGCTCGTGGTGACGCCCACGTCGGGCGCCGTGGTCTAGACGTTAAAGCGGAAGTGGATGACGTCGCCGTCCGCGACCACGTACTCCTTGCCCTCGATCCGCAGGCGGCCGGCCTCTCGGGCGGCCGCCTCGGATCCCAGGCGGTCGTAGTCGTCGAAGGCGATGACCTCGGCCTTGATGAAGCCGCGCTCGAAGTCGGTGTGGATCTCGCGGGCGGCCCGCGGCGCGGTCGAGCCGGCCGGCACCGTCCACGCCCGGCTCTCCTTCGGCCCGGCCGTGAAGTAGGTCAGCAGCCCGAGCAGCCGGTAGGCGCGGTCGATCAGGCGCTCGAGGCCGGAGCGCTCCAGTCCCAGCGAGGCGAGGTACTCGTCGCGCTCGGGGCCCTCGAGCTCCGCGAGCTCGGCCTCGACCTGGGCGGAGATCACCACGACCTCGGCGCCCTCCTCCTCGGCGAGCTTGCGCACCACGTCGACGTGGGCGTTGCCGTCCGGCAGGTCGTCCTCGGCGACGTTGGCGGCGTACAGAACCGGCTTGGCGGTCAGCAGCGACAGCTCGCGTGCGACCGACGGCTCCAGGTCGCCGGCGAAGGTGCGCGCCACGTGGCCCTCGGCGAGGTGGTCGCGCAGGGCCAGGACCTGGTCGCGTTCGCGCGCGAGGTCCTTGTCGCCGCTGCGGGCGGCCCGCGTCGCGCGCTCCAGCCGCTTCTCCGTCGTGGCGAGGTCGGCCAGCACCAGCTCGGTCGTGATCACCTCGATGTCGCGGGCCGGGTCGACCGAGCCGCTGACGTGGACGATGTCGTCGTCCTCGAAGCAGCGCACCACGTTGCAGATCGCGTCGACCTCGCGGATGTGCGCCAGGAACTGGTTGCCGAGCCCCTCGCCCTGGGACGCGCCGGCGACCAGCCCGGCGATGTCCACGAACTCGATCGCGGTCGGCACCACCTTGGCGGACTGGGCCAGCTCGGCGAGCCGCGTCAGGCGGGCGTCGGGCACCGCGACCACGCCGACGTTGGGGTCGATGGTGCAGAACGGGAAGTTGGCGGCTTCCGCGCCGGCCTGCGAGACGGCGTTGAACAGGGTCGACTTGCCGACGTTGGGCAGGCCGACGAGACCGACCTGGAGCGCCACGGCGGGACCTTCCGGGAACGTGGAACGGGGAGTGGCGGGTACCGCACGGCCGGCGCGCGCCGCGCGGCCGGGACCCGGTCCACGAGCGTAGCCCACCGGCGGTCGTGGGCCCCCGGGGCGGCCGCGTGCGCGACGGGTTGGTGGCCGTCCGGGCCGGCGGTACGGTCCCGCGCCATGCGCCTGCTCGTCGCGCGGTGCTCCGCGACCTACGAGGGTCGGCTGTCGTCGACCCTCACCAGCGCTGTCCGGCTCATCATGGTCAAGGCGGACGGCTGCGTCGCCCTGCACGCCGACGTGGGGGCCTACAAGCCGCTGAACTGGATGAACGCGCCCAACACCCTCCGCGAGGAAGCCGGCCGGTGGGTGGTCACCAACCCGAAGGGCGAGCGGCTGACGATCGAGCTGGAGCACGTCCTCGAGGACGTCAGCTACGAGCTCGACATGGAACGCGGGCTC
This sequence comes from Egicoccus sp. AB-alg2, assembly GCF_041821065.1. Taxonomy (NCBI): domain Bacteria; kingdom Bacillati; phylum Actinomycetota; class Nitriliruptoria; order Egicoccales; family Egicoccaceae; genus Egicoccus; species Egicoccus sp. AB-alg2. Next base: position 186,934 of record NZ_JBGUAX010000001.1, on the reverse strand, counting down.
ACCCTGGACGGCGTCGAGCGCGAGCTGCAGGAACTGCTGGCGGCCCACCCGTCCCACCTCGAGCCGGACCTGGTCTGCGTCCAGCGCGAGTTCCGCACCGACCTCGGACCGGTCGACCTGCTGTGCCGGGACGCCGACGGCGGCGCGGTCGCCGTTGAGATCAAGCGAATCGGCGAGATCGACGGGGTCGAGCAGCTGACCCGCTACCTGGAGCGGATGCAGCGCGACCCGCTGCTCACGCCCGTGCGCGGGGTGTTCGCGGCGACGGTCATCAAGCCGCAGGCGCGCGTGCTGGCCGAGTCCCGCGGCATCGCGTGCGTCGAGGTCGACCTCGCCCGCCTGCGCGGCGAGGAAGAGGTCCACCTCCGCCTGTTCTGATCGCCACTTCCGGAACGAGGTCGAGGTCCGCGGCACGCCGATGCTGACGGTCGAGGAGGACGGGCGGCGCGGACCGCGACCCCACCCGGCCGCCGTGTGGGACGGTGACCAGGGTGGTTGGCGCCACGAGGCGGACGAGCTGGTCGTGACGCTGCGGGGGCAGTACGACGTCGCCGGCTACGCGTTCGCGTCGGACGGGGAGGTCTTCGGCATCCACGCCGGTGACTTCGGCCCGGCGCCCGAGCTGACCCGCTCCTCGGCGACCTGGATGCGAAGGCCGGCCGGCTGACGCTGCACGCCTTCCGGCGCGAGGTCCGCGGCTTTCCGCACGAACCGGGCTCGGCTGACGCGGCCGGGCTGTCGGCGCCGGTGGCGATCGAGCTGCCGCCGTCCTGACGCGGCTTCAGCGGACGGCGCCGATCGTGATCCCCAGCGCCGCCTCCGCGGCGGAGACCAGCGACGCGTCGCCGACGTGGCGCACCGCGTCGAGGTCGAACCAGCCGACGTGCGGCGACTCGCCGGGTTCGGGTTCCAGCACGGCGTCGCCGTCGGCGTGCAGCAGGTAGCGGACGTCGAGGTGGACGTGCCCACGCGGGCCCTGGTGCACGTCGACGTGCGCGACCAGCGGGCCGCCGTCCGGATGCCGCGCCGCCAGGCCGGTCTCCTCGCGGGTCTCGCGGACGGCGGCCTGCGCCACCGACTCGCCGGGGTCCACGTGCCCGCCCGGCTGCAGCCAGATCCCCAGCCGCTTGTGGCGGTGGAGCAGTACCCGGCCACCAGCGTCAAGAACGATCGCCGAGCCGGTGACGTGCGTGGAGTCGGCCGTCTCCGACAGCGGGTCGGCCAGCCAGTCCAGTAGCGCGAGCGTCCGGCGCAGCGACCGTTCCTCGCGCACGTCGCGGGGACGGTGCGTGGCGAGGTGGCGGCGCAACTCCGCGAGGTGGTGGTCGCCCGGGGGTCGGCCGGTCACGTGCGGTGCTCCCACAGGTCCGCCAATGCGGTGCCGGCGCGCAGGATCTTGCCGGTCGCGGTGCGGGGCAACTCGTCCACGACCAGGACGTCCTTGGGCGCCTTGGCCCGTGACAGCCGGTCGGCGAGCGCGCCGCGCAGCGCCTCGCCGTCGAGGTCGGCGCCCGGCCAGGGGACCACGACAGCGACCAGCCGCTCGCCCCAGTCGTCGTCGGGGAGGCCGAACACGGCCGCCTCGGCGACGCCGGGCAGGCCGAGCAGGTGCCGCTCGACCTCGGCCGGGTACACGTTGACGCCCCCGGTGATGACCAGGTCGCCGGGCCGCCCGGCGAGGAACAGCCGGCCGTGCGGGTCGAGGTGGCCGAGGTCGCCGACGGTGAAGGCGTCGCCGTCCCAGGCCGCCGCGGTCCGCGCGGGGTCACGCCAGTAGGCGAAGCGCGCGTGGTCGGGCACCTCGGCCCAGACGGTGCCGACCTGCCCGGCGGGCAGCCGACCACCGTCGGCGCCGCGGACCGTCAGGTGCCGTCCGGGGCGGGCGCGGCCGACCGTGCCGGGTGTGGCCTGCCACACGTCCGGCGGACAGGTCGTGAACTGGCCCTCGGTCGAGCCGTAGAACTCCCACACGGACCCGGCGGGCGCCGCGTCCAGGACGCGCTCCTTGAGCGGCACGGGGCAGGGGGCGCCGGCGTGCGCCAGCAGCCGCAGGGACGCGAGGTCCTCGCGCGGGTCGTCGCTATCGGCGAGCAACCGGTGCAGGTGCGTGGGGACGCAGAACAGCGAGGTGGGCCGGACCGCACGCATCGCGGCCGACCAGGCCCGCGCGTCGAAGCGTGGCAGCACCGCCACGCGGCCACCGAGCAGCGCCGTGACCAGCGCGAACCGGAACGGCCCGGAGTGGTACAGCGGTGAGACCACGAGGTGCACGTCACCGTGCCGGCGGTCGAAGGCGACGTGCTCGTCCTCGATCACCTCGCGGCCCCAGACGGGGTCGTGCACGCCGACGTGGACACCCTTGCGCCGGCCGGTCGTGCCCGAGGTGTACGCCATCGGGCGCGTGCGCGGCCACGGCGAACTCGGATCGGTGCCGGCGAGGGCGTCGAAACGGGCCGCGTCGACCACCTCGACGCGCTCGTGCCGGCCCGACAGTGCGGCCGCCCACGCCGGGGAGGTCAGCACGCAGGTCGGTTCGGCGTCGTCCAGGACCTCCGCGACCTCGCCGGCTGCCAGGTCGGGCGGGAGCGGCACGGCCACGACCCCCTCGAGGCAGGCCGCGGCGAGGATCCCGAACGTGGGGGAGTCGTTGCCGAGCAGCACGCCCACGCGGTCGCCCTCGCCCAGGCCGAGCTCGCGCATCAACGTCACGCCACGCGCGAGCAACGGCGCCGGGTCGAGCGCGGCGGGCGGGACCCCGGCGGCCACGCCGGCGGCGCTCACGTCGTGCGCTCGAGCCCCACCTCGGCGACGAGGTCGGCGGGGGAGCGGCGGATACCGATGACGAAGTCCCCGAACTCCGCGTACCGCGCCGACGCCTCGTCGTAGCGCATCGTGTAGACGATGTCCTTGATGTCGGCGAGGTCGTGCGCGAACAGGGTCACGCCCCATTCCCACTCGTCCAGCCCCGTGCTGCCCGACACCAGCTGCAGCACCCGGCCGGTGTAGGCGCGCCCGGACCGGCCGTGGTCGTGCATGAGCCGGCGGCGTTCGGGGAAGTCCAGCGAGTACCAGTTGTCCTCGCCCCAACGGCGGTGCGACATCGGGTAGAAGCAGGCCAGCTCCCACGCGGGCATGCGCGGGTGGAGCTTGTCGTCGGTGTACTTCGCCATCCGCTCGGCGAACTGGTCGACCCGGCGCTGCAGGTCGTCACCCTCGACGCCCTCGCCGGCGAGGTACTCGCGGTACTCCTCGGGGGTCTGGGTGTACTCGCTGCCCTCGGTCAGCGACAGGTACGACCACGTCAGCTTCACAGCCGGCGCGGCCTGCGACGCCTGCACGTCGGTCTGCAGGGCGCGGAGCAGCGACAGGTCGGCGTCGACCGCCATCAGCATCACGTCGGCCTTGTGCCCGAGCGCGCTGAACACGTGCAGCTGGGTCCGCTCGGCCCATCGTTCGAGCACGCCCGCGAAGTCCTTGGCGGCACCGGGCGGCAACGTCGGCACGGCGGCGTGGTCGATGCGGAGGAAGAGGTGGAGGACGCCCCATCCCTCGCCGGGTCGCACGGGCTCCAGCACGGTGGCAGGTCTCCTGGCCGGGGTTCTGGTCGAGGCTACCGAGCGGCCACCGGCGCGCTGCACGGCGACGGCCCGATGGCCCGCCGGGTCACTCGAGGATCGTCTTGCCCAGCATGGCGCCGTCCTCGGACAGTTCGTAGACCAGCGGCACGCCGGTGGCCAGCTCCACGCCCGGGATCTCGTCCTCCGGCACGTCCTCCAACTGCATCACGATGGCGCGGTTGGAGTTGCCGTGCGCGACCACCAGCACGTCCTTGCCCTGGCGGATGTCGCCCAGGATGGCGCGCTCGAAGAACGGCAGGGTGCGGGCGGCGGTGTCCTTCAGTGCCTCGCCGTTGGGTGGCGGGGTCGCGAACGAGCGGCGCCAGATGTGCACCTGCTCGTCGCCGTACTTCGCGGCCGTGTCGGCCTTGTTCAGGCCCTGCAGGTCGCCGTAGTGGCGCTCGTTCAGGGCCTCGTCCCGGATCACGGGTAGCTGCAGCCCGGCCGTCTCCTGGATCAGGGTCAGGGTCTCCTCCGCCCGCGTCAGGCGCGAGGTGTAGGCCACGTCGAAGGCGGTGCCGCGCAGGCGCTCGCCGGCCTTGCGCGCCTCGGCCCGGCCGAGCTCGGTGAGGGGCACGTCCACCCAGCCGGTGAAGCGGTTCTCCAGGTTCCAGAGCGACTGGCCGTGGCGGACCAGGGCGAGGGTCGGCATGACGACTCCGAGCGTGCCGGGCGGGAAGCGGTCGTGCCGCCAGCCTAGTGGCGCCCGTGGCCGCTCAGCCCCCGCGGACGGACGTGCGGCCGGCCGTCCTCGGGCGCCCGCGGCCTCGATGCGTGCATCCTGGCGCGCACCGACCGCAGGTCCGGATGCACCCATCCGGGCACCGGCCCGCCGTCTGCAGTCCAGGACCGTCGGGACGGGCGGGGGCTACCGATCGTCAGCCGACCTCGATGATCCGCTCGAGCTCGAAGTGCATGCCGTCGGGGGTGCTCCACCAGCCGCCCCAGGCGAAGCCCCACTTCTCGAAGATCTCCACGATCCGCAGGTCCATCTGCGGCGTGGCCCCGTAGGCGTTGTCGCGGGCGTTGAAGTCGATCGCCAGGCCCCAGGCGTGCATCGACAGCCCGCGTTGGGGGTTCCACAGGATGTGGCGCGGCACGAAGCAGCCGGCGAACTGGCCCGGATCGAAGTGGCCGTACAAGCCCGCCTCGGCCACCTCGCGCAGCGCCGCCTGCAGCTGCGGGACCATGACCCGGTGACAGCGGGTGGTGCCCATGCCGGGGATCTCCACGGGCACGATGTTGCGCGCCACCCAGTCGGGGTCGATGGCGATCGTGCCGTCGCCGCGCGAGGTGTAGGCGAACGGTTCCAGCGTCACGCTGCCGCTGCGTTTGACCGGGGCCTGCCGCGGCGCCGGCGGTCGCACCAGCTCGGCCTCCGCGCCGAGCTGGTCCGCGAGCCGGTCGGCCAGGGCCTGCACGTCCTCGTCGCCGCCGCCGACGATCAGCGTGTCGGCCGCGTCGGCGCCGAGCAGTTCGCCCAGCTCCGGCGAGACCAGCAGGTCGGCCAGCGGCGGCGCACCGTTGGCGGCGAGGGCGCCGACCCGGGCGGGCACCGTGCCGTGAGGCGTCCGCAGCGTGACCGTGCCGCCGAGCTCCAGCTCCAGGCGCTGGGCGACGTCGTGCCGCACGACCACGTCGCCGTCGAGCAGGCGCTCCCAGACCCCGACGCTGTGGGCGGTCACGTCCGGGGTGAAGGGCCGGAACGCCTCGACGTCGACCCTCAGCGCGTGCAGTTCGTCCTCCTCGCCGGTCGGGCCGGTCGCCTGGACGTCGAGGCTGGTGACGGCCGTGCCCACGGCCTCGGCGGCGCCGACCACGTCCAGCGCGTCGTCCGCCAGCGCCGTGCCCGCCGGCGCCCGGAGGACGACGGTCGGCTCGACGAGCGGCACCTGCGCCGGGAGGTCTGGAGCCGGAGGCGTCTCGGGCGCGGGAGGCTGCACGTCCGTGACGTCGGCCGGACCAGCCTCCGGCACCACCCGCACGTCGGCCGGCCGCTCGAGTGACGGGATGGACGCCGGCGTGCCCGCCGGTACGGGTGCGGCCACCGAAGCGTCTGCCGGCGAGGACGCCGCGGCATCCGCCGACGCGACACCCGAGGTCACGGCACCGGCCGCCGCGGCAGCCGTCGCTGCCGCCCCCGTCACCGGCGGGCCGGTGTCCGCGGCGCAGGTGGTCAGCGAGAGCGCGACCACACCGAGGACCGCCGCCCGGACCCGGTGCGGCGGCTGGTACGCGAACGGACGGAGCATCGGGATGCCTCGCTGGCAGGGCGCGTCGTCGCAGGCCCCAACGAGCGAACGACCCCACGGTGACGCGCCCGGAGGGGCTCGCGCACCGGGCTCGACCTTCCGGTACGGGCGCGGCTGCGCGCGGCGGTCGCCGGACCGCTCGCGCACCCGTCCGTACGACCGGGCGGCTGACGCACTCGGGTATGGTCGCGCCAGGGCCCGCCTCCCCGGCGCGACGGCGTTTCGGCGGGGGCCGGTGCCCCTTCCGCGAGCACGCTGCAGCCCGGACCCGGCGTGCGGCTCGCCCGCCACCCCAGACCGCGCTCCCGCCTCGGAGCGACCAACCACGAGGAGCCCATGTGAGCAGCATCGACAGCTTCGGCGCGAAGAGCCACCTCGAGGTCGACGGCACGGACTACGAGATCTACCGCCTCGACGCGGTGGAGGGCCAGCAGCGGCTGCCCTACAGCCTGAAGGTGTTGCTGGAGAACCTGCTGCGCACGGAGGACGGCACCGACATCACCGCCGACGACGTGCGGGCCCTGGCCGCCTGGGACGCCACCGCCGAACCCAGCACGGAGATCCAGTTCTCGCCCGCGCGGGTCATCCTGCAGGACTTCACCGGCGTGCCGGCCGTCGTCGACCTCGCCGCGATGCGCGAGGCCATGGCCGACCTGGGCGGCGACCCGTCCAAGATCAACCCGCTCGTCCCGGCCGAGCTGGTCATCGACCACTCCGTCGTCGCCGACACCTTCGGCACGTCCGACGCACTGCGGATCAACATCGACCTCGACTACCAGCGCAACCAGGAGCGCTACGCCTTCCTGCGCTGGGGCCAGGGCGCGTTCGACGGCCTGAAGGTGGTCCCGCCCGGCACCGGCATCGTCCACCAGGTCAACATCGAGCACCTCGCCCGGGTCGTGTTCCCGAACGAGCTGCCCGACGGGACCCTGCAGGCCTATCCCGACACGCTGGTCGGGACCGACTCGCACACCACGATGGTCAACGGCCTCGGCGTGCTCGGCTGGGGCGTCGGCGGCATCGAGGCCGAGGCGGCGATGCTGGGCCAGCCGGTCTCCATGCTGATCCCACGGGTGGTCGGCTTCAAGCTGTCCGGCGAGCTGCCCGACGGGGCGACGGCGACCGACCTGGTGCTGACCATCACGGAGATGCTCCGCGAGCACGGCGTGGTCGGCAAGTTCGTCGAGTTCTACGGCCCCGGCGTCACGGCGGTGCCGCTGGCCAACCGGGCCACCATCGGCAACATGTCGCCGGAGTACGGCTCGACCGCGGCGATCTTCCCGGTCGACGAGGAGACGCTGAGCTACCTGCGCTTCACCGGCCGCAGCGACCACCAGATCGCGCTGGTCGAGGCCTACGCCAGGACGCAGGGCCTGTGGCACGACCCCGACGCCGAGCCCGACTACTCCGAGCACCTCGAGCTCGACCTGTCGACCGTGGTGCCGTCGCTGGCGGGGCCGAAGCGCCCGCAGGACCGCGTCGACCTGTCCGACGCCAAGCGTTCCTTCCGGGTCGCGCTGCAGGACTACGCCGGCGACGAGGTGGAGTACGCCGGCCACGACGAGGCGGTGGCGGAGACCTTCCCGGCCTCCGACCCGACGCCGGGCGCCCCGGCGACCAACCACGACGGCGCGCCGGCGCCCAAGCACTACGCCGCCAACGGGGACGAGCGCGCCGCCAACCCGGTCGAGGTGACGCTGGAGGACGGCACGTCCTTCACGCTCGACCACGGTGCGGTGACGATCGCGGCCATCACCTCCTGCACCAACACCTCCAACCCCAGCGTCATGATCGGCGCGGCGCTGCTGGCCAAGAACGCCGTCGACCGCGGGCTCGAGCGCAAGCCGTGGGTGAAGACCACCCTCGCGCCCGGCTCCAAGGTCGTCATGGACTACTACGACCGTGCGGGGCTGACGCCGTACCTCGACAAGCTGGGCTTCAACCTCGTCGGCTACGGCTGCACGACCTGCATCGGCAATTCCGGGCCGCTGATCCCCGAGGTGTCGCAGGCCGTGCAGGAGCACGACCTCGCCGTCGTCTCCGTGCTGTCCGGCAACCGCAACTTCGAGGGCCGGATCAACCCCGACGTCAAGATGAACTACCTCGCCTCGCCGCCGCTGGTGGTCGCCTACGCGCTGGCGGGGTCGATGGACGTCGACCTCACCTCCGAGCCCCTGGGTACCGGGTCCGACGGCGAGCCGGTCTTCCTGTCCGACATCTGGCCCTCCCCGAAGGAGATCCAGGAGACCATCGGCCGGGCGCTGCAGTCGGAGACGTTCACCAAGGAGTACGCGTCGGTCTTCGAGGGCGACGAGCGCTGGAAGTCGCTGCCGACACCCGAGGGCGACACCTTCGACTGGGACGAGGCGTCGACCTACATCCGCAAGCCCACGTTCTTCGACGGCATGGCGGCCCAGCCCGAGCCGGTGGAGGACATCGCCGGCGCGCGGGTGCTGGCCAAGCTCGGCGACTCGGTGACGACCGACCACATCTCGCCGGCCGGTGCGATCAAGGCCGACAGCCCGGCGGGGCAGTACCTCACCGGGCACGGCGTCGAGCGGCGCGACTTCAACAGCTACGGCTCGCGCCGCGGCAACCACGAGGTCATGATCCGCGGCACGTTCGGCAACATCCGCCTGCGCAACCAGCTCGCGCCGGGCACCGAGGGCGGCTTCACCCGCGACTTCACCGAGGGCGGCGAGGTCGCGACCATCTTCGAGGCCTCGGAGCACTACCAGCAGCACAACGTGCCGCTGGTCGTGCTGGCGGGCAAGGAGTACGGCTCCGGCTCGTCGCGTGACTGGGCCGCCAAGGGCACCTTGCTGCTGGGCGTGAAGGCCGTGATCGCCACGTCGTTCGAGCGCATCCACCGGTCGAACCTGATCGGCATGGGTGTGTTGCCGCTGCAGTTCCCCGAGGGGGAGGACGCCGACTCGCTGGGCCTGACCGGCGAGGAGACGTTCGACATCGGCGGCGTCACCGCGCTCAACGACGGCCAGATCCCCGCCACCGTCGCGGTGACGGCCCGGCGCGAGGACGGCAGCGAGGTGTCGTTCGACGCACGCCTGCGCATCGACACCCCCGGTGAGGCGACCTACTACCGCCACGGCGGCATCCTGCAGTTCGTCCTGCGGTCGCTGCGGGATCGCTGACCGCACGTCACCATCCACGGGGGTCCCGGCACGTCGGGGCCCCCGTCGCCCGTCCGACGACACACGAAGGCCTGAAGTCCATGTCCGTCGACGAGACGACGACGCCGAGCTTCGACGAGCTGCCCCTGCGCCAGGAGCTGCTGGCCGAGCTGGCCAGCCTCGGCTACGAGGAGCCGACGCCGATCCAGTGCGAGGCCATCCCGCACCTGGTCGAGGGCCGGGACGTGCTGGGCCAGGCCGCGACCGGGACCGGCAAGACGGCGGCCTTCGCGCTGCCGTTGCTGCAGCGGCTCGCGCCCGGGGACCGCGGCCGGCAGCCGTCGGCGCTGGTCCTGGTGCCGACCCGCGAGCTGGCGATGCAGGTCTCGCAGGCGATCCACCGCTACGGCCGGACCCTGGGCGCGCGCGTGCTGCCCATCTACGGCGGCCAGCCGATCGGGCGCCAGCTCAAGGAACTCGGGCGGGGCGTCGACGTGGTGGTCGCCACGCCGGGCCGGGCGCTCGACCACCTCGGGCGCGGCACCCTCGTCCTGGACGACGTCGAGGTGGTCGTGCTCGACGAGGCCGACGAGATGCTCGACATGGGCTTCCAGGAGGACCTGGAGGCGATCCTGGAGGAGGCACCGGCCACCCGCCAGACGGTGCTGTTCTCCGCCACGATGCCCCGACACATCGAGAAGCTGGCCCGCGCGCACCTGACCGACCCGGTGCGGATCAGCATCGGCCGCGAGGCCGCGGTCCCCGGCAGCGCCGAGGGTCCGCGCATCCGCCAGACCGCCTACGTCGTCGCACGGCCGCACAAGCCGGCCGCCCTCGGGCGCATCCTCGACGTCGAGGCACCCGGCTCCACCATCGTCTTCTGCGGCACCCGCAACGAGGTCGACGAGCTCACCGAGACCATGAACGGGCGCGGCTACCGCGCCGAGGCGTTGCACGGCGGCATGAGCCAGGAGCAGCGCGACCGCGTCATGGACCGGCTGCGCAACGAGACCGCCGACCTGCTCGTCGCCACGGACGTGGCCGCCCGCGGCCTGGACATCGAGCACCTCACCCACGTCGTCAACTACGACGTGCCCTCCGCCCCGGAGGCCTACACCCACCGCATCGGCCGGGTCGGGCGCGCCGGGCGCGAGGGCGTGGCCATCACGCTGGTCGAGCCGCGCCAGCATCGGCTGCTCAAGGCGATCGAGCGTCACACCGGCCAGAAGATGGAGGTGGCGCGGATCCCGACCGTCGCCGACCTGCGGGCCCGTCGCTTCGAGCTGACCCGCGCCGCGCTGCGCGAGGAACTGTTGGGCGACGACCTCGAGCAGTTCCGGGTGGTGGTGGACACGCTGTCCGACGAGTTCGACCTCGTCGAGGTCGCCCTGGCGGCGGTCAAGCTCGCCCACGACGCCATCGGCGGGGACGTCGAGGAGGAAGAGGAGCTGCCGCAGATGTCGCTGGCCCCTGACGACCGTGACCGCGGCGGCCGGGCCGGTCGGACCGGTGGCCGTCGCCCGCCCCGCGGCCAGGCCGGCGGCGACACGGCACGCGTCTTCATCGGGCTCGGTCGCGGCGCGGGCATCCGCCCCAAGGACCTGGTCGGTGCGATCGCGAACGAGGCCGGCGTGCGCGGCCGGGACATCGGCGCGATCCAGATCACCCAGAACTTCTCGCTCGTCGAGGTACCCGCCGGACAGGTGGACCAGGTCGTCGCCGCGTTGCGCGACACGACCGTGAAGGGCCGGCGGGCCACGGTGCGCCGTGACCGTCACGAGGGCTGAGGCCGCCGGCCGCCGGCCGACGACGTGCGGTGGGAACACGGACGCGGTACCCATGCGTTGACGCCCACCCCGCCTCGCGTCGACGAGGCCTTCGACGAAGGACCTGCTGTCATGTGGTTCGGCGACCGCACCAAGATCGAGATGGTCCGTCCCGAAGACGCCCTGCCCGGGCGTGACACCTCTCCGTTCCCGATCCCCGACGCCCATCACGTGCACGGGCGGGCCATCACGCCGCCCTGGCCCGAGGGGCACGAGGTAGCGGTCTTCGGGATGGGCTGCTTCTGGGGCGCCGAGCGGATCTTCTGGCAGTTGCCCGGCGTCTACACCACCGCGGCCGCCTATGCCGGCGGTCACACGCCGCACCCGACCTACCGTGAGGTCTGCTCCGGCCGGACCGGGCACGCGGAGGTCGTGGTCGTGGTGTACGACCCGACCGTGATCGACTTCGACGGTCTGCTCGGCCCGTTCTGGGAGAACCACGATCCAACCCAGGGGATGCGGCAGGGCAACGACGTCGGGACGCAGTACCGCTCGGCGATCTACGTCACCTCCGACGAGCAACGGAAGGTGGCCGAGGCCTCACGTGCGCGCTACGCCGCGAAGTTGGCGGAGAACGGCTACGGCGAGATCACGACCGAGATCGCGCCCCTGGGAGACTGGTACCACGCCGAGCCGGAGCACCAGCAGTACCTGGCCAAGAACCCGGGTGGCTACTGCAACCACGGCTTCTGTCAGGTCGCGTACGGCGACTGACGCCCGCAGACGCGCCGAAGCCCCGTCCGAGGACGGAGCTTCGGCATCCCCCCGCGTTTCCGCGCGCTCAGCAGACCTTAAGGTCGCATGACCGACCATGCCACCGTCCGGTGGTCCATCTCCACCGGACATGGGCGGCCGCCGCCACGGTGCGAACGGTTCGTCAGACTCCCCGGACATGAGTCGGTCGTCCGCGACGGGGGGACACGGACGACCGACTGAACAGCAGCTTACGCCACGGTGCGGCGAAGGGGAAGACCTGGCGTCGCGAAAGTTCGAGGGGTTCGTCGCGGGTGCGACGATGCCCGCACCACCGTGGCTAGGTGGCCGGCACGCGGGGCGCCGTACCGATCACCTCGTCGATCGCGCCGTAGGCCAGGGCCTCGTCGGCCGTCAGCCAGTGATCGCGATCGAGGTCGCGGCGGATGCGTTCGTAGTCCTGCCCCGTGCGCTCGGCCAGGATGGCCTGCATCCGGCGGCGGGTGTCGGCGAACTGGGCCGCCTGCTTGGCGATGTCGATCGCGGTGCGCCGGCCGGTGCCGCCCCAGGGCTGGTGGAACATGATGCTCGCGTTGGCCGTGGCCGAGCGGATGCCGGTGCCGGTCGCGAGCAGGAAGGCGCCCGCGGACGCCGCGAGGCCGACACAACGCGTGTGGACGGGCGAGCGCAGCGAGGCCATGACGTCGTGCAGCGCGAACATCCCGAAGGTGTTGCCGCCCGGCGAGTCGATGAGCAGCGTGATCGGCTGGTCGCTGTCGTGGTCGAGGGCGAGCAGCTGGGCGACCAGGTCGTCGGCCGTGGTCTCCTCGAGGGCGCCGCGCAGGAACACCACCCGCTGCTCGAAGAGGCGCTCGTAGGGCGAGAGCCGGGCCATCGCACCGATCGGGTCGGTGACGGCGGGCGGTCGCGGCGGTTCGGGTGCGTCCGGTTCGGGTGCGCCCGGCTCGGGCGCACGGGGCGGCACGTCGGTGCTGGACATGGCGGCGGACTCCTTCCGGGCGGCGGAGGCGCGGCGTGCAACCCTCCGGTTGCGTAAGCTACGGGCAGCATGCAGGATTCGCAACCGATCGGTTGCGCGATCCGATGGCCGGGCCGAGGCGCCGGGAGGGCGACGACGATGAGAGCGATCACCCGCGACATCCGCATCGAGGCCACGCCGGACGTGGTCCGTCGCAACCTCGTCGATCCGGAGCGTCGCCGTGCCTGGCTCGGCGAGGACGTCGACGTGACCCCCACCCCCGACGGCCTTCGCTACGTCCGGGACGAGGGCGACGACCGGTGGCGGGTGCACATCGCCGTGACGCCCGAGGACGGGGGCAGCCGCGTCACCGTCACCGAGGAGGTCCAGGCGCCGCCCACCGTCGACGACGCCCCCGCCCTCGACGACGCGCCCGCCCTCGAGGACACGGACGGCCGTCCTGGGCGCCCACCGGCCACACCGGAGGCGCGGCTGCGCCTGGTCGAGGCCCACGAGCTGCGCGGCGAGGACGGCGCTCCGGTGCACCAGATCCTCGCGCGGGCGGCATGACGGCATCGGTCGGCCGCGTCCTCGGCGCCCTCGCCGACGACACCCGCCGCACGATCGTGACCCGCCTGGCGGAGGGCCGCATGCTGACGGCCACGGAGCTCGCCGACGAGCTACCGATCACCCGGCAGGCCGTCACCAAGCATCTGCGTGTGCTCGAGGACGCCGAGGTGGTGACGGCCCAGCGCCACGGTCGTGAATCGCGCTACCGCCTGCAGGGCGAGCCGCTGCGACTGGCCACCGCGTGGATCGAGGACGTCGGTGACCGGTGGGACCGTCGTCTGGCGGCCCTGAAGGCGCAAGCCGAGCGCGACGCCTGACGCCTGCAACACTGCGCGCCATGAACACGCCGCTGCCCCTGCGCTTCGTCATGTCCGCACCCGGTGTGGCCGAGCTGCCCGCGAGCCCGGCCGAGATCGCCGTCGTCGGCCGGTCCAACGTCGGCAAGTCGTCGCTGCTGAACGCGCTGGCCCATCGCAAGGACCTCGCCAAGGTGTCCGGCAAGCCCGGCAAGACCCGGCTGCTGAACCTCTTCGAGACCGACGGCGGCACGATCGTGGACCTGCCGGGCTACGGCTACGCCAAGGTCTCGGCCACCGAACGCACGGCGTGGCAGCGCCGGATGCAGCGCTACCTCGTCGAACGCGAGCCGCTCGCGCTCACGCTGCTCCTCGTCGACGGCGAGGTCGGCCCCACCGGCCTGGACAAGGAGATGCTCGCCTGGTTGCGGGCCAACGAGGTCGCGTTCCGGATCGTGGCGACCAAGCACGACAAGGTGCGCTCGTCCAAGCGTGAGCGCCGCAGGCGCGACCTGGCCAGCGGCTGCGAGGTGGCACCGGCCGAGGTGGTATGGGTCAGTGCCGAGAAGGGCGTCGGCATCGATCGGCTCCGCACGCTGGTCCGTGACACCCTGACGGGCAGGTGACGTCGGGTGGCCGCTCACCATGCCCGCGCGCGCACTCGACGAACGCCGGCGCACGGCGCCCGTACGTGTCACCACGGGGACGTGCAGGGGAGTAGCGTCGCGGTCCCTGGCACCCCTTGCTTCCCAGCACCCCTTTTCCCGGAGTCCGAGTTCCTTTGATCCCCCGCGAACTGCGCCTGCCGCCGGAGCACCTGTTCCCGGCGGACGAGTGGCGGCTTGCCGAGATCGGCTTCTCCCGGCGTTGGATGGGCAACGCGGAGACCGTCTTCGCCCTGTCCAACGGCTACCTCGGGATCCGCGGCACCTTCGAGGAGGGCCGCCCGGGGATAGAGACGGGCACCTTCGTCAACGGCTTCCACGAGACGTGGAACATCGAGCACGCCGAGGAGGCCTACGGCTTCGCGCGTACCGGCCAGACCATCATCAACGCGCCCGACGCGTCGCTGCTCAAGCTCTACGTCGACGACGAACCGCTGTACCTGCCCACGGCCCGGCTGCCCGAGTACCACCGCGAACTCGACTTCCGCGACGGCGTGCTGCGCCGCGACCTGCACTGGTCCACCCCGGCGGGCAAGCAGGTCCGTCTGCGCTCGACCCGGCTGGTGTCGCTCGACCAGCGCCACCTCGGCGCCATCTGCTACGAGGTCGAGGTCGACACGGATGCGCCGGTGGTCATCTCCTCGCAGCTGCTGAACCGGCAGGACGCCGAGGCGGTCGACGAACCCCGTACCAACGGCGGCGACCCGCGGCGCGCCAAGGCGTTCCGCCACCGGGTCCTGAACGCCCGTGACCACCACGCCGAGAACCTGCGGCTGGTCACCGGCTACCGGACCACCAACTCGCGGATGACCCTCGGCGTCGGCGTCGACCACGTGGTGGAGACCGACAACCCGTGGGACGCCGCGGCGACGTGGTCCGAGGACCTGTCCAAGGTCGTGTTCACGATCGACGCGAAGGCCGGCGTGCCGTTCCGCGTGGTCAAGTTCTTCACCTACCACAGCTCGCGGTCGGTGCCGCCGCGCGAGCTGGTGGACCGCTCGCGGCGGACGCTGGACCGGGCCGTGCGCAGCGGGTTCGACGTGCTCGCGCAGGCGCAGCGGCGCTACCTCGACGACTTCTGGCACCGCGCCGACGTGCAGGTGGAAGGTCCGCGGCGCGTCCAGCAGGCCATCCGCTGGAACATCTTCCAGCTGTGCCAGGCCTCCGCGCGTGCGGAGACGTCCGGGATCCCGGCCAAGGGGCTGACCGGGCAGGCCTACGAGGGCCACTACTTCTGGGACACGGAGATCTACGTCACGCCGTTCCTGACCTACACCGAGCCGCGCATCACCCGCAACCTGCTGCGGTTCCGGCACACGATGCTGCCGCTGGCCCGCGAACGCGCCGCGGAGCTGTCGGAACCGGGCGCGCTCTTCCCCTGGCGGACGGTCAACGGCGAGGAGGCGTCGGCCTACTACCAGGCCGGCACCGCCCAGTACCACATCGACGCCGACATCGCGCATGCGATCAAGCGCTACGTCGACGTGCGCGACGACAAGGAGCTGCTCTGCGAGGTCGGCGCGGAGATCCTCGTGGAGACGGCCCGGCTGTGGACCGGCCTCGGATTCTTCAGTCCCGAGGACGACGCGTTCCACCTGCACGGGGTGACCGGGCCCGACGAGTACACCACCGTGGTGAACGACAACGCGTTCACCAACCTGATGGCGCGCCAGAACCTGCGCTACGCCGCCGAGGTGGTGCTGTGGATGCGCGAGGAGGCCCCGGCCGCCTACCGCCACCTCGTCCACGAGACCGGCCTGCAGGACGAGGAGGTGCTCGCCTGGCAGCGTGCGGCCGACGCCATGTTCGTGCCCTATGACGAGGACCGCGGCATCCACCCCCAGGACGCCAACTTCCTGGAGAAGGAGCGCTGGGACTTCGCGGGCACGCCGATCGACCGCTACCCGCTGCTGTTGCACTACCACCCGCTGGTGATCTACCGCCACCAGGTGATCAAGCAGGCGGACGTGGTGCTGGCGATGGTGCTGCTCGCCGACCAGTTCTCGCCGGAGCAGAAGCGGCGCAACTTCGACTACTACGACCCGCTCACCACCGGTGATTCGTCGCTGTCCGCCTGCGTCCAATCGATCCTGGCCGCGGAGATCGGCTACGAGGAGAAGGCGCTCGAGTACTTCCAGTACGCCCTGCTGATGGACCTGGCCGATGTCGCCGGCAACGTCGTGGACGGCGTGCACATCGCCTCGACCGGGGGCGTGTGGATGGCGCTGGTGTACGGCTTCGGCGGGTTGCGCGACCACGACGGTCACCTGCGCTTCGACCCGCGGCTGCCGGCACCGTGGAGCCGGCTCGCGTTCCCGTTGCGCTTCCACGACCGCCGCATCGAGGTCGAGCTCACCCACGAGGGCATGGACTTCACGCTCAGCGAGGGCGACCCGCTGACGATCGAGGTCCGCGGCAAGGACTACGAACTGCAGCCGGGCCGCACCCTCACCATCGACTCGCCGGGCGACGCCGAGGCCGAGGACGCCGAGGCCCCGGGCATCGGCGAGGAACCGGAGGGCCCGGTCGTGCACGTGACCGAGGCCGAGGAGGACGGCCTGGACACCGGCCCGCGCGGGACCCCGCTGCCCGACGAGGCGACCGACGTCCCGGCCGACACGCAGCCGGCCACCGACGTCCCGGCCGACGCCGCGGCGACCGGCGACGGCTGAGGCCGCCCCGCCCGGTTGCCCGGCCGCCGGTCGCTACGCTGGCCGGCCGCGGTCCGCCACCGGACCGTGCAGACGCCCGAGCCATCTGCTCCGGTGTCGACCAGCAGGACAGGAGGTCCCATCCGTGGTGCGCGTCAGCCTGCGCAATCCCGACCGCGTCGAGCAGGTCGAGGGGCCGCTCACCGTCGGTGAGCTGCTCGACCGCCTCGATCTCAACCCGACCACGGTGCTCGTCATCCACGACGCCGGGCTGGTCACGGCCGACCACGAGCTCCACGCCGACGCCGAGGTGGAGATCCGTCCCGTGATCTCGGGCGGTGCCGGCGGGCCACGCTGTGCGGTGTGCCGCGGCGCCGCGGTCATCGAGGAACCGCGCCACCGTGCCGCCTGGTGCCCGGCCCACTTCGTCGACCACGTCCAGAACCAGGTCCGCAAGGCGATCGACCATCCGCAGGCCAGCCGCGCCCGCGAGCGGATGTTCTCCTACGCCGACCGGTTGCTGGTCGCGGTGTCCGGCGGCAAGGACTCGCTCGCGCTGTGGGACATCCTCCTGGAGCTCGGCTACCGGGTCGACGGGCTGTACATCGGCCTGGGCATCGGCGGCTACTCCCGGCGCAGCCAGCGGATCTGCGAGGACTTCGCCGCCGCCCGGGGCGCGCGCCTGCACGTCGTGGACCTGGGCGAGGCCTACGGGTACACGACGCCGTCGGGCGCCTCGTCGACCACCCGATCGGCCTGCGGTGTCTGCGGCCTGAGCAAGCGCTACGTCTTCAACAAGGTCGCGGTCGACCACGGCTACGACGCGGTGGTGACCGGCCACAACCTCGACGACGAGGCCGCGACCCTGCTGGGCAACCTGCTGCGCTGGCACGACGACTTCCTGGCCCGCCAGCGCCCGGTGCTGCCCGCCAGCGGCACGAACCAGGTCCGCAAGTGCAAGCCGCTGTACCGCCTCTCCGAGCGCGAGATGGCCGCCTACTGCGTCGTGCGCGGCATCGACTACGTCGTCGAGGAGTGCCCGCTGGTCGACGGCAACACCGGCCAGGAGCACAAGGAGATGCTCAACGCCCTGGAGCGCACCGCGCCGGGCGCCAAGGCCCAGTTCCTGTTCGGCTTCCTCGACCGCCACGACCGCTTCGCCGAGGAGGCGCGCGACGACGGCACGCCGATCGGCGCCTGTGACCGGTGTGGAATGCCGACCAGCGGCGAGACCTGCGCCTTCTGCCGCCAGCGCGAGCGGATCCTGACCGCGCTGCCCGTGCTGGCCGGCGCCGGCGCCGCTCCGACCGCCGCCCGCGCGCCTGCCGCCGGTACGGCCCCGACCGCCGCCGCGGCAGCCGCCGCCGGCACCGACCAGAGCTCCGGATGACGCCCGCATGACCGACACCGACACCACCTCCCTGTCCGCCGCTCCCGTGCTGCCCGGCACCGACACCGTGCTGGCCGCCGGCGAACTGGTGGTGCTGATCGACCGCCGCGGGCGGCGCTACCTCGTCGAGCTCGCGGCCGGTGCCGAGTGGCACAGCCACGCCGGCCTGGTCGCCCACGATCAGCTCATCGGCCGTGCCGAGGGCACCGCCGTGCGCACCAACCGCAACATGGAGGTGGTGGCCCTGCGCCCGACGCGCGAGGACTACGTGCTCAAGATGAAGCGCGGGGCGCAGGTGGTCTACCCCAAGGACCAGGCCGCGATCGTCGCTGCCGCCGACATCCGGCCCGGTTGCACGGTCGTGGAGGCCGGCGCCGGCTCCGGCGCGCTCACGCTGGCACTGCTGGCCGCGGTCGGCAGCGAGGGGCGGGTCGTCTCGTTCGAGCGCCGCGAGGACCACGCGGTCCATGCCCGCCGCAACGTCGCGCGCTTCCTCGGTGGCGTCCCGGACAACTGGGCGCTGGTGGACGCCGACCTCGTCGACGGTCTCGCCGACCTCGGCGTGCGTCCGCACCGGCTGGTGCTGGACCTGCTCGAGCCGTGGCTGCTGGTGCCCGGCGCCGCCGAGGCGCTCCCGACCGGGGCGATCGTGCTCGCCTACACCCCGACCGTGCCGCAGGTGATGCGGTTCACCGAGGCGCTGTGGGCCGACGGCCGCTTCACCGACGTGCGGACCACGGAGACGCTGGTGCGCCCCTGGGACGTCGACGGGCTGGCGGTGCGCCCGGCGCACCGCATGGTCGCCCACACCGCGTTCCTGACCACGGCGCGCCGCGTTCCGGCGCGGGCGGAAGGTGGCCCCCCGCCGCCGCGACGCAAGGCCGATCTCGGACCGGGCCTGGTGTGGTCGGACGCTGCCGCCGAGGACGGGCCGGCCGGCGCCGGGCCGGCCGACGACGGGGCCGACACCGACGCGGATTGACCCCGAGCGGGCTGCGCCCGTGGACCACACCATTTGCTGACGGTTCCGGGAGGGCCCGGGCCGAAGCCGTCATGATGTGCCCTACACTCGCCGGCTCAGAGGCCGTCGGGGTGGGAGCGCCTCGGTGCACCCGCCCGGGGCCTCGCCCAGAGGGTTCCCCGAAGCGGTAGGAGGCCACGTGAACCAGCGTCCGGACCGCCCCCTGCACGGCCCCTCCGACGACCCCCGCGGCCCGGGCCGTGCCCGCGAACCGCACCCCGTCCGCCCGGGTGAGCACCAGGACCCGGACGAGCTGGCCGCGGAGCTGAAGTTCCTCCGCGAGGAGGTCGACCTGCTGCGGCGTCGGCTGGAGTCGGCGCCCGCGCGGATCCGCGTGCTCGAGGAACGCCTACTGGAGACCAAGGGCAAGCTGCAGGCCGCGCTGGCCCAGAACGACAAGCTGACGGAGACCCTGCGCGCCGCGCGCGACCAGCTCGCCCAGATGCGCGAGGAGGTCGAGCGGCTGGCCGCCCCGCCGCAGTCCTACGCGACCTTCCTGGGCGCCGACGCGGAGACCGGCACGGTCACCGTCATGGTGTCGGGCCGCAAGCTCGAGGTCGGCGTCGGCCCGGAGATCGAGGTGGACGCGCTGCGAGCGGGCCAGGAGGTCCTGCTCAACGAGTCCATGAACGTCGTCGCCGTCGGCGAGTTCGAGAACCGCGGCGAGCTGATGATCATCGCCGAGCTGCTCGGCGACGGGCGCGCGGTCGTGCTCGGCCACACCGACGACGAGCGGGTCATCCACCTGGCCGAGCCGCTGCAGGAGCTGCCGCTGAAGGCCGGCGACTCGCTGCTGGTCGACACCCGCTCCAACACCGCGGTCGAGCGCGTCCCCAAGGCCGAGGTCGAGCAGCTCGTCCTCGAGCAGGTCCCCGACATCTCCTACGAGCAGATCGGCGGCCTCAAGGAGCAGGTCGAGGCCATCCGCGACGCCGTCGAGCTGCCCTACCTGCACGCCGAGCTGTTCGTCGAGCACGAGTTGCGGGCGCCCAAGGGCATCCTGCTGTACGGCCCGCCCGGCTGCGGCAAGACGATGATCGCCAAGGCGGTCGCCAACTCGCTGGCCCAGCGGGTGGCGGAGAAGACCGGCCGCGACGACGTCCGGAGCTACTTCCTCAACGTCAAGGGCCCCGAGCTGCTCAACAAGTACGTCGGCGAGACCGAGCGGCAGATCCGGCTGATCTTCCAGCGCGCGCGGGAGAAGTCGGCCGAGGGCTTCCCGGTCATCGTGTTCTTCGACGAGATGGAGTCGCTGTTCCGCACACGCGGTTCGGGGGTGTCCTCGGACGTGGAGACCACCATCGTCCCCCAGCTGCTGGCGGAGATCGACGGGGTGGAGAGCCTCAAGGACGTCGTGGTCATCGGCGCGTCCAACCGCGAGGACATGATCGACCCCGCGATCCTGCGGCCCGGCCGCCTCGACGTGAAGATCAAGGTCGACCGGCCCGACGCCGACGCCGCCCGCGAGATCTTCGGGATCTACCTGCACCCGCGGCTGCCGCTGCACCCCGAGGAGCTGGCCACCCACGGCGACGGCGAGCGGGCCATCCAGGCGATGATCGCGCGCACCGTCGACAAGATGTACGCCGCCGACCGCGACAACGAGTTCCTCGAGGTCACCTACGCCAACGGCGAGAAGGAGATCCTGTACTTCAAGGACTTCAACTCGGGGGCGATGATCGAGAACGTGGTCGCACGGGCGAAGAAGTACGCGATCAAGCGGGTCCTCGACAGCGGGCCCAAGGGGTTGTCGACCGACGACCTGTTGCGCGCGATCCGCGACGAGTTCCGCGAGAACGAGGACCTGCCCAACACCACCAACCCGGACGACTGGGCGCGGATCTCGGGCAAGAAGGGCGAGCGCATCGTGTACGTGCGCACGCTCATCAGCGGCGGCGACGCCGCTCCCGGCCGGGCGATCGAGAACCTCAACCCCGGGCAGTACCTCTAGGTCGCAGCGGCCTGCAGCGCCCCGGATACGACGACGAGAGGCATGGCGAGCCCGTGGCGACCCCGAAATTCGTCGGCGTGGAGACCGAGTACGGCATCGCGGTCGACGGTCCACGCGAGGTCAACCCCGTGTTGGCCTCGTCGCTGGTGGTCGGCGCCTACCGCGGTGCCGGCGACCGCGAGGTCCGCTGGGACCACACCGACGAGCACCCCATGCGCGACGCGCGTGGCTACGAGGTCCCCGATCCGCACGAGCCGGTCACGGACGACGAACTCGGGCTGGCCAACACGGTCCTGACCAACGGGGCGCGCTTCTACGTCGACCACGCCCACCCCGAGTACGCGACACCGGAGTGCTCCAACGCCCGCGACCTGGTGGTGTGGGACAAGGCGGGGGAGCGGATCCTCGAGGACGCCGCCCGGCTGGCCGCGCTGACCCTGCCCGAGGGGCACCGGGTCCTGGTCCACAAGAACAACACCGACGGCAAGGGCGCCGCCTACGGCACCCACGAGAACTACCTCGTGCCACGCGAGGTCCCGTTCGGGCGGCTGACCCGCCAATTGCAGCCGTTCTTCCTCAGCCGGCTGCTGTACGTCGGCTCCGGACGGCTCGGCACCGAGTTCCGCGGCGAGGACGTGCCGTTCCAGCTGTCGCAGCGCGCCGACTTCTTCGAGGTCGAGGTCGGGCTGGAGACCACCCTCAAGCGCCCGCTGATGAACACGCGCGACGAGCCCCACGCCGACCCGGAGCGCTACCGCCGGCTGCACGTGATCAACGGTGACGCCAACCTGTGCGAGGTCGCGACCTTCCTGAAGGTCGGCACGATGCTGCTGGTCCTCGACCTCATCGAGGACGACGCGCTCCCCGATCCGCCGACGATCCACCGACCGGTGCAGGCCTTCCACGCGATCAGCCACGACCTGACCGGCCGGATCACCCTGCCGACCGACGACGGCCGGCGCGTGACCCCGCTGGAGATCCAGTGGCACTACTTCGAGGCGGCGGCGCGCTACGTCAAGGAACAGGGGCGCGCCGACCCGTCCGCGCAGGACGTCCTGGACCGGTGGGAGGCACTGCTCACCACCGCCGAGCAGGACCCGCGCAAGCTGTCGGGCCAGGTCGACTGGGCCACCAAGCTGGAACTGCTCGAGCAGTTCCGGACCCGGCACGGGTTGGACTGGGACCACGACCGGCTCAAGATGGTCGACCTGCAGTACCACGACGTGCGCCGGGACAAGGGCCTGTACCAGCGCCTGGCCGCCCGTGGCCGCGTCGAGCGGCTGGTGTCCGAGGCCGAGGTCCGCGCCGCGACGTCCACGCCGCCAGCCGACACGCGGGCCTGGTTCCGGGGCGAGTGCCTGCGCCGGTTCCCGGATCAGGTCGTCGCGGCCGGGTGGGACTCGCTGATCTTCGACGTGGGCCGCGAGGCACTGCAGCGCGTGCCGATGATGGAGCCCGGTCGCGGGACCCGCGAGCACGTCGGGGACCTGCTCGACCAGGTGGCGGACGCGGCCGAACTGCTCGAGGCACTGACGAACTGAGCAGGCGGGCGGCGGTACGCTGCCGGTTCGCGCTCACGGGAGGACGGTCATGAGCGACGGTGGGCAGGTCCGCAAGGGCGGCAGCACCCAGGAGGAGGTCGAGGAGGTCGAGGCCACCGCGACCGAGACCGACGAGGCCACGAAGGACCTCCTCGACGACGTCGACGAGCTCCTCGACGAGATCGACGACGTCCTGGAGGAGAACGCCGAGGAGTTCGTCCGCGGCTACGTCCAGAAGGGCGGCCAGTAGGCCCGACGGGTTGGTCCCAGGACACGTTGCGACCGGCTCCCTGGCCGAGCGTCCTTCCCGTTCCTCAGCCGGCGTCCTGCGGGGCGCGCACCGGTGGCGTGCGGAGGGCCGGCCCCTCGCCCGCGGGCAGCGTGAAGGTGAAGCGCGTGCCGCCGCTGGGCCGCGGCACGGCCCGGATCGAGCCGTCGTGCTGCTCGACCACCCGCTGGCAGATCGCCAGACCGATCCCGGTGCCCGGATAGCCGGCCCGCGCGTCGTTGGTCCGCACGAACGGCTGGAAGATCTCCTCGGCCCGGGCGGGGTCGATCCCGATGCCGTTGTCGTCGACGTGCACGGTCACCTGACCGTCGGTCGTCTCCGCCCAGACCCGCACGTGCGGGTCGACGCCCGGCGGGACGTACTTGAGCGCGTTGCCGATGAGGTTGTCGAGCAGCTGCCGCAGCCGCATCGGGTCGCCGGTCACGTTCGGCAGGCCGTCGACGGTCACGGTCGACTCGGCGCTGCGCTCACGGACGACCTCGTGGCCGAGGGCGGCCAGGTCGACCGGTGCCCGCTGCACGTCGCCGTGGGACACCTCGGCGTACTCGAGCAGGTCCGTGATCAGCCGGCTCATGCGACGGTGCTGGACGCTGGCGCGCTCGAGCAGGTCGACGACGTCAACTGACAGCTCCTCGGGGGCGGCGCGGGCGAGGTCGACGTAGCCGCTGGCGCCGGTCAGGGGCGAGCGCAGGTCGTGTGCGACGACGTGGGCGAAGGCCTGCAGTTCCTGGTTGGCGGTGGCCAGGTCACGCGCCGCGGCGTCACGCTCGGCGGCCAGCCGGGTGAGCCGCTCCGCGTAGCCGTTCAGCGACCGGAACACGGTCCGCACGCCGACGAGCAGTCCGAGGGCGAGGACCACGAAGCCGGCGATGCGGCTGGACAGGCTCGCCCACCAGGCAACGGACAGGCGCCGCTCGGCGAACCCGTAGAGCACCAGGTCCCAGGTGAGCAGCAGCAGGCTGACCGCAACCCACGCGCGTGGCCAGGTCGGCGCCCGGCCCGCGACGATGACCCAGCGCCACGTGGCGACGGCCGACAGCGCGGCCGTGAGGGTGAGGAAGCCGCGGAACGCCGCGGTGTAGTCGCCGTCCGGGTGCACGAGGCTGGGCAGCGAGAGGTCCGCGGCCGCCAGCACGACCAGCGCGAGCGCGACGACGACGGCGCCCCGCCGCAGCGCCCGGCGGGGCGCCGTCCGGAAGGTGCCCAGCAGCGTCATGATGGCCACGACCCCGTGCCAGGTCAGGTACAGCGCCGCCGCCTGGGACGGCCCCGACCGCAGCGGCCCGCCGGTGGGGGAGATGGTGGGAAACGAGATCACGGCCAACAGCATCGCCATGCCGCTGACGGCGTAGCCGGCCGCCGCCCAGCGAAGCGCCGGGTCCGGGTCCATCTCGTCGTGGACGCGCAGCAGCCAGGCCGAGCCGACCGCGGCCACCACGGCGAAGGTGAAGATGGCGGGCACGGCCTCCGCCAGTCCGGGCAGAGCCGGTGCGGCCGCGAAGAACGCGACCGAGGCGAGCGCCGCCGCACCGGCCGTGCCCAGCAGCAGGCCCTGCCGCAGGGTCTCGCGCGGACGGTCGAGCCCGAGCGGGCCGAACCCGGCCGTCCCGTCGCGCTGCGGACCCACCTGTCAGCCCCCGGCCTCGCCGTCGTGCACCGTTCGGTCAGTCGACCGGCACCTCCGGCGGAGCATAGAGCCCGCCACCTCGTGAGCGGTATGACCCGGGCGAGGCCGGGTGATCGGCGACCGACGCAGGTCCGAGGCGTTTCGGGGTGGCGGGGCCTACGCTGCGCCAGGTCCAGGAGAGGATCCACCGTTGACCTTCCGAGCCGACGAGTTGCTCGCGGGACTGCCCTCGCCGTTCGACGCCCGAGGCAGCTCGTTCTTCGAGACGTTGCGCCGCCAGGCGCCCGACGCGGTCCCGCCGGTCCTGAGCGGCGCGCCGATGCACGAGTCGCTGCGCGAGCGGCTGGTCGAGGGCACCACGGTGCTCGCGGTGCTGTCCGCCCACGGGGTCGTCATCGCCGGTGACCGGCGTGCCACGGCCGGCAACCTCATCTCCCGTGGCGACATGCGCAAGATCTTCCCGGCCGACGACTGGTCGGCGGTGGGCATCAGCGGCGCGGCCGGCCCGGCGATGGAGCTGGCCCGCATCTTCGCGACGGAGCTGGAGCACTACGAGAAGGTCGAGGGCGAGCCGCTGTCGCTGGAGGGCAAGTCCAACAAGCTGGCCGGACTCGTCCGCGCCCACCTGCCACTGGCGATGCAGGGTCTGGTCGTCGTGCCGCTGTTCGCCGGCTTCGACCCGCGCAGCGGCGCCGGGCGCATCTTCGAGTACGACCCCGTCGGCGGGCGCTACCGGGCCACGACCTACGCGGCCACCGGTTCCGGGTCGCTCGCCGCGCGCGCGACCCTGAAGCGGCTCGTCGAGCCCGAGGCCGACCTGGACACCGCGGCCGGGATCGCCGTCGAGGCGCTGTTCGACGCGGCCGAGGAGGACAGCGCGACCGGTGGTCCGGACCTGATCCGACGCATCTACCCGATCGTGGCGGAGATCGACGGCGCCGGGTACCGGGAGCTCGACGACGAGCAGGTCGCCGCCCACGTGGAGGCGACGGTCGAGCGTCGACGCAACCGCCAGCCCTCCGCCTGACCCACCCGCCGCAGGAAGGCCGCCGCCGTGGCAACCCCGTTCTACGTCGCACCCGAACAGTTCATGAAGGACCGGGCCGAGTACGCCCGGAAGGGCATCGCGCGGGGCCGTGCCCTGGTCGCCGCCGAGTACGCCGACGGCGTGGTGTTCGTCAGCGAGAACCCGTCGCGGTCGCTGCACAAGACCTCGGAGATCTACGACCGCATCGGGTTCGCGGCCGTCGGCCGTTACAACGAGTTCGAGTCGATGCGGGTCGCGGGTATCCGGCTGGCCGACGTGAAGGGCTACCAGTACGCCCGCGAGGACGTCACCGCCAAGGCGCTGGCCAACGCCTACTCGCAGGCGCTGGGTGCCATCTTCATGGGGGGCGAGGCCAAGCCCTACGAGGTGGAACTGCTGATCGCCGAGGTCGGCCACGCCGACCACGGCGGCGGGCTCGAGCTGTACCACATCCTCTACGACGGCTCGATCGTCGACGAACACCGCTTCGTGGTCATCGGCGGCGAGACCGAACCGATCGTGCAGTCACTCGAACAGACCTGGCGCGAGGGGCTGGACCGCGACGCCGCGGTCCGCGCCTGCGTCGAGGCACTCACGCGGGCGGCCGGCCGGCCGATCGAGGCAGGCGACCTCGAGGTGGCCGGGCTGGACAGCACGCGCCCGCGCCGGCGCTTCTTCCGGCTGCGTGACGACGCGCTGCGGCAGGCCGTGGAGTCGTGAGTCCCGCGCCGCCGCCAACGCGCGGAACGGGCCCGGTTTCGCGCGGTGGGCCCGGCGATGGGGCACCATCGGGTCACCAGACGCGAGAGGGACGTGGGTGCGCCGACGGATCTTCGGCATCGAGAACGAGTACGGCGTCACGTGCACGTTCCAGGGCCAGCGGCGGCTGAGCCCCGACGAGGTCGCCCGCTACCTCTTCCGCCGGGTCGTGTCGTGGGGCCGCTCCTCCAACGTCTTCCTGGAGAACGGCGCGCGGCTGTACCTCGACGTCGGCTCCCACCCGGAGTACGCGACGCCCGAGTGCGACTCGCCGCGGCAGGCCGTGATCCACGACAAGGCCGGCGAGCGCATCGTCGAGGACCTCGTGCTGGCCGCCGAGCAGCGGCTGCACGAAGAGGGCATCTCCGGGACCATCTCGCTGTTCAAGAACAACACCGACTCGGCCGGCAACTCCTACGGCTGCCACGAGAACTACCTCGTCGCCCGGGTGGGGGAGTTCCAGCGCCTGGCCGAGGCGCTCATCCCGTTCCTGGTGACCCGGCAGGTGTTCGCCGGCGCCGGCAAGGTGCTGCAGACGCCGCGGGGCGCGGTCTTCAGCCTCTCGCAGCGGGCCGAGCACATCTGGGAGGGCGTGTCGTCGGCGACCACACGCTCGCGGCCGATCATCAACACCCGCGACGAGCCGCACGCCGACGCCGAGCGCTACCGGCGGCTGCACGTCATCGTGGGCGACTCGAACATGTCGGAGTACACGACGTGGCTGAAGGTGGCCACGTGCGACCTGGTGCTGCGGATGCTCGAGGAACAGGCGGTCATCCGTGACCTGACCCTGGACAACCCGATCCGGGCCATCCGCGAGATCAGCCACGACCTGACCGGCACGCGACGCATCCGGCTGGCCAACGGCCGCGAGATGTCGGCACTGGAGATCCAGCAGGCCTACCTCGAGCGGGTGGAGCGGTTCGTCGAGGCGTCACACGACGCCGACGACGAGGCCAAGCGGGTGGTCACCGAGTGGCGCCACGTGCTCGAGCACCTCGTCCACGACCCGATGGCGTTGGGCCGCCAGCTCGACTGGGTGGCGAAGTACCGCCTGATCGAGTCCTACCGCGCCAAGCACGAGCTGCCGCTGGCGCACGCACGCGTCCAGCTGCTCGACCTGGCCTACCACGACGTCGTGCGGGACCGGGGCCTGTACTACCTGCTGGCCCGGCAGGGCCGTGCGCAGCGGCTGCTCGACGACGCGGAGATCGAGCACGCCATGGTGCATCCGCCCGCGACCACGCGCGCCGCGCTGCGGGGGCGGTTCATCACCCATGCCAAGGCCAAGCGCCGCGACTACACCGTCGACTGGGTGCACCTGAAGCTGAACGACCAGGCCCAGCGCACGGTGCTCTGCAAGGACCCGTTCCGCTACGAGGACGAGCGCGTCGACAAGCTCATCGCTGCCATGTGAGCGGCTGGGTGGCCACTAGGCTGACGCCCGGCGTGCCCGGTTCGGTGCGTCGGGCGTGGCGAGGGGCAGATCCGTGACCGCGAAGGTCGAACGGCTGGTCAACCTGACGGTGGCGTTGCTGGAGACCCGCCGTCCGATGACCCTGAACGAGATCCGGCAGAAGACCGGCTACTACACGCAGGGTGATCCGGAGTCGTCGCGGCGCATGTTCGAGCGCGACAAGGACGAGCTGCGCCGCCTGGGTGTCCCCGTGGAGACCCGTGACGTGTTCTTCGGCGACGAGGTCGGCTACGTCGTCGACCGCGCCCAGTACGAGCTCGCCGACGTCGACCTGACCGCCGAGGAGGTCGCGGCCCTGTCGCTGGCCGTGCAGCTGACCGGCACCGAGGGCGCCCAGCTCGCCCTGGCCAAGCTGGCCGCTCGCGCACCCGACCCGGCCGAGCTGGCGACCTCGCCCACGACCCGGGTCACGCTGGCACCCGACCCGGTCGACGCCGTCGCCGACGCCGTGGTCCGCCGCACCCCGCTGCGGTTCCCCTACCGCACCGCCGACGGCGCCACCGCCGAACGCACCGTCGATCCGTACGCGATCGCGCAGCGTCGCGGCGCCTGGTACCTCGTCGGCCGTGACCACGCCCGCGACGCCGTGCGGGCGTTCCGGCTCGACCGGTTCGTCGGCCCGGCGCGCGAGGCGGGCGTGGCGGGCGGCTACACGGTCCCGGCCGACTTCGACCCGGCGGCGGCCGTGTCCGGGCCGGAGGGGCAGCGCGTCGACATCGAGGTGGCGGTGCGCCCCGACGCGCGCTGGACGGTGGAGCTGCGCGGCGGGGTCGACACCGGCCGCACGCACGAGGGGCACCCCGTGTTGCGGCTGCCCGACCGCGACCCGGTCCGCGACCGCTCGTGGCTGCTGGGCCTCGGTCCGGACGTCGAGGTGCTCGAGCCCCCGGAGCTGCGCACGCAGGTCGTCGACGGCCTGCGCCGCCTGGCCGCCAGCGGCGGGCGGGAGGAGTCCGGTGGCGGACGGGAGAGAACATGAGCGCGGCGGGGGACGTGGCGCGGATGCTGACGCTGGTGCCGTGGTTGCTCGAGCGCCCCGGCGCGTCGCTGGCCGAGGCGGCGCACGCGTTCGGCGTGTCGGAGGCGACGATCCGTCGGGACCTGGGTCACCTCGACTTCTGCGGGCTGCCCGGCCTGGGCGGCGGCGACCTGTTCGAGGTGCAGATCGTCGGCGACCGGGTCGTCGTGCGGATGGCCGACGAACTCAAGCGCCCGCTGCGCCCGACGCCGCGCGAGGCGCTGCGACTGGTGCTGACCCTCGACGCGGTCGGCGAGGCGCTGGGCGACGAGCTGCCGGCGCTGCGCAGCGCCGTCGGCAAGGTCCGGGCCGCGCTCGGCATCCCGGAGGCGGTCGCCGACGTCGTCGAGCCCGGCACGCACGCGCTGGTGCCCGCCCTCCGTCAGGCGATCTCCGGGCAGCGCCGGGTCCGGGTGCAGTACCAGGGGCGGGCCGACCAGGCGCCGCAGTGGCGCACCGTCGATCCGTGGGCGCTGCAGGTCGTCGACGGGCTGTGGTACCTGCGCGGGCACGACGTGGACGTCGACGACGCCCGCACGTTCCGCCTCGACCGCGTCGCCGACCTCGAGGTGACCGACCAGCCCCGTGCGGCGCCCGCGCCCGAGCAACTGCCGCCACCCGTCTACGCGCCGGGACCCGACGACCTGGCGGTCGAGCTCGAGCTGTCGCGGGCCGGCCGGTGGGTGCTGGACGCGGTCGTGCCCGACGCCGTCGAGGAGCTGTCCGACGGCGGGGCGCTGGTCCGGCTGCGCACCGACGCGCCGGCCTGGCTCGCGCGGGTGGTGCTCACGGCGGCAGGCGAGGCGCACGTGCGCGCGCCCGACGAGCTGCGCGAACAGGTCGCCACCCTGGCCGCCGAGGCGCTGGGGCAGTACACCTGGGACTAGTGTCCCACGGTCACTTCGGGGGATTTGCCGGTTGATCGGCTGAATCGGATTGCGTCCGTGCCGATGGTCGGGTCACCTGCGCCCCGCCGAAGGAGGCCGCACGTGACCCGTATCCGCGCCAACTGCCCCGCCTGTGGTGAGGTGGATCTGCAGCCGCCCGACGTGACGCTGCGGATCACGCGTGCCGACGACGGACTCGTCGGCGAGGGCAGTACCTACCGCTTCCTGTGTCCCGACTGCTCCGAGGTGGTGACCAAGCCGGCCGACGAGCGCATCGCGCAGCTGCTGAGCACGGGCGGGGTGCCGATCGAGGAGGCCGAGGGACTGGACGAGGCGCTCGAGCGGCTGCTGCCTCCGCACCCCGAGGGGGTCGCGCCGGGGCCGCGGCTGACCGTCGACGACCTGCTGGACTTCCATCACCTGCTCGAGGGCGACGACTGGTTCGAGCAGCTGCTGGCGAACTGACGCCCAGGCCCACGGGCCTACACTCGGGGCGCCTCCCGGTTGGGAGGCGCCCCGCGTCGTTCGTCGCCAGGACCCGCCATGCCCCTGCCTGTCGTGGCCGTCATCGTGGCCGTGCTGCTCGGCACGCTCGCCGCGCTGGTCGTCCTGGTCCTCGTCCTGGTCCGGCGCCTGGCCCGCATGGCCGGCGAGGTCCGCGACCTCGAACGGCGCATCGCGCCGGCGCTGGCGCAGCTGCAGGCCGACGCCGAGGTGACCTCGGCCGAGCTCGAGCGGGTCGGCGAGGCATGGTCCCGAACCGGCGACGGTCACAACGGCTAGACTGACCCGACCGGATCGTGCGAGGTCCGGCGGAGCGTCAGCGACCAGCAGGAACCCTTATGACCATGCCCGGCGGGTGGGAACTGCTCGTCATCCTCTTCATCGTGCTGCTGCTGTTCGGGGCCAAGAAGCTGCCCGACCTGGCCGGCTCCATCGGGAAGAGCATGAAGGAGTTCCGCAAGGCCAGCGCGGAGGCGGACGCGGAGACCGAGGCGGAGCAGCGGGCCAAGGACGAGAGCACGCCGCCCGCGCCACGTCGTGACACGGAGTCCTGAGGTCGCCGAGGGGGACACCCCCGGCGAGATGACGCTGTTCGAGCATCTCGCCGAACTCCGGACCCGGCTGTTTCGCGCACTGCTCGCCCTGGCCGTCGGCACCGTCGTCGGCTACATGGTCTTCCCGTGGGTGTTGCAGGTCCTCGTCGACCCGTATTGCCAGGCACTGGCGGTCCTGCGACCCGAGGACAGCTGCAACCTGATCGCGCTGCGGCCGCTGGAACCGTTCTCGGTGCGTATGAAGACGGCCGTCGTGATCGGCCTGTTCATCGGCGGGCCGGTCATCTTCTACCAGCTGTGGCGTTTCATCACGCCCGGGCTGACCCGCACCGAGCGCCGCTACGCGCTGCCCTTCGTGGTCCTCAGTCAGGTGATGTTCGCGCTGGGCATCGGCTTCGCCTACCTGGTGATCCCCCAGGGGCTGCGGATCCTGCTCGGCATCGCCGGCCCCGACGTGGAGACGCTGCTGTCGGCCAACGAGTACCTGTCGTTCTTCCTGACGACGTCGGTCGCGTTCGGGCTGGTGTTCGAACTGCCGCTGGTGCTGGTGTTCCTGTCACTGGTCGGGGTCGTCAAGTCGCACCTGCTGCGGGCCTGGCGGCCCTACGCGGCGGTCCTGATCCTGATCGCCGCCGCCTTCATCACGCCGACCACCGACGCGGTCACGCTGCTGCTGATGGCCGGTCCGATGCTGCTGTTCTACGAGTTCTCCATCCTCGCGGCCCGGCTCATCGAGCGTGCCCGACGCCGGCGGGAGGCCGCATGACGCCACCGGAGCTGGAACAGCAGCGGCCGGGCCGCGTCGACACGGGTGAGATGGACAACTCGACGGCGATGCGGCTGCGTCGTGCGATCTACCGCGCCCGCCGTGCCCGCCTCGGCCGTGCCCTGGCCATCACCGCCCTGGCGCTCATCGCCGGGTTCCTGCTCGGACGCGAGACGGCGCCCGACAGCGGCGAGGACATCCGCATCCAACTCGAGCAGCAGGCCCTGCCGCTGGTGTTCGACGCCGACGGCATCTGGACCTCCGGCGCCGGCGACCGCCCCTCGGTCAGCGAGGCGCTCGTGGCGCTCCAGCGCGACGAGGACCCGTCGCTCGTCGCCGCGTCGTCCGACAGCTGGCTGGCCGCCTACGACAACGTGCTGGCCCGTGTCGCCGCCATCGACGTCGCCCCCGAGGGGCGCCCGGTGCAGCGGCAGTTCGTCAACGGCATCACGCTGTCCCGTGACGCCGTGGTGGTGCTGACCCGTGCGGCGGAGATCGACGACCCCGACCGCCGGGCCGGGCTGCTGACCGAGGTGGCGCGGCTGCGGGTGCGCGGCGAGCAGATCGTGCAGTCCGCCCGGGCCGGGATCATGGACCTCGACGGCGGTCGCGGCGACGTGTCGCCGCTGCCCGAACTGCCGGACTTCCCGGAGCTCGGCGGCGAGTGACGCACGGCCGGCGGACCGTGCCGGTTGACGCTCCGGTGGGCACGGAAGCCTTTAGCCTCGTGCCCACGCGCCCCACACGGGCCGTCGCAGCCGTCGACGAGGTGAGGTCGTAGGTGTCTGACGCCGTCGCACACGAGGAACCCCGTCCGCCGGTGCTCGACGACCCGGTCGTGGCCTCGTTCGTGGCCGAGCTGGGGTTCGCGCCGGATCCGTTCCAGGTCCGTGCGATCGAGGCCCTGCTGGCCGGCCGCTCCGTCCTGGTCGCCGCGCCCACGGGCGCCGGCAAGACGGTGGTGGGCGAGTTCG
The DNA here is from genome assembly GCF_041821065.1 of Egicoccus sp. AB-alg2. NCBI lineage: Bacteria > Bacillati > Actinomycetota > Nitriliruptoria > Egicoccales > Egicoccaceae > Egicoccus > Egicoccus sp. AB-alg2. The sequence continues at coordinate 154,469 of NZ_JBGUAX010000001.1, read as the reverse complement.
CCTGCCACGAGGCGCTGCACCACGGCGGCAAGTGCTTCTACACCACCCCGATCAAGGCGCTGTCGAACCAGAAGTACCGCGACCTCGTCGACCGCTACGGCGAGGACCGCGTCGGGCTGCTGACGGGTGACCGGTCCGTCAACGGCGAGGCGCCGGTGGTCGTCATGACCACCGAGGTGCTGCGCAACATGATCTACGAGACCTCGCCGACGTTGCGGCACCTGCGCCACGTGGTGCTCGACGAGGTCCACTACCTCGCCGACCGCTCCCGCGGCGCGGTGTGGGAGGAGGTCATCGTCCAGCTCCCGGCCTCCGTGCAGCTCGCGGCGCTGTCGGCCACCGTCAGCAACGCCGAGGAGTTCGGGCGCTGGCTCGACGAGGTCCGTGACCACTGCGAGGTGGTGATCGAGGAGGCGCGTCCCGTCCCGCTGCGCCACCACTACTTCGTCAACGACAGGATCTACGACACGTTCCGGGCCGGCCGCAAGGGCGGCGCCACCCGCGAGCACCGGGAACGGGCGGCACAGGCGCTGGGTGGGGTCCCGAACCCCGACGTGATCATGCTCGAGCGCCGGGCCCGCACCCGCAACCGGGTCACCAACAAGGGCCGCCGCATGGCGCCCGACGTCCGGCTGCGCTGGCCGTCGCGCCCCCACGTGATCGAGGAGCTCGCCCACCGCGGGTGGCTGCCGGCGATCGTGTTCGTCTTCTCGCGGCAGGGCTGCGAGGACGCCGTCGCCCAGCTGATCCAGGCGGGCGTGCGGCTCACCGATCGCCACGAGCGGGCCGAGATCGCCGCGACCGTCGACACGATGCTGGGCGACCTGCCCGACGCCGACCTGCGCGTGCTGGGCTTCGACCGCTGGCGCGGCGCCCTGCTCGACGGGATCGCCGCCCACCACGCCGGCATGGTGCCCGCCTTCAAGGAAGCGGTCGAGGTGCTCTTCCAGCGCGGCCTGCTGAAGGTCGTGGTCGCCACCGAGACGCTGGCGCTGGGCATCAACATGCCCGCCCGGACGGTCGTCATCGAACGGCTGGAGAAGTGGAACGGTGAGTCGCACGTGCTGCTGACGCCGGGCGAGTACACCCAGCTGACCGGGCGCGCCGGGCGGCGCGGCATCGACCACGTCGGCCACGCCGTGGTGCTCTACCAGCGCGACCTGGACTTCCCGACCGTCGCCGGGCTCGTCGGCACCCGCACCTACCCGCTGCGCAGCTCGTTCGCCCCGTCCTACAACATGGCCGTCAACCTGCTGCGCCGGCACGACCTCGCCCAGGCCGAGGCCCTGCTCGGCGCCTCGTTCGCCCAGTTCGAGGCCGACGAGTCGGTCGTGCGCACCTCGGAGAAGCTCTCGGAGCTCGAGGAGGCGCTCACCGGGTACGCCCGCCACCTGCAGTGCGAGCTGGGGGACTGGCGCGGGTACTGGCACCTGCGGCGGCGGCTCAGCCGGCTGGAGAAGAGCGAGGCCAAGGCGCGCCGCCGCGACGCCGAGGACCAGGTCCAGGCCGGCATCGCGGCCCTGCAACCCGGGGACGTGCTGCACCTGCCGTGGACGGGCCGCCGCGGGTTGGCCGCGGTGGTCGGCGTGCAGGTCACCAAGAAGGGCACGCCACTGGCCCAGGTCGTCGCCGACGACCGGGCGCTCAGCAAGGTCGGCCCGCGCGAGCTGGACGGTCCGCCCGTCCCCGTCGAGCGCATCCGGCTGCCCAAGAGCGGCAACCCACGCCAGAAGGACTACCGGCGCGACGTCGCGGTCGCGCTGCGGGCGCTGGACCCGCCCGCGATCGACGACGGCGCGTCGGGGGGGCGACCGCCGGCCAGGCCCGAACCGGCCGACACCGGGCCGTCGGCGGAGGTCCGCGAGCTCCGCGAGCAGGTGCGGGCGCATCCGTGCCACCAGTGCCCCGACCGCGCCGAGCACGAGCGCTGGCAGTACCGCGCCGACGACCTCGAGGAGCAGGCGGGCGGGCTGCGCCGCTCCATCGAGCGCGCCACCGGGTCGCTGGTCCGCCAGCTGCACCGGATCCTGCGCGTGCTCGTGCGGCTGGACTACCTCGACCAGGACGGGGACGACATCCGGCCCACCGAGGAGGGGCTGCGGCTGGCCGGGATCTACAGCGAGGTCGACCTCCTGGTCGCCGAGGCGGTGCGTCGCGGCATCCTCGACGAGCTCGACCCAGCCGAACTGGCGGGCATCGCGGCGCTGTTCCTCTACGAGCCGCGCGGCGGCGAGCCGACCGAGCGGCCCGAGCTGCCGACGTTGGCCCTCTACGACGCCGTCGAGGAGCTCCTGGACCTGGCCGAGGAGCTGCGCCGCCACGAGCGGGACGCCGGCGTGCGGCCGCTGCGGGACCTCGACGCCGGGTTCGTCGCCCCCGCGTACCGGTGGGCGTCGGGCGACGACCTCGACGACGCGCTCGGCACGCTCGACCTCACCGGTGGCGACTTCGTGCGCAACGTCAAGCAGGTCGCCGACCTCGTCGGCCAGCTGCGAAGCGTCGGCGGTGAGCCGCTGGCCGGCACCGCCGCCGAGGCCGTCGACGCGCTGCGGCGCGGGATCGTCGAGGCGTGAGCCCGCGAATCGTCGAGGCGTGAGCCGCGCCGGCCGCGGAGGTGCGCCGACGCCCCCGCGGGGCGATTACGCTCCCGGCCCCCGTCCGGAGCCCTCCATCCGTGTCCTCCCCCCTCGGCCGACCGCTGCTCATCGCCAATCCCAGCGCCGGGGCGGGACGTGACGCCGCTCTGCCGCGGCTGACGGCGGCGCTGACGGCCCGGGGTCTCGAGCACGACGTGGCGGTCACCGGACGCCGCCTGGACGCGACGGACCTCGCGCGTCGCGCCGTCGAGGAGGAAGGGCGCCGGTTCGTGGTCGCCGTCGGCGGCGACGGCACCGTGCAGGAAGTCGTCAACGGGCTGGTCGACGCGGAGACCGGGCGGGTGCGCGGCGACGACCCGGTCCTGGGGGTGGTCGCGGGCGGCACCGGGTGCGACTTCGCCCGCACGTTCGGGCTCGACCGGGCCCCCGAGGTGGTCGCCGACCACCTGCTCGGCGAGCAGACCCTGCCCATCGACCTCGGGCGCGTCCGGCTCACCGGGCTGGACGGTGCGCCGCGCAGCGTGCTGTTCGCCAACGTCGCCGAGGCCGGTTACGGCGGCGTGGTGGTCGCCCTCGCGGCGAAGCTGCCGCGCCGGCTCGGCACGGCCCGCTACGCCGCGGCCGTCATGGGCGCCGTCGCCCGCTTCCGGCACGTGGACACCACCGTCACCGTCGACCAGGGCACCCGCACCGAGCCGCTGTGCAACGTGGTGGTCGCCAACGGCCAGTTCTTCGGCGGTGGGATGCACGTCGCGCCCCGCGCGCTGCCCTACGACGAGCGGTTCAACGTCCAGGCGTGGGGTGCCAGCCCGATCGACGTCGTTCGTGGCCTGCCGCAGTTGCGGCGCGGCACCCACCTGTCGCGCGACGACGTCCGCGAGTGGCAGTCCTCCCGGGTCGCGGTCGACGCCGCACGCCCGCTGCTGGTCGAGGCCGACGGGGAACTGCTCGGCCACACGCCGGCCAGCTTCGACCTCCTCCACCGGGTGCTGCGGCTCAAACTGTGACCGGCGCGCACGGCGCGGCGTACCGGACGGCTCGGCTCCTAGACTCGGCCCCCGACCGAGGAGGAACGGTGACCACGCAACGGCTGGAGCGCGCTCGGACCGCGATGCGCGAGGCGGGTGTCGACGCGCTGCTGATCGGCCCGAGCGCCGACCTGCGCTACCTCGTCGGCTACCACGCGCTGCCGCTCGAGCGGCTCACGCTGCTGGTCGTACCGGCCGCAGGCGAGCCGGCGCTGGTCGTGCCCACGTTGGAGGCCGCCCGGGCCCAGGAGAGCGGCGCGGACCGCATCGCACCGCTGCGGGCCTGGGACGAGACGGACGACCCGATGGCGCTCGTGCGCGACCTGCTGCACGAGGCCGGCGCCCAGGACGGCCGGCTGGCGTTGCAGGACCGGCTGTGGACCTCGTTCACCCTGCAGTTGCAGGCGGCGCTGCCCGCCGCGGACTGGGTGGCCGGGTCCCGGGTCATGCGCGAGCTGCGGCTGCGCAAGTCGCCGGAGGAGATCCAGGCGCTGCGGGAGGTGGGCGCCGCGATCGACGCCGTCCACGCCGCGGTGCCGACCCTGCTGCGCCCCGGCCGGACCGAGGCCGAGGTCGGCCGCGACCTCGCCGAGCTGATCCTCGAGGACCACGACGAGGTCAACTTCGTCATCGTCGCCTCCGGCCCCAACGGCGCCTCGCCGCACCACGAGACCGGTGAGCGCGCACTCGCCCCCGGTGACGCCGTGGTCGTCGACATCGGCGGCACCCGCAACGGCTACTGCTCCGACATGACCCGCGACTACGTCGTCGGCCACGTACCCGACGGCTACGCCGAGCTGCACACGGTGCTCGAAGAGGCCCAGGAGGCGGCCGTGCAGGCCGTGCGTCCCGGCGTCAGCGCCGCCTCGATCGACGAGGCCGCCCGGGCGGTCATCCGCGACGCCGGCTACGGCGAGCGCTTCATCCATCGCACCGGACACGGCATCGGCGTCGAGGAACACGAGGAGCCGTGGATCGTCGGCGGCAACGAGGAGCCGCTGACCGCCGGAATGGCGTTCTCGGTCGAACCCGGGATCTACGTGCCCGACCGCTACGGGGCACGCATCGAGGACATCGTCGTCGTCACCGACGACGGCGTGGAACGGGTCAACCACCGGCCGCGGGAGATCGTGGTCTGCTGACACCGGCCGCCGCGGCGGTCGCCGGTCGGGGAGAGGACGGCAGATGGCACAGGGACCTTCCGGGGTCGAGGTCCGGCGGGCCCGGATCGAGGAGATCCGGCCGCTCGCGACCGAGTACCGCGCCGAACAGGAGTCGCTCTACGGCGCGCCGGGCAACCCGCCGCTGCCGCAGGGCGGGATCTTCTGGCTCGCGGTCGACCCGCAGGACGGGCGCTCGCTGGGCTACGCGGCCGGCACGCTGCGCCCGACCGGTTGCACCATCGGGCCGATCTTCACCCGCGCCGACGCCCGCCGTCGTCGGGTCGGTGAGGCGTTGCTGCTCAGCATCCAGGAATGGGCGTCGCAGACCCGCGTGCCGGTGGTGGAGATCTCCGTGGCTGCCGACAACGAAGGCGGCCAGCGCTTCCTCGAGGCGCTCGGCTACGTGCCCCGCCGCGTGCTGATGTCCCTGACCCCCGACCGCGCGCGTGACCGGGCCTGACCCGTCACCGCCCCTGCCCGAGGACGAACGCGTCGTGATCCACCGTCTGCCCGAGGAGCAGCGCTCGCTGCTCGAACTCGTCGAAGGCTTCACCCGCGAGGAGGTCGCCCCACAGGCCGACCGCTGGGAGCGTGAGCACACCTTCCCGCGACCCCTGTTCGACCAGCTCGCGCGCATGGACCTGACCGGCCTGCCGTTCGGCGAGGACGTCGGCGGCTCCGCGCTGCCCTTCGCCACCTACCTCATGGTCGTGGAGGAACTCTCGCGCGGGTTGCTGGCGCTGGGGCTGGGCCTGTCCGTGCACACGCTGTCCACGTGGGGCATCGACACGCACGCCACGCCCGAGCAGCGTGACCGCTTCGTGCCGGACCTGGTGGCCGGGCGCGCCCTGGGCGCCTACTCGCTGTCCGAGCCGGGCTCCGGCTCCGACGCGGCCGGCATGACCACCATCGCCAAGCGCGACGGCGAGGTCTATCGCCTCGACGGCGTCAAGGCCTGGGTGACCCACGGCGGCGTCGCCGACCGCTACCTCGTGATGGCGCGTACCGGCGACGCTGGCGCGCGGGGCATCTCCGCGTTCGTGGTGGACGCCGACCAGCCCGGGCTGACCGTCGCCCCACCGGAACAGAAGATGGGCATGTGGGCCTCGCCGACGGCCCAGCTGGTCTTCGAGAACGCTCCCGTCCCGGCCGACCGGCTCGTCGGCGACCAGGAGGGCACCGGCTTCCGGATCGCCATGGCCTCGCTCGACGGCGGCCGCCTGGGCATCGCCGCCTGCGCCACCGGGCTGGCCCAGGCCGCGCTCGACGCGGCGCTGGCCTACGCGCGCGAGCGGGAGCAGTTCGGCCAGCCGATCGCGTCGTTCCAGGGGGTGAGCTTCCTGCTGGCCGACATGGCCACCCGTACGGAGGCGTCCCGCACCCTCTACCAGTCCGCCGCCGACCGCCGTGACCACGGCTACGACACCACCAAGGTCGCGGCCATGGCCAAGCTGTTCGCGACGGACGCCACCATGCAGACCACCACCGACGCGGTGCAGGTGTTCGGCGGCTACGGCTACACCACGGACTTCCCGGTCGAGCGCTACATGCGCGAGGCGAAGGTGCTGCAGATCGTGGAGGGCACCAACCAGATCCAGCGCATGGTGATCGGCCGTCAGTTGACGGGTGCCCGTGCCTGACGCGCCGACGCCGGGGTCGCCCCAGGAGCCTCCGCCGGACGCGGCGCGGCCGGGCGAGCCGCCGGACCCGGGCGCGCACGACCGCGGCCGTCTGCGCGCCGGCCGGCGGCTGGTGGTCGTCGGCGGCGTCCTGGGCGTGCTGGGCGCCGCGGCGCTGGGGCTGCTCGGCGCGCCGGGCGGTTCCGGCCTCGTGGCGGTGCTGCTCGGCCTCGTCGTCGGCTGCGTGCTCGCGGCCATCCACCTCGCCGTGTTCAGCCTCGTCGACGAGGCACGGCGTCGTCCCGTCTCGCTGCGGCGGCCGTTGTGGGCGTTGGGCCTGTTCGTCACCGCAGGGCTGCTGCTCGTGCTGGTCGGCGGCGCGAGTCGTTCGCTGTGACGCCACCCCGCGGCGGCGACGCGACAGCACCCCGACGGCTCCCTACTATCGCGGTAGCCGCGGCGCGTCGTGTACGCGACGAGAGAGGTCGCTGAGGCCACGTGAATGCCACTCCTGCCGGCGGCGCGGACCCGTTGCGGCCCGCACCGCGTGGAACCCTGATCGTCGCCGACCGGGTCGTGACGCTCGGCCACGCACGCCAGGCCGCCCGTGCCGTGCTGGTGCGCGGCAGCCGGGTCGTCTGGGTCGGGGACGACCCGGACCAGGCGCCACCGCACGAGCACCGGCTCGACCTGGACGGCTGCGTGCTCGGTCCGGCGTTCGTGGACGCCCACGTCCACCTGACCCCGACCGGGCTCGGCCTGACCGGACTCGACCTCACCTCCGCCCGTTCCGGCGAGGAGTTGCTGCACGCCGTCTCGAGCTATGCCAGCCAGCACACCGGCCGTGTGCTGTGGGGGCACGGCTTCGACCCGCACGCCTACCCGGACGACCTGCCCGGGCCCGACGCGCTGGCCGCGGCGGCCGGCGGCTCCGCGGTCTACCTCTCGCGGGTCGACGGGCACGCGGCGCTGGTCGACCGCAACACGCTCGCGTCCGCGCCGCTGGCCCGCGCCGAGGGGATCGAGCGCAACGGCGCCGGCCAGGTCAGCGGGCTGCTGCGGCGCGAGGCCAACCACATCGTGCGTCGCTGGAGCATCGGCGCGATGTCGGCCCACGAGCTGGACGAGGCCCGCCACGCGGCGGTCGCGCACGCGGCGTCGCTCGGGATCGGCTCCGTGCACGAGATGGGCGGTCCCGACCTCATGGGGCTCGAGGACTTCGACGCCTGGGTGACGGGGGAGTGGCCGATCGAGGTGCTGCCCTACTGGGGCGGGCTGGAGGTCGAGATCCCGATCGCGCGTGACCTGCGCACGGTCGGCGGGGACCTGTTCCTCGACGGCTCGCTCGGTTCCCACACGGCGGCGCTGTGCGAGCCCTACAGCGACCGGCCGAGCACCTCCGGGCACCTCGAACTGGACGACGACACACTCACCGACTGGTTGGAGGAGGCGACCCGCGCCGGGCTGCAGACCGGGGTGCACGCGATCGGGGACGCCGCGATCAGCCAGGTCGTGCGCTGCTGGCGCGCCGTCGCCGCACGGCTGGAGCACGCCGACGGCGACGCGATCCGCCGGCTGCGCCACCGCGTCGAGCACGGCGAGGTCCTGCCGCCGCCGCTCCTCGACGACCTCGCCGAGCTCGGTCTGGTGGTCTCCGCCCAGCCGATGTTCGAGCATCGCTGGGGCGGCCCCGACGGGATGTACCGCAGCCGGCTGGGGGCGCGGCGGGCCAGCTGGTCCAACCCGTACCGGGCGCTGGCCGACCGTGGCGTCGGGCTGGCATTCGGATCGGACACCAACGTCACGCCCATGGACCCGTGGGGGACCGTGTGGGCCGCCGAGCACCGCCACCGGCCCGAGCACGCGGTGACCCGGCTCGAGGCGGTGTCCATGTCGACCCTCGGGGGGCGCTACGCCGCACGCCAGGAACGCTGGGTCGGGGTGGTGCGCGCCGGCATGCGCGCCGACCTCGCCGCCTTCGAGGGCGATCCGTACGCCGCCGACGACCCGCGTGGCGCGCGGTGCGTCCTGGCGGTGGTCCACGGCCGCGTGGCGCACGGGCAGGCGCCGCTGCCGTCGGCCCACGGCCGCTGACCTGCGCGCGGTGGGACGTATCGCGCGGCATGCGCAAACCGCCCGACCACCGACCGGCAACTGCTTGACGCGCGGCGGCCGCGCTGGTTGTTTTCGCGCGCGGCGGTGATCCGTGCCTCCTGGGGAGGGGGCGGCCGACCCGGGGCAACGTTCTTCAGGCGACACGTTTGGGGCGCTCCCGGTCCAGGAAACCTCCTCGGGACACCGGCTTGCCGCGGCGGCCACACGCTCAGTAGACAACGCGCCTCGATCAGCCGTACCGGTCCTGGCGCGGCCCCAACGGCGGGGTGGCCCGCCAGATCTCACGGGGGGTCCCGGGCCGGAGACCGGCCGGGGCCCCCCGGAGCACCTGGGACGCCGTCCGCGTCGTCTTGCATGCGCCTGGACGCTCTGGTACGAAGCGCGCCCGTCCGCCCTCCGGGACGGGGTGGACCGGAGCAGGAGCACGCCCGTGGCAGCTCGGAAGGGCACCGCTCGCGACGACGCCGACCTCGTCGAGGACGTCGACGCGACCGAGGTCGACGACGTCGACACCACCGAGGTCGACGACGACTTCGAGGACGAGGTCGGGGACCAGGACGAGGATCTCGACGAGGACGCCTTCGCGGAGGACGACGACCTCGAGAACGACGACGACGGACTCGAGGACGACGAGGCGCTCGCCGAAGGCGAGGACGAGCTGACCGTTCCGACGCCCTCGGACGACGAGGACGAGGACGAATCGCCCTCGCTGCCCGCGACCGTCGCGTTCGACGACGACGAGGACGAGATCGTCGCTGCGGTGGCGGGGGACGACGAGGACGACGAGGACGACGACATCGACGGCGTGCGCGAGAGCGAGTTCGTCTGTCGGTCGTGTTACATGGCCAAGTTGGACACCCAACTCGCCGATCCGGAGCGCATGCTCTGCCGAGACTGCGCCTGACGCCGCGCGACGCGGCGACCGCCCCGACGCTGGCTGCAGCGGCGGGGCTGGCCGTGCTGGTCGCACACCCACCCCTGGAGTGGTGGTGGGCCAGCTTCGCCGCGCCCGCACTGCTGCTGGCGGCACTGGCGTTCGACCTGCGGCTGGCCGAGCGCACGGGCGGACGGGCCCGCCCGTTCCGGCTGGGCCTGCTGACCGGCCTGGCCACGTTCGGGCCGATGCTGTCCTGGCTGGTGCTGCCGGCCGGCTACTTCGGCTGGGCCCTTCTGGCCACCGTCCAGGCGCTGTTCTTCGGTGTGCTGGCGGTGGCGCTGCGGCCGGTGCTGCGCAGCCCCTGGCTGCCGCTGGCCACGGCGGTCGGGTGGACCGGCGTCGATGCGTGGCGCGCCATCTGGCCGCTCAACGGCTTCGAGTGGGGCGCGATCGCCTACGCCCACGTCGACGGCTCCTGGCTGCTGCCCGTGGCCCGGCTGGTCGGGGGACGTGGCATCACGTTCCTGGTCGTGCTGATCGGGGCGGCCGCCTACGTCGTCGCCCGCGACACCGTGCAGGGGCTGCGGGCCCGCGAGTCGGGCCCGGTCGAGCACGCCGTCGCGGGTGCGCGCACGCCCGTGCTCGTGCTCGTCGGCGCGCTGCTGGTGTCGGTCCTGGCCACGATCGAGCCCCCGGCGGAGACGGGGCGACTCGACGTCCTGGTCGTGCAGGGCAACGACATCCGCCACTGGGAGGAGGACGTCGCCGAGCCGTCGTACCGGATCACGACCCAGATGCGTGACCTGACCGTCGCCGCCACGCAGGACGGGCCTCCGCCGGAGCTGACCGTGTGGCCGGAGGCCAGCGTCGACACCGACCCCTACACCGACCGGGGTGCGGCCTTCCTGCCGCTGCTGGAGGAGTCGGCCCGCACCTCGCAGTACCTGCTGGCCGGCATGAACCTCGACGGCCCCGACCCCGCGACCGGCTTCTACCGCACCCAGTTGCTGCTCGACCAGGACGCCGAGGTGGCGGGTCGCTACGACAAGCGACGGGTGGTGCCGTTCGGCGAGTACATCCCGATGCGGACCTACCTCGACTGGTTCCCGCCGCTGCAGCAGATCCCCCGCGACATCCTGCCCCACCCCGAACCGCACCTGGTCGAGGTCGGCGACGTCCCCGTGGCCGTGCTGATCTGCTTCGAGACGCTGTTCGCGGGGGTCAACCGGACCAACGTCCTGGCCGGCGCCGAGCCCGCCCAGCTCATCGTCGCGGCGACCACCGACGCCTCCTTCGGCGAGAGCGCCGAGCCCTACCAGCACCTGGCGCAGAGCCGCCTGCGCGCGGTGGAGACCGGCCGGTGGGTGGTGCACGGCGCGCTGTCTGGCGCCTCGGCGTTCGTCGACCCGGGTGGCGGCGTCGAGCAGGTCACCGACCTGTTCGGCCAGGCGACCATCCGCCGCGAGGTGCCGCTGGTCGAGGGGCTGACCCCCTACCTGCGCATCGGCGACGTGGTCGGGTGGCTGACGCGCGCGGGGATCCTCGGACTGCTCGGACTCGCGCTGTGGCAGCGGCGCCGGCCCGCTCCGGCGCGGGAGCAGGCACGCCAGGAGGCCGCCGTGTGAGGACGCTCGTGGTCGTCCCCACCTATGAGGAACGCGGCACCATCGAGGAACTCGTGACGGCGCTGCGCCGCCTGCCCGGTGACGGGGGCGCCGCCGCGGTGGGCCCGGACCCGGGCGACGCTGCCGACACGGCTCTGGGGCCACCCGAGGTGCTGGTCGTCGACGACGCCAGCCCAGACGGCACCGGCCGGCTCGTCGCCCGGCTGGCCGCCGCCGACTCCGGTGTCCACGTGCTGCACCGCTCCCACAAGGCGGGGCTCGGGCCGGCCTACCGGGCCGGGCTGCGCTGGGGCCTGGCCCGGGGCTACGACGTGCTCGTGGAGATGGACGCCGACCTGTCCCACGACCCCGCCGAGCTACCCGCCCTGCTGGCGGCGCTGCACGAAGCGGACCTCGTCATCGGCTCGCGCTACGTGCCCGGCGGTGACGTGCGGCAGTGGACGGCCGGGCGCATTGCCCTGTCCACGTGGGGCAACCGCTACGTGCGCGGGCTGACGCGCCTGCCGGTGTCCGACGCCACCAGCGGGTTCCGCGCCTTCCGGGCGGCGGTGCTGCGCACCATCGCCGTCGACGCGCTCACCTCCGACGGCTACGCGTTCCAGGTGGAGACCGCGCTGCGGGCGTGGCGGGCGGGGTTCGTGCTCGCCGAGGTGCCCATCACCTTCGTCGAGCGGCGCGCGGGTGCCAGCAAGCTCTCGCGCCGCGTCGTGGTCGAGGCGGCCTGGCGCGTGCCGGCTTGGGGCGCGACCGGTCTCGGGCGTGCCCGGCCTCGTGCCGGCACGCACCCGGCGTCGGTCGCCCGGACCGGGCGGGCGGCGTCGCCGCCACCGCCGGCGACGCGATAGCCTCCCGCCCGCGCACCCGCGGCCCCGTCGTCCAGCGGCCTAGGATCCCACCCTTTCAAGGTGGTGACGCGGGTTCGAATCCCGTCGGGGCTACCAGCAGCGTGCGCGACGCGGGGGCCGGCGCCATCGTCGCCGGCCCTCGCGCGTCCCGTCCGTCCCGGGACCCTGGTGTCCACGCCGCCCCGGCGGGGCGGCAGCTACGCTGGGCGGTCACCCGTCGCGTGCGTAGGTCGAGAGGCAAGTCAAGTGGCCACCAAGATCGAGGTCCAGGTTCCCGTCGAGCGGCAGAAGGCCGCCCAGGCGGCCGGCAACTTCGAGCTCGAGGACCTGCCGGGCCGGCTGGCGTCGCCCGATGCTGCCGTCCGTGTGGGCAAGGCCCCCAAGGCGGACAAGCCGCTCAAGGTCGTGCGCTCGCTCAACGGCATCACCAAGCTGTCGCCCGGGCAGGTCATCGCCAACTACGGACGCTCGGAGTCGCGCTGGGCGACGGCGTTCCAGAAGCGCCGCGCCGGCGGGGCGGAGTTCCACGAGCTGCTGAGCTACGCCCGCCAGATCATCGGCCTCGACGCCGAGGGGCAGCTGCAGATCTGCCTGATGGGCCACGCCGGCCAGGGCCCGTGCATCCCGCTGTGGGTGCCGCGCGAAGAGGTCACCCTCACCGTGCAGCCCAACGACATCATCCTGCGCTTCGACGACATGTCCTTCGACTGGTGAGTCGGTACGCCGACGAGCTCGCCTTCGCCCAGGAACTGGCCGACCTCGCCGACGCCCGCACCCGCTCCGCGTTCGGCGGCCGCCAGGCCGCGCGGACCAAGACCGACGGCACCTGGGTCACCGAGGTGGACGTGGACGTGGAACGCCGCCTGCGGGCCGCGATCCGGTCGCGGTTCCCCGACCACGCCGTCCTCGGTGAGGAGGACGGCCTCGACGGTCCGGAGGGTGCACCCACCTGGGTGCTGGACCCGATCGACGGCACCACCAACTTCGTCAAGGGCAACCCGATCTTCGCCACGCTGATCGGGCTGCGCGTCGACGAGGACGACGTGCTGGGCGTCGTGACCGCGCCGGCGCTGGGCTCGCGATGGGCAGGCGTCGTGGGGGAGGGTGCCACCCACGACGGGGCGCGCATCGAGGTCAGCGACGTGCAGCACCTCGCCGACGCGGAGATCGCGTTCGGGGGACTGGCCTACTTCCGCGAGCGGGGCTACGGCGACCTCGTCGACGACCTCGCCTCACGGACCGCCCGCCAGCGCGGCTACGGGGACTTCTGGCAGCACTGCCTGGTCGCCTCGGGAAGCACCGACGTCGCCATCGAGGCCGAGGTCAACCTCTGGGACCTGGTCGCCGTCAAGGCGGTGGTCGAGGCCGCCGGCGGCCGCTTCACCTCGCTGCTCGGCGCCCGTACGGCCGCCGGCGGCAGCGCGCTCAGCACCAACGGGCACCTGCACGACGAGATGCTGACCGTGCTCGCCGCCCACCGCTGATCCGGCCGCGAGGCGCCGCCGTTTCCGCGCCGCGGGCCCACGCGACACGCGGTCGCGCCCCGCGGTGTGGGCAAATCCGTGGGGGTGTCGCGGGGGAGGGTTACCCTCGGTCACGATGCCTGAGACGACCGTGGACGAGTCCGTGACCGATCCCCAGCCCGGGGCGGAGCCGCCCGTGCCCGAGGGGCCGGGGGGTGCACTGCGCCTGCTCGACGTGGACGGCGCCCCGCCGGGCACGTTCGGGGAACTGGAGCCGGACTCGCCGCCGCTGATCGACCACGAGGGTCGGGTGCGGCTGTCGTTCAGCCGCGTCGACGCGTACGCGAACTGCCCCCGACGCTTCCGGTACGCCTACGTCGACAAGCTGCCCGGCAAACCCGGCCCGCACCTGTCGTTCGGCACCTCCATCCACGCCGCGCTGGAGGACTTCTACGACCGCAAGCTGCCGACCTGCCCGACCGAGGACGAGCTGCTCGGCTTCCTCTACGAGCGGTGGGACAGCACCGGGTTCTCGCACCTCGACCGCGGCGAGCAGCTGGCCTACTACCGCCACGCGCAGGACGTGCTGCGCCGCTTCCACCGTCGCGCCGCCCCCGTGTACCGGCTGCCGGCCGCGACCGAGGCGTGGTTCGAGTTGCCGATCGGGTTCGAGGCCACCGTGGTCGGCTCCATCGACCGCGTCGACGTCGACGACGACGGCCGCTTCCACGTCGTGGACTACAAGACCAACCGCAAGGTGAAGAACCGCGAGCGCGTGGCCGACTCGCTGCAGCTGGCCATCTACGCGCTGGCGTGCCGACACCTGTTCGGCGTGCTGCCGGCCACGGTGTCCCTCGACTTCGTCGTCGCGGGCGTGACCGTGACCGTGCCGCTGGAGGACCTGGACCTGGACGCGGCACGCGAGCGCGTGCTGGCCACCGCCCGTGCCGTGCGCGAGGAACGCTACGAGCCGACCCCCAACCGGCTGTGCGACTGGTGCGACTTCAAGGCACTGTGCCCGGCCTGGGAAGGCAACGAACCGGACCAGCTGCTGGGCCCGGCCGTGGACGAGCTGCGCCGCCTGCGCCGCCAGGTCGTGCGTGACGTCCGGGCGCTGCGCGAGCTGGAGGCCGGCGTCGCCCGGATCACCGCGGAGCTCGCGGAGACGGAGTCGGCGGGGGAGGAGCCGGGTCCGGAACCGGCGGACCCCGGCGCCCCGGACGAGTTCGCCCCCGGCGACCGACCGGCCGTCCACGGCTAGATTGGCCGGTTCACTCGCCCGCACCCGCGGGCGGTCCCGGCGAGCGGAAGGCGAAGCGGCATGGGTGAGCGCGTCAGCGACGAGGTGGTCGTCGCCGCACCGATCGACACGGTGTGGAACACGATCACGGACCTCGCCACCTACCCGCAGTGGGCGGACGGCGTGCTGGAGACGGAGGTCCTCACCACCGACGGTGACGGCTATCCGGAGACCGCCCGCTTCCGGGTCGACGCGCGCGTGGCAGAGATCGCCTACGTCCTTCGCTACACGTACGACGACTACGACATCCGCTGGACGCTGGTCGAGGGCGAGACCATCTCGCAGCTCGACGGCGCCTACGACCTGGCGGAGACCGACGGCGGCACCCACGTGCGCTACCGCCTGGAGGCCGACGTCGACCTGCCCTTGCCGGGCTTCCTGAAGAAGCGCGCGGCCAAGACGATCCTCGACCAGGGGCTGCGCGGGCTCAAGCAGCGCGCCGAGGCACAGGACTGACGTGCCACGCAACGAGGTCGAGGCCGCCTACTTCACCCTCCTGCGCGCCCGTGAGGACCTCGATTCCCTGCGCCGCTACGAGGAGTACCTGCGCGACGAGGTCCGGCGGTTGCGCCGCTTCATCAGCGAGGGCGAGGCGCTGGCCGACCCGGTCGACGCGCGCTTGCGCCGGTGGTTGCGCCACACCGATCAGCCGCTGCTCGACGCGGTGCGCGCCCGCATCGGCGTGATCGTGGACGAGCAGGAGCGACTGCCCGACCGCTTGGCCGCGGCCGAGGAGTTCGTGGCGGAGTGCGAGCAGCAGCACGAGCAGCTGCGCCAGGGCCGCGGAAGGGGCTGAGCGTGTATCGCGACGACCCGCTCGACGACGAACTCGAACTGCGCGCCATCGTGGGTGACGAGGCCGTGGACCGGTTGCACGAGGCCGAGCCCGACCGCGAACGTCACCCGGTCGAGGTCGCGCTGGACGTCCTGCGGGTGCTGCAGGGCTGGGTCGACGAGCCGGCCGCGGCGCGCTGGTTCGGCCACCCGCAGAAGCGCCTCGAGGGCCGCACCCCGATGGAGGCCCTCGGCGTCGGCGCCTACGAGGAGGTCGAGGACGCCGCCCGGGCCTGGGCCGCCGCGCACGGCTGATCCCTCCCCGCACCGTGGCCGCGGCCGCCGCTGGGCGTGTGTCGGGTCGAGCCGCTACGCTCCACCACTCGCGGTGCCCGGATGCGCCGCCGGTTCGCGGTGCGGTCCTGCGTGACCAACGTCGACAGCGACCCCGTCGACAGACCCCCGCCGAACCCTCGTTCGACTTCACTTCCCACCGAGGTAGCCAAAGCCCATGCCCACCGGACGCGTCAAGGTCTTCAACGCCGACCGCAACTTCGGCTTCGTCACCACCAGCGACGGCGACGAGTTCTACGTCGCCGGCGATCAGGTCAACGGCGGCGCGGCACTGCGCTCCGGCGACGAGGTCGAGTTCGAGATCGGCGAGTCCGAGGGCGGTCGCCGGGCGGCCACCGGCGTGACCGTCACCAAGCAGGCGCCCGCCGACAACCCCGTCGGCCGCACGATGGCGCCGCCGCCGTCGTGGGAGGAGCTCGAGGAGCGCGAGCGTCAGCGCCGCATGGCCCGCCGTCGCCGTCGCTGAGCACCGTCGTCGCGCCTCGTGCGTACGAGCAGTGCGGCCGTCGCCGGCAGATCCGGCGGCGGCCGTCGCCGTCCCCGGGGTACGGTGACCCGGCTGGAACGTGCCGAGGATTCCGGGAGGTGGAGGGTGCGGCTCGCCGGCCCGGCAGCGACGCCGGTCAAGGAACGTGAGGAGCAGGTCGAGGACGTCACGCACCGCGACCGGCCCTGGGACGTCATCGTCTGGGACGATCCGGTCAACCTGATGTCCTACGTCGTCTTCGTGTTCCGCCGCGTCTTCGGCTACTCCGAGGCGGTGGCCCGCAAGCTGATGCTCGAGGTCCATCACCAGGGCAAGGCACTGGTCGCCTCCGAGCCGCGTGAGCAGGCCGAGCTGTACGTGCAGCAACTGCACGGCTACGGCCTGCAGGCGACCATCCAGCGCGCGTCGTGACCCGCGCCTTCCGTCGTCAGGGCGACGCCATCCGCATGCAGCTCGAAGCGGTCGAGGTCGACCTGCTGCGCTCCATGCGTGACGCGCTGCGCGAGGCGCTGCTCGGCGGCGATCCCGACGACCCGGTCGTGCAGCGGCTGTTCCCGACGGCCGTGTCCGGGGACCGGGAGGCCGACCGGGAGCTGCGCGGGCTGCTGCACGACGACCTGCTCGCCAGCCGCCTCACCGGCCTCGAGGAGCTGACGGCCCTGCTCGACCGTGGTGTCGAGCACCGCGGTCAGCTGCGCGTGCGTCTGCAGCCCGAGGAGGCCACGCTCGTCCTCGGCGTCCTCAACGACCTGCGACTGGCCATCGGGGCCCGCATCGGGATCGAGGACCTCGACCGCGACGACGTCGACCCCGACGACCCGGTCGCCTACCGCCTGGCCGTCATGGACCACCTCGCCTGGCTGCAGGAACAGTTGCTGGCGATCCTGGACCCGTCGGCGGTGGCCCACTACGGCGACGAACCGGGCCCCTGACCACGGGCGGCGTGTTCGTCCAGTCGCGTGGACAGGTCCTGCAGGGCGGCCCGGCAGGCCACCAGCACCTCCCGAGAGCCGGCCGACAGGGCCTGCGCCGTCTCGCTCATGGTCGCCGCCACCTGCGCGCTGCCCCAGCGGCCGCCGTCCACCTCGGCGGCCTCGCGCCGGTCCTCGGCCTCGCGCTCCCAGTACACGGCGTCCTCGCCGGCGATGCGGGTGATGACCTGCAGCCGGTCGCGCAGCGCCTGAGCGTCCTCCAGCGGCAGCGGCTCGCGGACCCATCGGTGGCGCTCCAGCGTCACGACCGCCTCGAACAGCACGACCGCGTCACGGGCGTCGAGGTACAGGTCCCAGACGGTGAGCACGTCCGATCCTTTCCGGCCCGGCCCGTCCTCGGGCGCGCGTCCCCGCCGTCGCGGCGACGACCCTAGCGGCGGGTCAGCGTCGCACGAGCCGTTCCAGGCGCCCGGTCAGCTCGCAGGCCTCGGGCACCTTGAGCAGGCGGGTCGGCAACAGGTAGGCCAGGCCGATGAGCAGCAGCCCGAGCGCTCCCTCGACGGTCGGGTGCTGGTCCAGGGCCGCGAGCCAGGACCGGACGCCCAACGCGGCCCCGGCGGCACAGGCCGCGCCGATCGCGATCCGTGCCGCATTCGGCCCACCCAGGCGCGTGCGGCCGAACACGATCCGGACGCGGGTGCGCAGCAGGGCCAGCTCGAACCACGCACCGACCGAGGCGCCGAGGGCCAGGCCGGCGGCACCCAGCCGGTACTGGTTGACGTCGCTCGCGCGCAGGCTCTCGGGTGCGATCTGCCAGGCCACGTCCCCGACGACGGCGAAGCCCTGTGTCGTCAGCTGCACCGCGTCGAGCGGGAACATGATGCTGATGCCGACGACCAGGCTGAGCACGACCCGCAGCACGGCGTAGATGGCCGGGCTGCGGGTGTCGCCGATCCCGTAGAGCGACGACTGCAGCAGCCGCGAGCTCGTGCTGGCCAGCATCCCGAGGCTGTAGACGGCCAGGACGAAGCCGACCTGGGCGGAGGCGTCGGCGGTGAAGTTGCCCCGCTGGAAGATCGTGGCCACGACCACGTCGCCGGCCACGACGAACGCGATGGCGCTGGGCACGACGAAGAACGCGACCCGGCCCAGTGCCGTGTCGATGCGCGCCACGACGCGGTCCCGGTCGCCGTGGTCGAGGGTCGACAGCGCCGGCAGCTCCGCCGCCGCGATCGCCATCCCGAACAGGCTGATCGGCAGCAGGTAGAGGATCTGCGCGTAGCCGAGCGCGGACATCGCGCCCGCCGCCAGCAGGGAGGCGACCACCACGTCGACGTAGGCGGCCAACTGCACGCCGCCACGGCCGGCGACCACCTGACCGAAGCGCCGCACGACCGCGGGCACGCCGGGGATCGCGAACGAGATCGACAGGCGCAGGGGCCGGGCCAGGCGCAGCACGCTGGGCAGCTGCACCGCGAACTGCGCCAAGGAGCCGACGAGGGCACCCCAGGCGAAGGCCTGCGCGATCGACAGCTCATTGGTGGTCAGCAGACCGGCGGCGACGAGCACCACGATGATCGCGGTGTTCCAGGCGACCGGCGCCACGTAGGACAGGAAGAACCGCCGGTGCGAGTTCAGGACACCAAGGCACCACGCCGACAGCACCAGGAACCCGACGCCTGGGGTCAGGATCCGCGCCAGCGTGACGGTCAGCGCGAACCGGTCGCTGTCCGGCGGCCACCCCGGCGCCAGCAGCCGCGTGATCGGCTCGGCGAAGACGACGCCGATCACGACCAGCACGCCCGTGACCAGCATCAGCAGACCGGCGACCGCACCCGCCAGACGGCCGGCCTCACGTTCCTTGCCCTCGTCGAGCAGCTTCGCGTAGGCCGGGATGAACGAGGCCGACAGCACCCCCTCGCCCAGCAGGTTCTGCAGCAGGTTGGGGATCTTGAGGGCGGCGCGCAGCGCGTCCGCGCCGACGCCCGTGCCGAGGAAGGCGGCGGTCGCCGATTCGCGCACGAGGCCGGCGATGCGCGACAGGAAGATGCCGGCACCGACCAGCGCCGAGCTGCGGCGCAGGTCGTCGGGCGGACGCGGCCCCTCGTCCTCGAAGGGCTCGGATGGCTCGGTCACGCCGACCACGCCGCCGGACGCTCGCGCAACGACTCGGACCCGACCCGCTCGCAGAAGGCCAGCCACGCCTCGCGGCGTGCGCCGGCCCAGGCCAGTTGCTCCAGCGACTCCGGAAGCGGCAGGTTCAGCGCGAGGGTCGCCAGCTCGCGGTACAGCAGCGCCTGCTCGCGCTGTTCGACCAGGGTCGCGGCCAGCCGGGCCGCGCCGCGCACGTCCACCTCCCAGGCGGCGCCGACGGTCGGGATGTCCTCCAGGTGCCCGTAGCGGGTCAGCACGGCGGCGGCGCCGACCTTGCCGAACCCCTTCAGGCCCGGGATGCCGTCGGCGGTGTCGCCGACCAGGGCGAGCAGGTCCGGGACGGAGGCGGGGGGCACCCCGAGCCGGTCGCGGACGCCGTCCTCGTCGTAGACCTTGCTCCGCAGCCGGTCGACCTGGACGATGCGCTGCCCGCGGACGACCTGGCCGAGGTCCTTGTCGGGCGTCAGGATGCGCACCTGCTCGACCTCGTCGGCGAAGCGCACGGCGGCCGTGCCCAACGCATCGTCGGCCTCGTACTCGCGCATCGACCACACGGTCATGCCCAGCGAGCGCACGGCCTCCTCGGCGGCGTCGAACTGCGCGAGCAGCGCGGGGTCGACGCCGGTGCTGTCCTTGTAGGCGGGGAAGCGCTCGTTGCGCCAGCTCTCGATCGGGTTGTCGAACGCCACCGCGACGTGCGTGACCTGCTCCTCGTCGTCCTCGAGCAGTTGCAGCAGGCCGTTCACGAGCCCGACGGTCGCCTTGACGTCGTTGCCGTCACGGTCGGTGCGGTCGGGCCGCTTCGAGAAGTGGGCACGGAACAGCTCGTAGGTGCCGTCGACGAGGTGCAGCCGCAACCTGAGGTCCTCTCGCGCAGGGGCGCGAACGGTAGTCGGCCGAGCCACCGCCGCCGACCCACCCGGCCACCCCGCCGGTCACGGGCCCCTGGTAGCGTCCGATCGACGGGGTGGACAGGGCGGTGGACGTGGCGGGAGCGCAGACGGGCGACCGACCGGCCGAGCGACGGTGGCTCGGACGCCGCCCGGCCACGCCCGCGGAGCCGGGCCTCGCGCGCCCACCACAGCCGGTGCCGCCCTCGGCATGGGTCCTGCCCGACCCCGGCGAGGCGGACGAGGACGGCGTCGTCGGGGTCGGCGCGGACCTGGCCCCAGGCACGCTGGTGGACGCCTACCGACGCGGGATCTTCCCGTGGCCGCACCCCGGCGTGCCGCTGCCGTGGTTCTCGCCGGACCCGCGAGGCGTGCTGCCCCTGACCGACTTCCACGTCAGCCGCTCGCTGTTGCGGCGCGTGCGCCGTTGCGGGTGGACGACCACCGTCGACGCGTCCTTCGCGGCCGTCGTCGCGGCCTGCGCCCAGGGCCGCGGTGAGGCGGGCACCTGGATCACCACGACGATGGCGCGTGCCTACGGCCGGCTCCACGAGCTCGGCTGGGCCCACAGCCTCGAGGTCTGGAACGCCGGACGGCTCGTTGGCGGCGTCTACGGCGTGCAGATCGGCGGGGTGTTCACCGGCGAGTCGATGTTCCACCGCGCCACCGACGCCTCCAAGATCGCGCTGCTGGACCTGGTGCACCGGCTGCGCTCGGCGGGCGGCGTGCTGCTGGACGTGCAGCTGACCACCCCGCACCTGGCCTCTCTCGGAGCCCGTGACGTGGCCCGTGACCGGTTCCTGACCTGCCTGCGCGACGTCGGCGACGACGAGGTACGCCTCACGACGGCGGAGCTACCGGTGTCGCGGCTCGCCGACCTGCCCGAGGTCGCATGAGCCGGGGTGCCGCCTCGCAGCCGCAGGTACAGCGCGTGTCCCCGCCGGCGGACCGCCGCGCGCAGCTGCTGGACGACGTCGTGCGGGGCCTGGCCGACACGCCGCCGCAGCTGCCGTCGAAGTGGTTCTACGACGGACGGGGTTCCGCGCTGTTCGAGCAGATCACCCAGCTGCCGGAGTACTACCCGACCCGTGCGGAGACGGCCATCCTGCAGGCACATGCGGACGCCCTGGCCGCGGCCGCGGACGCCGACGAGCTGGTCGAGCTCGGCAGCGGCTCGTCGACCAAGACCCGCCTGCTGCTGGCGGCGATGCACCGGCACCGGCCGGGCCCGACGTACGTGCCGCTGGACGTGTCGGAGACGGCCGTGGACGGCGCGGCCGAGGCACTGCAGGCCGACTACCCCTGGCTCGAGGTGCGCGGCTACGTCGGCGACTTCGAGGCCGACCTGGCCGCGCTGCCGCGCCGGGGCCGGCGGCTGCTGGCCTTCCTCGGCTCGACGATCGGCAACCTCGACCCGGACCAGCGGCCCACCCTGCTCGCGGCCATGCGGGCCGCCTGCGACCCCGACGACCGCCTGCTGCTGGGCGCCGACCTGGTGAAGGACACCGACCGGCTGTTGGCCGCCTACGACGACCCGGCCGGGGTCACGGCCGCGTTCAACCGCAACGTCCTCGAGGTGGTGCGCCGCGAGCTGGACGCCGAGGTGGACCCGGACGACTTCGCGCACGCCCCGTGCTGGAACGCCGAGCAGGACCGCATCGAGATGTGGCTGGTCGCGCGCCGCGACACCGTCATCGCCCTGCCGGCCGACGGCCAGCGGTGGACCTTCGCCGCCGGTGAGGGCCTGCGCACCGAGTTGTCCAGCAAGTTCCGGCGCGACGGGCTGAGCGCGGAGCTCACGGCCGCCGGCTTCGAGGTGCAGCGCTGGCTCACCGACGCCGACGGCGACTTCGCGCTGGTCCTGGCCGCCCCGCGCTGACGGGGCGTGCCCGGCGGTGGCGCGCGGCCACCTCCGTGCGGCACACTCGCGACTGACGAGGCGGTCGAGTCCGGCCCTCCCTCCCGCGTCAACGCGATCGTTCGCGCGTGCGACGCCAGGCCGCGTCCACGCCATCTCGCCGCCCTTCCGCGCGGCCCGACCTTCCAGGAGTTCGCCGTCGTGTCCGAGTCACAACCCACCCCGTCCGCCCCCACCAGCGCCGCGATCGACCGTCGCTACCCGGACCGTGACTTCGAGGTCCGCGACCTCGAACTGGCCGAGTGGGGCCGCAAGGAGATCGGCCTGGCCGAGTACGAGATGCCCGGTCTGATGGCCCTGCGCGAGCGCTACGCCGACGAGCAGCCGCTGGCTGGCGCCCGCATCGCCGGCTGCCTGCACATGACCGTGCAGACCGCCGTGCTGATCGAGACGCTGCAGGCCCTCGGTGCCGACGTGCGCTGGGCGTCGTGCAACATCTTCTCCACCCAGGACGAGGCCGCCGCGGCCGTCGCCGCTGCCGGCACCCCGGTCTTCGCCTGGAAGGGCGAGACGGAGGAGGAGTACTGGTGGTGCATCGAGCAGACCCTGGCGTGGCCCGACGGGTCGGGCCCGACGTTGCTGCTCGACGACGGCGGTGACCTGACCGCCTACGTCCACGACCACCGCCCCGAGCTGCTCGGCGACATCGTCGGGGTGTCCGAGGAGACCACCACCGGCATCAAGGCCCTGCGCCGGCTGCAGAAGCAGGGGCTGCTGCAGATGCCGGCCCTGAACGTCAACGACTCGGTCACCAAGTCGAAGTTCGACAATCTCTACGGCTGCCGCGAGTCGCTGATCGACGGCCTCAAACGCGGCACCGACGTCATGATCGCCGGCAAGGTCGCGGTCGTGGCCGGCTACGGCGACGTCGGCAAGGGCTGCGCGCAGGCGCTCGACGGGCTCGGCGCGACCGTCTACGTGACCGAGATCGATCCCATCAACGCCCTGCAGGCCGCCATGGAGGGCTACCGGGTCGTGCGGATGGAGGACGTGATCGAGCAGGCCGACATCGTCGTCACCGCCACCGGCAACATGAGCATCGTGACGCGCGAGCACGTCCTGCAGATGAAGGACCACGCGATCCTGTGCAACATCGGCCACTTCGACACGGAGATCGAGACGGCCGCGCTGCGCGAGTACGAGTGGACCAACATCAAGCCGCAGGTCGATCTCGTCCACCTGCCCAACGGCCGCAGCGTCATCCTGCTGTCCGAGGGCCGGCTGGTGAACCTCGGCAACGCCACCGGGCACAGCTCGTTCGTGATGTCGACGTCGTTCACCAACCAGGTGCTCGCGCAGATCGAACTGTGGCGCAACCACGAGACCTACAAGCACGAGGTCTACGTGCTGCCCAAGCGGCTCGACGAGGAGGTGGCGCGCCTGCACCTGGAGAAGATCGGCGCGCACCTGACCACGCTCAGCTCCGAGCAGGCCGACTACCTCGGCGTCGAGGTCGAGGGCCCGTTCAAGGACGACACCTACCGCTACTGAGCCGCCGCCCCGAGCGGCCGACCGGGCGCGCCGCGACCAAGCCCTTAGGTCCGGCCCCCTCCCTGCCGATGAACTGGCCGGGCCCCGCGTGCGCCAACGCCTGCGGGGTCCGGCCAGCGTCGTCCCAGGAGTCCGTCGGTGAAGGCCCTCAGCTCAGTCCTCGCACTGCTCGGCGTCGGCGTGCTGCTCGCGGTCGTGATGACCGGTGGCGGTGTCGCCAGCGCCGAACTCGATGCCGCCCAGGCCGCCGGCCAGGAGGCGACCAGCGGGTCGGACGAGGCGACCGATCCGACCGACGACGGCGCGGACGCCGCCGACCCGGGCGCCGAGGCACCACTGCGTGATCCTGCCTCGCTGCTGGCGGCGCTCGACGTGCTCGAGGACAGCCTGCCGGACGCGCCGCCGCCGACGGGCGTGGAGATCGACCCGACGTCGACCTGGGGCCGGCTGGAGGGCGACGTCGGCACCACCCGCGCCCGCCTGGACACCCTCGAACCCGAGCTGCGCCGCCTGTTCGTCGCGGCCGACGAGGCCGACGGCCCGGCCGCCGAGGCCGTGGCGCTGGTCGCGCGCGGCTGGCTGGACGTGTGGAGCGGGCTGGGACCCCTGGCGGACTGGGAGGTCCACGACCTCGAGTTCCCGTCTGACACCAAGGACGCCGACGGCGTCTCCACCGGCGGTGACGAGTTGCGCGGCGCCGCCGAGCGCGGGCTCGAGCAGGTGCTGCGTGGCCGCGAGCGGCTGTTGGACGGCTACACCCAGCTGCGCGCACTCGGCCAGGCCGATCCCGCCGCCCAGGCCCGTTTCGACCTGCGCGCGGTGCAGGCCGAGACCTTCGACGCCGAGGTCCGCCCGCTGGTGCTCAAGCTGCTGTCGCAGGCCAGCCCGACCGTGCTGGTGACCACCGACCGCTTCGTCACGACCGCCCCGGGCGCCCAGGCCCGCGCCCGCAGCAGCACCGTCGTGTGCGTCGACCGCGACGTCCTCGACGCGGTGGAGCAGCCGCTGAGCGCCGAGGCCATGGCCGAGCTCTCGGACGCCTCCGCACGGGTCGACTGCCCGCGCAATCCGGAGCCCTGAGCCGGTCCGGCGGCCGCCGGTGGGATTAGGCTGCACGGTCGCGCGCGTGGCGTGTGACCGGAGGAGCTGATGGAACCGCTGGACAAGCCCGACGAGCTGCTGGCGCTGCACGACGTCACCGCCGTGCTCTTCGACACGCTGCGCGACTGGTTCGACGTCCCCGACCGTGTGAGCCTGTCGCTGCAGGACGTGGACGCGGCCGTGACCGAGCTGTCGGAGCCGGTGATGGTCGCCGCCATGGCGATGCGCAAGCTGCAGGCGCTGCGGCTGCTGTCACAACCCGGGGTACGCACCAGCACCGACGTGGTCGTCAGCATCGTCCAGGACCTCGACCGGGCCCTGCTGCACGCGCCGTCGCTGCACCTCGAGCGTCGTGCCCGCCTCGCCGACTGGGACGCGGCCCTCGAGGAGCTGACCACCACGCCGGAGGAGCAGCCTGCGCACCAGGAGGACCCGGCCGGCGAGGGCGAGGACGCGGAGACCGCGGCGTTCCGCGCCCTGCACGCGCGGCTGCACGAGGCCGTCCACGCGGTGGTGCAGGCCTCGGACGGCCAGATCCGCTACTTCGTGTGACCGGCGCGGTCGCCGCTCGGTGACGCGAAGGTGACGCACTCCCTACGAGGCGGGTAGTACGCTGCGGGTAGGCGGTCGCGGTGTCGTCGTGCGCCGGGCCCGGCCTCGGGCCGGCCGGCCACGCCGACGCGACGCCCCCCGCGTACATCCCAGGGACGCTGGTTCGCACCGCGCGCACCGGCTGGGAAGGACAGGACCCTTCATGAGGAAGACCACCCGCCGCGCACTCGCGGCTGCCGTGGCCGGGGCGCTCGCGCTCACGGCGTGCGGCGAGGCCCCCGAGGAGACCCCGGAGGCCACCGACCAGCCCGCCGAGACCGACGGTGAGGCGACCGGCGGCGAGACCGAGGAGACCGACGGCGAGGAAGCTCCCGCCGAGGCCACCGACTTCCGCGCCTGCATGATCACCGACCAGGGCGGCGTGGACGACGGCTCGTTCAACGAGACCGCCTACAACGGGCTGCTGCGCGCCGAGGAAGAGCTCGGGGTGCAGGTCGACTACCTCGAGTCGCAGTCGGAAACCGACTTCCAGCCCAACATGCAGGCCTTCATCCAGCAGGACTGCGACATCATCATCCCGGTCGGCTTCCTGCTCGCCGAGGTGACCGGTGAGGCCGCCGAGGCCAACGAGGACCAGCTGTTCGCGATCGTCGACTACCCCAACGAGTGGGGCGTGGACAACGTGCTCGGCCTGACCTTCAACACCTCCGAGGCCGCGTTCCTGGCCGGTTATGCCGCCGCCGCGTACACGGAGACGGGCACCGTCGGCACGTACGGCGGCCTGAACATCCCGACCGTGACCATCTTCATGGACGGGTTCCTGGCCGGCGTGGAGCACTACAACGAGGAGAAGGGCGAGGACGTCCAGGTCCTCGGCTGGGACGGCTCGGACGGCCAGTTCACCAACGACTTCACGTCGCTGGACCTCGGCCGCAGCGTCACCGAGACCCTGATGGACAACGGCGCCGACATCATCATGCCGGTCGCCGGCCCCGTCGGCGGCGGCAGCGCCGCGGCCATCCAGGACCGCGGCGAGGGCTCGCTGATCTGGGTCGACACGGACGGCTACGAGTCGACCGACTTCGGTGACATCATGTTCACGTCCGTCATGAAGCAGATGGACGTGGCCGTGTTCGACGCCATCGAAGCGGCGGTCAACGGGACCTTCGAGGGCGGTGACTACGTCGGCACCCTGGAGAACGAGGGCGTCGCGCTGGCCCCGTTCCACGACTTCGAGGACGACCTGCCCGAGGGTCTGCAGCAGGAGCTCGACGAGCTGCGCCAGCAGATCATCGCCGGCGAGCTGGAGACCACGCCGCAGGGCTGAGGTCGACCAGCAGCACCGTACGACGGCTCCGAGGAGCCGTGAAGGACGGGGAGGGTGCCGATGTGGCACCCTCCCCGTCCTCTGGCCAGGGAATCCCGCGCCCTGGCGCCGTGACGTGTCGAGCAAAGGGACGAGGGACGTGCGCCTCGAGCTGCGTGGCATCACCAAGCGTTTCCCCGGCGTCGTCGCCAACGACCACGTCGACCTGACCGTCGAGCCGGGCGAGATCCACGGCCTGCTCGGCGAGAACGGCGCCGGCAAGTCCACCCTGATGAACATCCTCTACGGCCTGTACTCGGCCGACGAGGGCGAGATCGTGGTCGACGGGCAGCCGGTCGCCTTCGACGATCCCGGGGACGCGATCGCGGCCGGCATCGGCATGGTCCACCAGCACTTCATGCTGGTGCCGGTCTTCACCGTCGCGGAGAACATCACGCTGGGTGTCGAACGGACGCGCGGTCTGGGCCGACTGGACCGCGCGGCCGCCAGCGACGCCGTCCGTGAGCTGGCCGAGGCCTCCGGGCTGCCGGTCGATCCCGACGCGGTCGTCGAGGACCTGCCGGTCGGTCTGCAGCAGCGGGTCGAGATCCTGAAGGCGCTCTACCGCGACGCGCGGCTGCTGATCCTCGACGAGCCGACCGCCGTGCTCACCCCGCAGGAGGCCGACGACCTGTTCGAGGCCGTCCGCCGGTTCGTCGGCGAGGGGCGCTCGGCCATCTTCATCTCCCACAAGCTGCGCGAGCACCGCCAGCTGGTCGACCGCGTCAGCGTCCTGCGCCGGGGGCGGATCGTGGGGACCGCCGACCCCCGCACGTCCAGCGAGCAGGAGTTGGCCGATCTGATGGTGGGCCGTCCCGTCGACCTCACCGTCGACCGGCCGCCCGCCCGGCCCGGCGACGCGGTGCTGGAGGTCCGCGACCTGGTGGTGCGCGACCTCACCGACGCGCCGATCGTCGACCGCGTCGGCTTCGAGGTCCGCCGCGGCGAGATCCTCGCCATCGCCGGCGTCGAGGGCAACGGTCAGACCCCGCTGGTGCGGGCGATCACCGGCCTGGAACCCGACTTCGAGGGCGAGGTCAACGTCGGCGGCCGGTCGATCGCCGGCCTGACGCGCAAGGAGGTCCTGCGCGCCGGCGTCGGGCACGTGCCCGAGGACCGCAACCGCGAAGGGCTGGTGTCGGGCTTCTCCATCGCGGAGAACCTGATCCTCGACCTGTGGGACGCGGCGCCGTTCGCCCGCCGCGGCGCCCTCGACTTCGGGGTCATCGAGGAACACGCCCGCAAGCAGGTCGCGGACTTCGACGTGCGCACCCCTTCCATCCACACCACGGCCGGCTCGCTGTCCGGCGGCAACCAGCAGAAGGTGGTCGTCGCCCGCGAGTTCCAGCGCGAGATCGACCTGCTCGTCGTCGCCCAGCCGACCCGTGGTGTCGACGTCGGCTCGATCGAGCACATCCACGCCCGGCTGGTCACCAAGCGCGACGAGGGCGCGGCGGTCGTGGTCGTGTCCTCCGAACTCGACGAGGTGCTGGCCCTGGCCGACCGGGTCGCGGTCATGTTCCGCGGCCGGCTGCTCGGTCCGTTCGAGACGCCGATCTCCAAGGACGCGGTCGGCCTGATGATGGCCGGTGCCTCGCCCGACGAAGCCCTGCAGAAGGGAGCCTGACCGGTGAGCGACCACGACGAGCGCTCCGGGCCGCCGACGGGCGAACCCGACCACACGGCCGTCGCCGAGGCCGAGCGCGAGGCCGAGCAGGCAGAGCTCGAGGCGGTGGCGGAACGCGAGCGGATGGCGGCATCCGCGACGTTGGACGCCTCGGTGTCGCAGCGGCTGGTGAAGGCCGTCACCGGCACCAGCGTCATCACCACGCTGTTGGCGATCTTCAGCGCCCTGGTGGTCGGCGCGGTGGTCATCGTCCTCTCCGACGACGCCACGCGCGACGCCATGGGCTACTTCGCCGCGCGGCCCACCGACACGCTGGCAGCCGCCTGGGACGCGGTCGGCAGCGCCTACGGCGCGTTGCTGCGAGGCTCGCTGGGCGGGGTCGGGCAGGTGTCGGAGACGCTGGTCGCGGCCACCCCGCTGATCCTGACCGGCCTGGCCGTGGCCATCCCGTTGCGCGCCGGGCTGTTCAACATCGGTGCGGAGGGCCAGCTGATCGCCGGTGGTCTGACCGCCGCGCTGGTCGGGTTCGCGCTGACCGGCCTGCCGCTGCCGATCCACCTGCCGCTGGCGGTGCTCGGCGGGGTCGTCGGCGGGTTCCTCTACGGGTGGCTGCCGGGGGTCCTCAAGGCCCGCACCGGGGCGCACGAGGTCATCACGACCATCATGCTCAACAACGTCGCCATCCTCGGCACCAACTTCCTGCTCACGACGGCGCTGTTCCGCCGCCCCGACCGCACCGACCCGATCTCGCGGTCGGTCGAGGAGCCGGCCCGGCTGCCGCGCCTGCCGTTCATCGACGGTCAGCGCGTCAACTGGGGGCTGGTGCTCGCGATCGTCGTCGCGATCGCGATGTTCTGGTTCCTGGAGCGCTCGACCCGCGGCTTCGAGATCAACGCCGTCGGTCAGAACCCGCACGCCGCCACCTCGGCCGGCATGAACCCCGGCCGGGTCGTCATCCTGGCGATGGCGCTGGGCGGGGCCCTGGCCGGGACGGGCGGCGCGGCCGAGATCCTCGGCATCCACCACCGCATCACGCCGGGCTTCTCCGCCGGTCTCGGCTTCGACGGCATCACCGTGGCCCTGCTCGGCCGCGGCGGCGTCGGCGGCACGGTCGCGGCCGGGCTGCTGTTCGGCGCCCTGCGCGCGGGCGGGCGCACCATGCAGGCCACGACCGGCACGTCGCTCGACCTGGTGGTCGTCATCCAGGCCCTGATCATCGTGTTCATCGCCGCCCCGGGTCTCGTGCGCGCCATCTACCGCATCAAGACCGCAGACACCGGCACCGGCCAGATCGCCAAGGGGTGGGGCTCGTGAGCGCCGTCACCGTTCGCAGCGAGTCGGCGCTCCGTCGCCGCAACCAGCGCTTCGGCCTGTTCTCGCTCCTGCTCGGGGCGGTCATGCTGGGCGTCTTCGCGCCCGGCTCGGGCGGCACCACGGCTCGCTTCATCATGGACCCGACCCGCGGCGTCCCGCCGATCCAGGTCATGGTCCTGCCGACCGTCGTCGTGCTCGGCGTGGTCGTCGTCGCCGTCGCGCTCTACCAGGTCGTCAAGGGCTTCGGGGAGCGCGCCGTCCTCGCGCTGGGCGGGGCGACGCTGCTGTTCGTGCTCGCGTTCCTGACCTGGGCGGCGGCCGAGCAGTCGCTGTCCATGATCGGCCTGCTGCGTTCCACGCTGTTCGCGGCCACGCCGATCGCCTTCGGCGCCCTCGCGGGCGTGCTGTGCGAACGCGCCGGGGTGATCAACATCGCGATCGAGGGCCAGTTCCTCGCCGCCGCCTTCACCGGCGCGGTCGTGGGAAGCGTCACGGCCAACTCTTGGTTCGGCCTGCTGGGGGGCATCGCCGCCGGCGTGCTCGTCGCGGCCATGCTGGCCGGCCTGTCGATCACCTTCAAGGCCGACCAGATCGTCACCGGCGTGGTCCTGATCGTGTTCGCGACCGGCCTGACGTCGTTCCTCACCTCGCAGGTGCTGGCCGGCTCCGCCGGGCTCAACCGGCCGCCACGGTTCGGGACGTGGGCGATCCCGATCCTGTCCGACATCCCGGTCATCGGACCGTTGCTGTTCGTGGCCACACCGCTGACGTTCGCGATGCTGATCGCCGTCGGCTGGCTGCACCACGCGCTGTTCCGCACCCGGTGGGGACTGCGCCTGCGGTCGGTGGGCGAGAAGCCG
Source organism: Egicoccus sp. AB-alg2 (assembly GCF_041821065.1). Classification (NCBI taxonomy): domain Bacteria; kingdom Bacillati; phylum Actinomycetota; class Nitriliruptoria; order Egicoccales; family Egicoccaceae; genus Egicoccus; species Egicoccus sp. AB-alg2. The sequence goes on along the minus strand of NZ_JBGUAX010000001.1, from coordinate 124,017 downwards.
CGGGCGGCCGACACGGTCGGCATCCCGGTGATCGCGACCCGCTGGAAGGCCGTGCTGCTGGGCGGCGTGGTGGCCGGCATGGGTGGGGCCTGGTTCACCCTCGACTCGGTCGGCTCCTTCAGCCGCGAGATGACCGGCGGGCGCGGCTTCATCGCCCTGGCCGCCATGCTGGTCGGGCGCTACAGCCCGGTCGGCGCGTTCGGCGCCGCACTGCTGTTCGGATTCGCGACCGCCCTCGCGTCCGCGCTGCAGCTACTGGACACCGGGGTGCCCTCGTCGCTGCTGCTGACCATTCCCTACATCGTCACGATCTTCGTGGTGGCCGGCCTGATCGGGCGGCTGCGGGCGCCGGCCGCCGACGGCCAGCCCTACGAGAAGGAATGACCAGCAACTGGCTGGTCGCGTTCCTGGTCCTGGCGCTGCTGCTGTACGTCGGGATGGGGATCCGCACGGCGGTCATGCTGCGCCGCCAGGGCAGCCCGACCGTCACGGCCTGGCTCGCCGGCGTGCTGGCCTGGCCGCTGGTGCGGCGCATCGCCAGCAGCGCCGGCGACGACCACCAAGACGACGCCGGCGGGGAGGAATCCCCACCGGCGCCGTGACGCGGACGCTGACCGGCTCAGCCGGCCAGCAGTTTCGCGATGCGGTCGATGCCCTCGGCCAGGTCGTCGTCGCCCAGCGCGTACGACAGCCGGGCGTAGCCGGGCGCGCCGAACGCCTCGCCCGGGACCAACGCGACCTTGGCCTGCTCGAGCAGCACCTCGGCCAGCTCGAGGGTGGTGTCGAGGCGGCGTCCGGCCAGCTCGCGGCCGAGCACGCCCTCGAAGGACGGGAACACGTAGAAGGCGCCCTCGGGTTCGACCACCTCGACGCCCGGGATGGCGGCCAGCCGTTCCACGGCCAGTCGCCGGCGCCGGTCGAACGCCTCGCGCATGTGGGCGACGGGCTCCTGCGGTCCGGTCAGGGCCGCGATCGCGGCGTGCTGGGCGACGTTGGCGACGTTGGAGGTCACCTGGCTCTGCAGCTTGTTGATGCCCTTGGCCAGTTCCGGGGGCGCGATCGACCAGCCGACCCGCCAGCCGGTCATGGCGTAGGTCTTGGCGACGCCGTTGACCAGGACGGTCCGCTCGAGCGCGTCGGGGACCAGCCCGGGCAGCGACGCGAACGTCGCGTCGCCGTACACGAGGTGCTGGTAGATCTCGTCGGTGACGACCCAGATGCCGTGCTGGACCGCCCAGCGGCCGATCGCCTCGACCTCCTCGGCCGGGTACATCGCGCCGGTCGGGTTGGACGGCGAGACGAACACCAGCGCCTTGGTGCGTTCGGTGCGGTGCCGCTCGAGCACCTCGACGCTGGCGCGGAAGCCGGTGTCCTTGGTGGTGGGCACGGCCACGGGGGTGCCGCCGGCCAGCTTGATCTGCTCCGGGTAGCTGACCCAGTACGGGGCCGGGACGAGCACCTCGTCGCCGGGGTCGACCAGCGCCATGAACACGTTGTACAGCGCGTGCTTGCCGCCGTTGGTGACCGTGACCTGGGCCGGGTCGACGCCGACCCCGGAGTCGGTCCGCGTGCGGTCGACCACGGCCTCGCGGAGGGCCGGCAGCCCGGCCGCGGGGGAGTAGCGGTGGGTGGCGGGGTCGGCGGCGGCGCGCTGGGCCGCCTCGACGATGTGGTCGGGGGTGGGGAAGTCGGGCTCCCCTGCGCCGAAGCCGATCACCGGTTCGCCCGCGGCCTTCAGCGCCTTCGCCTTCGCGTCGACGGCGAGCGTCGGGGACTCCTCCATCTCGAGGATGCGGCGGGAGAGGGACACGTGTGATCTCGCTTGTCGTCGGAAGAACGCCAACCGGTTGCGAGCCTATCCCTCGCCCGGTTGGCGGTCGGCCGCGGCAGGGGGTTGACTCGTCACCCGGTCGTGGTCGGCCACCGCCACCGGCCCGCCGGCTTCCGCTGTCGTCACCCGCACGCTCCGCTTCCTCCAGCCGAGGCACACCCATGACCGATCTCGTCCTGCCCGCCGAGTTGCTGCCCGCCGACGGCCGCTTCGGGTGCGGTCCGTCCAAGGTCCGGCCCGAGGCGCTGGCGCGCCTGGCCGAGGTCGGTGACCAGCTGCTCGGCACCTCGCACCGTCAGCCGCGGGTCAAGGACCAGGTCCGCCGGCTGCAGGAGGGCCTGGGCAGCCTGTTCGGCCTGCCCGAGGGCTACGAGATCCTGCTGAGCGTCGGCGGTGCCACGGCGTTCTGGGAGGCGGCCGCGTTCGGACTCGTGGAGCAGCGTGCTCGCCACTACGTCTTCGGGGAGTTCAGCGGCAAGTTCGCCAAGGTGACCACCGCGGCCCCGTGGCTGCAGGACCCCGACGTGATCGAGGCCGCGTTCGGTGCCGTCCCCGTCGCGTCGCCCGCGGACGGCTGCGACGTGCAGGCCTTCACGCACAACGAGACGTCCACCGGCGTTCTGCAGCAGCCCCGGCGCACCGACGACGCGCTGGTCGTGGTGGACGCCACCTCCGGCGCTGGCGGCCTGCCGGTCGACCTGGCGCAGACCGACGTCTACTACTTCAGCCTGCAGAAGGGCTTCGCCTCCGAGGGCGGGCTGGTCGTGGCGATCGTGTCGCCCGCGGCGGTGGAGCGGATCGTGCGGATCGCCGAGAGCGACCGCTACGTGCCGACCTTCCTCGACCTCGCCACCGCGCTGGACAACAGCCGCAAGCACCAGACCTACAACACGCCGAGCGTGTCGACGGTGTTCCTCGCCGCCGAGCAGGTCGACTGGATGAACGAGACCTTCGGTGGGCTCGACGGCGTCGTCGCCGAGCAGCGCAAGAAGGCCGACGCCGTCTACGGCTGGGCGCAGGCGCGCGACTGGGCGACCCCGTTCGTGCAGGACCCCGACGCCCGCTCGCTGGTGGTGGCCACGATCGACCTCGACGACGCCGTCAGCGCCGACCAGGTCAACGCGGTCCTGCGCGCGAACGGGATCCTCGACACGGACGCCTACCGCAAGCTCGGCCGCAACCAGCTGCGCGTCGGCATGTTCCCGGCGGTCGACCTGGCGGACGTGCAGGCCTACACCGCCTGCGTCGACCGCGTCGTCGAGGAACTCACCTCGCCGTAGTCGTCAGTTCTGGTGGACGTCGATCGGCGCTCGCCGATCGAGCCGCGACCTTCATCCACGCAGTGGCCGGAACGCCGACCGCAGTTCGTCGGTGAAGAGCTGTGGTTCCTCCCAGGCGGGGAAGTGACCGCCCATCTCGACCTCGTTGAAGTAGGCGAGCTCCGGGTAGACCGTCTCGACCCAGCTGCGCGGCGCCGCCCAGATCTCACCGGGAAAGGTCGTGAAGGCGACGGGGACCGAGACCGGCGGCGGGGCCAGCCCGGCCGCACCGGCCGCGGCGAGGGACCGTCCGAATTCCCAGTACCACCGGGCGGCCGAGGCACCGGTGCCCGTCAGCCAGTACAAGGTGACGTTGTCGAGGACGTTGTCCCTGGTGAGGTTGCCCACGGGCTCACCGTCGACGAACGCACGGGCGATCTTGTAGTAGCTGTCCGTGTCGTGATCGAGCATCCAGGCTGCCAGCCCGAGTGGCGAGTCCAGCAGGGCATAGCCGATCGTCTGGGGGCGGGTGGACTGCTCCAGGAAGTAGCCGAAGCCGTCCGTCGTGAACGTGGTGAGCGCGGCATGCGCGGCGCGTTCCGGCCCGGACTGCGCCGGCAGCTGGTCCGCGAGGGCGATCGCCGCGGCGAGCAGGTTCACGTGGATGCCGAGCAGCCCCTCGGGAGCTTGGCGGCCCATCGCGTCGGTGACGGTGGCGCCGACGTCACCGCCCTGAGCGACGTAGTGCGTGTAGCCGAGGCGGTTCATCAGTTCCGCCCAGGCGCGTGCCATGCGGCCGGACTCCCAGCCGAGCTCGGTCGGTTCGCCCGAGAAGCCGTAACCCGGCAGGGACGGCAGCACGACGTGGAACGCGTCCTCGGGGCGGCCGCCGTGCGCCGTCGGATCGGTCAGTGGGCCGATGGTGTGCAGCAGCTCGATGACCGAGCCCGGCCAGCCATGCGTCATGATCAGCGGGAGCGCCTGCTCATGCGGTGACCTGACGTGGATGAAGTGGATGTCGACCCCGTCGATCTCGCACGTGAATTGCGGGAGTGCGTTCAGCCTCGTGGTGCACCGGTGCCAGTCGTAGTCGCTCGTCCAGTAGCGGGCGAGCGCCTGTAGCGTCGCTCGCTGTACACCTTGTGATCGATCAGGCACGAGCTCCCGGGTGGGCCAACGCGCCGTCGCGATGCGCCGGCGCAGGTCGTCGATCTGCTCCTCGGAGGTGTCGATGCGAAATGGCCGAATGTCGGTCGCGGTGTCGACGGTGGTGCTCATGGCGCGCCCTTCTCGGTGACGCCAACAGGCTGGTCCTCGTGCCGGCACGGCGCACCCGTCGGGCACCCTGGTCCGGACCCCTGGCCTGCAGGACGGCGGCCGCGGTGGCGCCGCGCGGCAGGTCAGTTCCGCGGAGCGGCCGGGGTCGGCTGCGATGGTGCATCGATGCGAGCGGTGGCGTGGCTGTGCGGCTCGCCCAGGAATTCGATCCACGCGGTCTTCAACGAGGGGTAGTGCGTCCTCGCTTCGACCAGATCGACGAAGCCCTCGATGGTCGACTCGAAGAAGCTCGTGAGGCCCTCGTCGCGGAGTCGGCCGACGTCGTCGAACGCCTCGTGCGCACGAGCGAGCGAGAACATGTCGGGGTAGACCCGGGCTCCCAGGTGCTCCAGCGGGACACGCAGGGCCCACAGGCCGCGATTGCCGCCGGCCATCGAGGGCGACGCGGACATGAGCAGGCCGTGCTGCTGGTGGAAGGGCTGAGGCCGGTACCGGGAGACCCAGTCGACGAGGTTCTTCAGCCCGCCAGGCATCGACGCGTTGTACTCGGGTGACACGATGAGGAACGCGTCGGACGACGCCAGCAGGTCTCGCAAGCGCGCCGGCGACTCCGGGACGCCGGATGCGTCTTCGGCATCCTGGTCGTAGTTGGGCGCATCGAACTCGGCCAGGGTGGCCAGTGTGACCTCGACGCCGATGACCGTGAGATGTCGTGCTGCCAATCGCGCCAACCGTGTGTTGAGCGACTTCGATCGTCGGGACCCGGACAGCACCAGGGCGGTCAGGTGACGCGGGTACGGGTCGGTCCGGCGGGGGACACCCCCATCGCTTCGCATGCTGGGCTCCTCGTTCGTGGCTTGGCAAGGTCTGGCGGTTCACGGCCACGGGGGGTTGGGTGTGTTCGCGGCGGGCGACCACCAGAACCAGGCCGTTTCCGGCGACTCGAGCTCCCATGCCGTGGCGGGAAGTGAGTGGTGCTGGCCGTCGATGGCGCCGGCGAAGATGATCGAGAAGGCCGACGTGGGCGGCGTGACGTGGATCACGTGGTATCCGTGGTCGTCGAAGTCGCCGTCGACGCGCCAGCCTGCGGCCCGGTAGAAGTCCTTTGCGCGTTCGATGTCGGCCACCGGCAGGACCACGACCTGCAGCGTGCGGTGCTCGTCGCCGGACGTGCGTCGTCGTCCTTCGATCGATGGTTCGGACATCACGTCGCGCCATCCGAATCGGCCACGTCGACCAGGCGTGCGCCGCGCAGGTCGACACACAGGTGCCCGGGGGTCTCGGCGAGGCGCACGAGCACTCCTTCACACCTCGGGCAGCGCACGACCGTGCCTGGGGCATCCGTGTAGGCGTGATACTCGGCGAACAGTGCTGCCGCGCCGCAGGTGGCGCACGTGCACCGTGTGGTCGTGATGTCGAACGCGAACAGCGTGGCCAAGGGTCCGGCGGCGACGTTGCCGTCGAGCCGGTGTGAGACCTGACTCATGAGCTTCTCCTCTTCCGTCAGCCGAAGCGTTCCGTTCTGATCGACGCGGGGGTGTGGCCGAGCCCGACGAGGTCGTTCGCGACCGACTCCACGAACGTGGTCGGCCCACACACGAAGATCTGCGGTCGCGCGGGAACGGGCCAAACGACGTCTGCGAGAAGCTGTGCGTCGACGCGCCGGCGTCGTCGGACGCCGTCCGGGGAGGCAGCACGGGTCAGGGTGATCGTGGTGGCGACGCCTCGTCGTGCGTGGGCGTCGAGCCTGTGCGCATCGATGACGGCCGACGGCGTGCGGGCGGAGTACAGCAGGCGGAGGGCAGCGGTCGAGCCGCTCGCCTCGTGATGCTCGAGCATGGCGAGGAACGGTGCGATGCCGGAACCTCCCGCGATGAGCTGCACCGGCCCGCCGGAGGTCGAATGCCAGACGAAGTACCCGCCGATCGGTCCACGCAACTCGATCTGATCGCCATCGCGGAGCTCGTCGGTCAGGTACGGGGAGACCTCCCCGCCGGCTACTCGCTGGACGACCAGGTCGACCTGCGGGCGCTCTGGCGCCGATGCGACGGAGTAGCTGCGCTGCGCCTGATACCCGTCGGGTGCCGTCAGCCGGACGTCCACGTGCTGCCCCGGCCGATGGCCCGGCCAGTCGGCGACGTCCAGCGTCACCCGCCTGGCCGCGTCGCTGACGGGCCGGTTCGTGATGACGGTGGCGATCTGCCAGATCAGTCGCCGGCGTAGCGCTGTTCCCGCCATGGGTCACCGTATTCGTGGTATCCGAGTGTCTCCCAGAAGCCGGGTTCGTCGAAGCTCGACAGCTGCAGGCCGCGTACCCACTTGGCTGACTTCCAGAAGTACAGGTGCGGCACGAGGAGCCGAGCCGGCCCACCGTGTTCCGGCTCCAGGGGCTCGTTCTCGTAGCGGTCGACGACCCAGGCCCGGCCGTTGGTCACGTCGGCCAGCGGGAGGTTCGTCGTGTAGTCGTGGTCGCTGAAGGCCAGGACGAAGTCGGCGGCCGTCTCGACGCCGTCCAGCAAGGTGTCGACCGACACACCTTCCCACGAGGTGTTGAACTTGGACCACTTCGTGACGCAGTGGATGTCGGCGGTCACCTCTTCCCGCGGTAGCTGCTGGAACTCCTCCCACGTCCAGCGCCGCGTACCGTCGACCTCGCCGGTGATCAGGAAGTCCCACTCCGCCAGACTGGTCGTCGGCGTCGGACCGGCCGACAGGACCGGGAAGTCGTCGCCGACGTCGTACTGACCCGGCGGGAGCAGCCCGGCGCCGTCTCGGGTGTGCGGACGGCCCGTGAATCTCCGTGAGACGAGTGCCACGTCGATCCTCCCGGTTGCGCTGCCATGGTCTTCCGTCGCGCCTCGACCGCGGCACGGCGTCGTCGAATGCCATCGAGTCTGACCGTCACACGCCGGGCTCGCGCCCGTGGGAGCACCTGTTCGCGTCCCTGGTCCAGCCGGGGGCACGGGCACCGAGGTGGAGCCCGGCATCGTCAGCACCCCCGGGGGTCCACCGGGTCTGTGCCAGGGCTGACGGTTGCCTGGACACTCTGCGCGAGCAGGCGGACCCTCGGTCGTTGGAGCCCAATCGGAGGCGGGCTTGAAGCTGCGCGGACGTGATGCCGAACGCGAAGCGCTCGGGCGGCTGCTGGCGGACGTCCTCGCCGGTCACGGCGGCGTGGCCGTCATCCGAGGGGAGGCCGGCGTCGGCAAGAGTGCGCTGCTCGGGCACGTGGCCGACCGCGTCACCGACTGGCAGGTCACCAGGGCCAGAGGGGTCGAGGCGGAGCGGGAGTTCACGTACGGCGGTCTCCACCAGCTGTGCGCACCGTTGGCGGATGGGCTCGAACGGCTGCCATCCCCGCAACGACAGGCGCTCGCGACCGTGTTCGGGCGAGTCCCCGGCGCACCGCCCGAGCCGTTCCTCGTCGCCCTGGCCACGCTGACGTTGTTCGGTGACGCCGCGGCGCGCCGACCGCTTGCCTGCATCGTCGACGACGTGCACTGGTTCGATCCAGCATCGGTGCGGGTGCTCGGCTTCGTGGCCCGCCGGCTCGCCGCGGACCGGGTCGCCGTCGTGTGTGCGGCCCGCACGGGTAGCGGGGACGACGTCCTCGCAGGGTGCCCCGAGCTGGTCGTCAGGGCGCTGCAGAACGGCGAGGCACGCGCACTCCTGATGGACCATGTGCACGGTCGTCTGGATGCCGCCGTGTGCGAGCGGATGGTCGACGAGAGCCACGCGAACCCGGGCGAACTCCTGAAGCTGCCGAGGTTCACGACGGTGGAGGAGTTGGCCGGCGGGTTCGGTCTCCCGAACGGTCGAGGCCTGGTCGAGCGGGGTGAGCAGAGCTACACGCGACGGCTGCTCGCCCTGTCCCCGGAGACTCGCCTGTTCCTCCTCGCCGCCGCGGCGGAGCCCGTTGGTGACCCGGTGATGGTCCACCGCGCCGCCGAACGTCTCGGCATCGCCATGAATGCCGTGGCACCGGCGCTGGACGCCGGGCTGCTGGAGTTGGGCCAGCGGGTGCGATTCGCGCATCCGCTCGCCCGGTCGGCCGCCTACCACGGCGCGGACGCCGCCGATCGTTGCCGGGTGCATCGCGCCCTGGCCGAGGTCACCGACGGCGAACAGGACCCCGACCGGCGCGCCTGGCACCGCGCGCACGCGGTGCTCGGTCCCGACGAGCAGGTCGCTGCGGAGCTCGAGCGTTCGGCCCAACGGGCCCAGCACCGCGCCGGTCTGGCGGCGGCCGCAGCGCTCCTCGCGCGGGCGGCCACGCTCACCGTGGATCCTGCGAGGCGGGCGGTGCGCGCGCTGGCCGCCGCGGAGGTAAAGTTCGAGGCCGGGGCCTCGGACGCCGCCCTCGTACTCCTCTCGACGGTGCCGAGGCAGCACCCGGACGCGCTCCCGAGCGTCCGCGCGGAACAACTCGACGCCCGTATCCGCTCCATGTGCCGCGGTGACATCGAGGCGTCGACGCGGCTGCTCCACGCCGCCCGATGTCTCGAGCCGTTGGACGCCGAGTCGGCGCGTGACGCCTACCTCGACGCGTTCGCAGCGGGCGTCCGTGTCGGAGGCGGTGACGGGGTGCGAGCCCTGCGTGACGTCGCGGAAGCCGCTCGCGCCGCGCCCGACGGTGCGGGTGGCCGTCGGGCACGGGACTGGCTCGTCGACGGCCTCGCGCTTCGCTTCACCGACGGCTACACGCCAGCGGTGCCAGCGCTGCAGTGCGCGCTGCGAGCCTTCCGGAAGGCGCCGTCGTCCGGAGCGGGGGCTGCCGGCCCCTGCCTCGTCGCCGCGGTCGCACACGAGGTCTGGGACGACCAGGCGTGGCATTCGCTGGCCGAACGCGCGGTGCAGGTCGCGCGCGAACGGGGCGCGCTCGCGGCGCTGCCGATGGCGCTCGAGGTCCTGGCCGACGCCCGGCTGCATTCCGGCCGGCTCGACGATGCGGCCACGCTCCTCGACGAGGCGGCGGCGATCCGGGAGGCCACCGGAGCGCGGACGGCCCATGACGGCCGGTTGCTCCTCGAGGCATGGCGTTGCGACGAACCGGCGATGGTGCCGAGTCTCGACGCCGGGTCCCGTGATGTGTCGGCCGCCGCCAGGGGACGGCTGTCCGGCCTTGCCGAGTATGCGAACGCCGTGCTCCACAACGGTCTCGCGGATCACGACACGGCGTACGTCTCGGCGCAGCGCGCATGCGAGCACGAGCAGCTCGGTCTCTTCAACTGGGCGCTCTCCGAGCTGGTGGAAGCCGCCGTCCGCACGGGGCGGCGAGACACCGCCGCTGATGCCAACGGTCATCTCGAGACACGCGTCGGGGCCGTGACCACGGAGTGGGCGTTGGGCATGAGGGCCCGGGCTCGCGCGCTGCTCAGCGGCTCCGAGGCGGCCGAGTCCCACTACCGGGAGTCGCTCGAGCGGCTCGGTCGCTGCCGCGTCACGCTGCAACGTGCCCGCACGCAGTTGCTGTACGGCGAGTGGCTCCGACGCGAGAACCGACGACTGGATGCGCGTCGAGAGTTGCGCGCCGCCTTCGACTACTTCGACCAGGTCGGCGCCCATGGCTTCGCCGAGCGGGCGCGGCACGAACTGCTCGCCACCGGGGAGAAGATTCGCAAGCGGGGTGCCGGGACGCGCGAACTCACGGCTCAGGAGGAGCACGTCGCCCGTCTCGCCGCCGAAGGCATGACGAACTCGGAGATCGGCGGCCGGCTCTTCCTCAGCCCCCGCACGGTCGAGTGGCACCTGCGCAATGTGTTCGGGAAGTTGGGCGTCGACTCCCGAAGGGCACTGAGAGCACACCCTGACGTGCTGCACGGCGACGTTCCATCAGCCCTGGATACGCGGCGCCGGGCGATGTCCACGACCGGCTCGCGTCCCGCATGACCTCGGTGCGGCCCGGTCAGGTGCCGGGCAACCGAGGCAGCGACTCGCGGTCGACGAACGTGTCCAGTCCCAGCAGCGTCGCCGCGGCGGCCAGCACGGCCCACACGGTCAGGCCGGCGGTCAGCCACAGCAGCGTGCGGCGACGCTCGGCGCCGGCGGCCAGGGCGACGACGGCGGCGACGTGGATGCCGGTGAGCAACGGACCGAGCACCGCCAGGCCCGGCAGGCCGTAGCGGTCGAAGACCCGTCGTGCGCGAGCACCCCGGCCGCCGGCGGTCGGCCCACCGTCCGCACCGTCGGCCTGAACGTCGTCCGCCGCGACGTCGCCCGCGCCTCGCCGGCGGCGCCACCACGCCCGCAACCGGTCACCGGCCAGCACCAGCGGCACCAGGGTCGCGGCGTTGCCGAGTGCGGCCACGACCACGACCGGCACGGCCGGCAGCCCGGCCACGATCCCGGCCGGCACCACGAGCAGCACCTCGAGCCACGGGATGGCGGCCGCGACGAACACGCCCAGGTAGGTCAACAGGGTCGTCATGGACCGACCTCGTCGTCGATCATGGCATGCAGGCGCTGGCGCAGGGCGGCCGTCACCTCGCGATCCTCGCCGGCGCCGAGCGTCCCCACGGTCCACCAGCCGTCGCACGCGTAGCGGACCAGCGCGCCGGTGGCGGGGGACAGGCCGTCGGCCAACAGGGTGCGGTGCCACGCGTCCAGCCGGGCGGCGCACTGGTGCAGCAGGCTGCCGTCCGGGCCGGTGACGAACAGCAACGCCACGGCCAGGTCCGGCTGGGAGACGGCCACGTCGAAGGTCGCGTCGACGTAGGCGTGCGCCCAGGCGCCGGCCCGCGGGTCGTGGGCGGCACGGCTGTCCACCTCGGACTCGAACGTGTCGAGCACGTCGTCGACGAGCGCCTTGACCAGGGCGGCCTTGGTGGGGAAGTGGTACAGGACGCCTCCCTTGCTGGCGCCGGCTTCCTCCGCGACGGCGTCCAGGGTCAGCGCGCCGGCGCCGTCGCGGCGGACGACCTCGGCGGCGCACTTCAGCAGGCGCAGGCGGGCACTCGGGCGGGGCAAGAAGACCTCGATTACTGAACCGTCTGGTCGGTAGAGTAACGTGCCGTTCCGCCCGCGACGAGTGCGGCCGTCGACGGCGGGGGGCAAACCACGTGCGCCTATCGGTCGGGCCCGCTCGCGTGCTCATGGTGCGCGCCCTGCCGGTCTAGCGTTCGCGCCACTCCAGGGAGAAGGAACTGCGGATGATCACGCCGGCGCGCGTGCAGGACGTCCTGCGCGACCACCTGCTCGTCGACGGGTACGACTTCGTGCTCGACCTCGACGCCAGCGCCGGGTCGCGGCTGGTCGACGCCCGGACCGGGACCCCCTACCTCGACCTGTTCACGTTCTTCGCGTCCAACGCGCTGGGCATGAACCACCCGGCCATCACCGACCCGCAGACGCAGACCGCGCTGGCGCGCGCCGCCTCGCACAAGCCGTCCAACTCCGACGTGTACACCGTCGAGCTGGCTGCCTTCGTGGACGCGTTCTCGCGCGTGCTGGGCGACCCGGCGCTGCCGTACCTGTTCCTCGTCGAGGGGGGTGGGCTGGCAGTGGAGAACGCCATCAAGACGGCGTTCGACTGGAAGTCGCGCTTCAACGAGGCCGCTGGACGCGACCCGGCGCTCGGGATGCAGGTGCTGCACCTGACCGGTGCGTTCCACGGCCGCACCGGCTACACGATGAGCCTCACCAACACCGACCCCAACAAGGTCGCGCGGTTCCCGAAGTTCGCCTGGCCCCGCATCGACACGCCGGCCCTGGCCTTTCCGCTGGAGGCCAACGCCGACGCCAACCTCGCCGCCGAGGACGTCGCCCTCCGACAGGCCCGCGACGCCTTCACGGCCAACGCCCACGACATCGCCTGCGTGCTGGTGGAGCCGATCCAGGGGGAGGGCGGCGACCGCCACCTCTCACCCCGCTTCCTGCAGGAACTGCAGGCGCTGGCCCACGAGCACGACGCACTGTTCGTGTGCGACGAGGTGCAGACCGGCGTCGGACTCACCGGCACCGCCTGGGCCTACCAGCAACTGGGGCTGCAGCCCGACGTGGTGGCCTTCGGCAAGAAGACCCACGTGTGCGGGATCATGGCCGGCGGCCGCCTCGACGAGGTGCCCGGCCACGTGTTCCAGACCTCGTCGCGGATCAACTCGACCTTCGGCGGCGGGCTCAGCGACATCGTGCGCGCCACCGTCATGCTGGAGGCGATCGAGCGCGAGGGGCTGGTCGAGCGGGCCGCCAAACTCGGCGAGGTGCTGCTCGGCCGCCTGCACGAGCTGGCCGGCCGCCACCGGATCGTCAGCGGTGTCCGCGGTCGCGGGCTGATGTGCGCGCTGGACCTGCCCGACGCGGACTTGCGTGACGCCGTCACCGCGCGCATGTTCACGGACGAGCAGGTGTTCCTGCTCGGCTGCGGCACCAACAGCGTGCGGTTCCGCCCCACCCTCACCGTCACGGAGGAGGACCTGGAGGAGGGCGTCGCGGCCCTCGACCGGGTGCTGACCTCCCTGACCGCCTGAGCCGGCGCCAGGACGCGCCGGCCCGCCCGAAAGGCCTCCCGACATGGCAGACGTGCAGGAACTGAGCTCACGCATCGACGGCAAGCCCATCGAGGGCGGCCGGACGGTGGAGCTGCGCAACCCGGCCGACCTCGACGACCTCGTCGCACGCGTGTCGCTGGGCGATGCCGACACCTTCGTGCGTGCGGCCGAGGCCGCCCGCGCGGCGCAGGCCGCCTGGGCCGCCGTGCCCGCGCCCATCCGCGGGGTCGCGATCGGCGACCTCGGCCGCATCATCGCCAACAACAAGGAGGCGTTGGCACGGCTGGTCACCCGCGAGATCGGCAAGCCCTACACCGAGGCGCTGGGCGAGGTGCAGGAGGTCATCGACACCTGCGTGTTCTTCGCCTCCGAGGGCCGGCGCCTGTACGGCCAGACCGTCCCCAGCGAGATGCCCGACAAGCAGCTGTTCACCTTCCGTGAGCCGGTCGGGACGATGGCCGTCATCACGGCCGGCAACTTCCCGATCGCGGTGCCGTCCTGGTATCTGGTCCCGGCCCTGGTGGCGGGCAACGCCGCCGTGTGGAAGCCGGCCGAGTACGCCCCGGCCATCGCCGAGGCGTTCGTGCGCTGCATCGAGGCGGCCGGCATCCCGGCCGGCGTCGTGCAGCTGGTGGTGACCGACGGGCAGGAGACCGCGGCCGGTCTCGAGCGGGCCCTGGAGGCCGGTCTGCTGCAGAAGGTCGGGTTCACCGGTTCGTCGACCGTCGGCCGCGACATCGCCGCCCTGTGCGGCCGGCACCTGGTCACCCCGACCCTGGAGCTCGGCGGCAAGAACCCGCTGGTCGTGATGCCCGACGCCGACCTGGACCTCGCCGTCGAGGGGGCGCTGTTCTCCGGCTTCGGCACGGCCGGCCAGCGCTGCACCTCGCTGGGTGTCGCCATCGTCCACGAGTCCGTCCACGACGACTTCCTGCGTCGCTTCACCGCGGCGGTCGAGGGGGCCCCGGTCGGCGACCCGTTCCAGTCGGTGCTCTACGGCCCGATGATCTCGCAGAAGTTCGCCGACGGGTTCGAGAACTGGCTCGAGCACATCCAGCCGCATCACCGCACGTCGGGCTCGCAGGCGCTCGGGCGCATCACGGCCGACAACCCGCGCGAGGGCTTCGTCGGCGACCCGGCGCGGGGCATCTTCGAGCACCCCGTCATCGTCGACGGCGTCACGGCCGACGACGCGCTCTACCAGAACGAGACGTTCGGGCCGATCGTGCCGGTGGCCAGCTTCGACGACTTCGACGAGGCCATCGCCCTCGCGAACGGACACGGCTACGGGCTGTCGTCGGCGATCTACACCCGCGACCCGAAGTCGGCCTTCCGGTTCCGCGAGCAGGTCTCGGCCGGCATGGTCAGCGTCAACAACTCCACCTCGGGTGCCGAGGCACACCTGCCCTTCGGCGGCAACGGCAAGTCCGGCAACGGCGCCCGGCAATCGGGCATCTGGATGCTGGACCAGGTGACCCGCTGGCAGAGCCTCAACTGGGACTACAGCGGCAAGCTGCAGAAGGCGCAGATGGACGTCGCCGAGATCGAGGCCGACCTCCACTTCACCATCTGAGACACCGTGGACGACACCGGCCGGGCCCGCGCGGGCCCGGCCGTGTGTCCACGTCGCGCTACTCCGTGCGACCGCGCAGGAACCGCTCGATCTCCGCGGCGAGGTCGTCGGCGGAGGGGACCTGCGCCTCGGTGAAGTCGGCGCCCCCGGCACCGTTGCCGTCGGCCAGCCGTTCGGCCTCCAGTTCGGCGTCGTAGAGCCGCTCGAGCTGGCGGACGTGCTCGGTGACCTCGTCGGACGAGGCCGCGGCGAGGTCGAGCTTGGCGCGGTTGTCGGTCACCGCCTCGTCGAAGGGGGTGAGGTCCACGGGCGTGCCGAGGTAACCCGTGAACCGTTCCAGCAAGGCGCGCGCCGCCTCCGGGTACTCGCCCGCGATGTAGTGCGGGATCCGCGCCCACAGTCCCAGCGTCGTCAGGCCCCCGGCCGCGAGCAGCGCCTCCATCGCCGACTGGCACGACGAGGGGACCACGAGCTGCTCGTGCGGCCGGCCGATGCGCTCCAGCAGTTGCGGGTCGCTGGAGGTCGCCAGGATCTGCACCGGCCGGGTGTGGGGGATCGGTCCGGGCACGGCGCCGAGACCGACGTAGCGGGTGGCACCGAAGCGGTTGGCCAGCTCGAGCAGGTCACGGCCCAGCTGCTGCCACGACAGGTCCGGTTCGGCGCCGGTCACCAGCAGCAGGGCCGGTCCGCTGGTCGGACGCAGCGCTTCGAGCGTGAGCTCCGGCCAGACCGGCTGGGCGAGCATGCCGCGGTCGATGGCCAGCTGCGGCCGACGGTCGCGGTAGTCGTAGAGCGCGTCGCCGTCGAACGTGCCCAACGGCACGGGATGGGCGGTGCCGCGCAGCGCGTCGGCGGCGGCCGTGCCGCCCTCGCCGGCGTCGGTCCACCCGTCGAGCGAGAGCACGAGTACGGGGTCGGGACCGAGGTCCGGCGCGTCGTCGTCGAGTCGAAGAAGTCTCATGGCGTCACCGTAGCGGGGGAGGGCCGGCGGACTTCGGTCACCTGCGCCTCGTCCCCGCAAGCGGGGACAGAGACGGCGGTGGTGCGAGCCCAGGGGCCCGCACCACCGCCGTCGCCGTTTCGCGGGTGACTACAGGTCGTTCGCGCGAACGGTGCCGCGACCGTTGCCCTTGGCCCGGTCGACGGCCTTGGCGAGCAGCTCGTGGACCTGCTCGTTGAGGGCCTCGACCAGGTCCGAGGACATGCGCACGTCGTGCGAGCGGACCGCCTCGCGCAGCTTCGACGTGACGATCACGTTCTCGCGGGCGCCTGCCGAGCTGGCAGCGGTCTTCTTGGCGGTCTTCTTGCCCGCGGTCTTCTTGGCCGCCGTCTTCTTGGCGGTCTTCTTGCTCGCGGTCTTCTTGGCCGCCGTCTTCTTCGCGGCCGTCTTCTTCGCCGCCGTCTTCTTGGCGGTCGACTTCGCGGCCTTCTTGGCAGGTGCCATCGGGTTCGTGCCTCCCATCGGGTGCCGTACCACCCCACGGCGGTACACGGCGCGAAACTGTAGAGAAACCTGTGCAAACCTCCTAGTACCTCCCGCCATCCTGTCGAAGCCGCTGCCCGCGCACGCGACCGCTGGCGACGCCGAAGAGGGATCCGACGACCCGTGGACACGCTCGACGCCGCCACCGCCCGGTGGCTCGTCACCGACGGCACGCCTCACGTCGACGACGTGACGGCGGCGCTGGACGCCGGCGAGGCCGAGCTCGCGGTCGTCACGCGTCTGCGCCGGACCGGTCTGTCGCCGGCGGCGTCGTCGGCGGTCGTGGCCGCGGCCGTGGCCCGACGGCGGGCACGGGCACGGTGGCCGCAGGCCGACCGGCTGCTGTTCACGCGCGAGGGACTCGAACAGGCCAGCGACCCCACGGTCAGCGACTGGCGGACCCGCCGGCTGGGCAGCGGCGCCGTGTGGGACCTGTGTGCCGGGCTCGGTGGCGACGCCTTCGCCGCGGCCGCCCACGGCGCCGAGGTGACCGCCGTCGATCTCGACGAGGCCCGGCTCGTCCTGCTCGGGCACAACGCGCGACAGCTGGGGCTGGAGGTGGGGACGTGCTGCGCGGACGCGCTCCACGTCGCCGTGCCGGACGACGCGGTGTTCCACGCCGACCCCGGCCGTCGCCGCGACGGGCGTCGGGTGCGTCGACTGGCCGAGCACCTCCCGCCGGTCGGGGCGCTGCTGGCGGCGCAGTCCCACGCACGCGGCGGCGGCGTGGTGCTCTCGCCGGCCGTCGACCTCGCCGACCCGGACCTGCCCGGCGACGCGGAGCTGGAGTTCGTCCAGGTCGAGGGCGAGTTGCGCGAGTCGATCGTGTGGACGGCAGCCTTGCGCACGCCGGGGGTCGGCGCGCGGGCGACGCTGCTGCCATCGGGCGTGACCCGGACCCGCCCGGCCGACGCGCCGCGCACCCGCCTGCCGGTCGGTGCGCCCGGTGCGGTGCTGCTGCGGGTGGCGCCGGCCGCGGTGCGGGCACGCCTGCACGACACGATCGGTGCCGAGGTCGGCGCCCGGCGGCTCGCGGACGCACGGGCGCTGCTGACCCTCGACGAGCCGCCCTCGCCGAGCCCGTGGTACCGGGCGTCGCAGATCCACGCCGTGCTGCCGGTGCGCCCCAAGGCCGTGCGGGCCTGGCTGCGGAGCGTCGACGTGGACGAGGTGGAGATCGCCACCCACGGCATGGAGATCGACGTCGCCGCCTGGTGGCGGGCGCTGGGTCGGCCCCCGCGAGGGCCTCGCGGGTGGCGGCTCGAGGTGGTGCGCACGGACGCGGGCGGCCGCGTGCTCGTCACACGAGATGGCCGCACGGACGGGCGTTGAGCAGTACCGTTTCCGACAGCGATAGTAGGTTGGGACGACGCGGTCACGGGGGACACGTGCCGCGGCGGACCCGGGACGGCAGGTAGGCTGACGCCATGGACGAGACCAGGTTTCCCGCAGGCGGCACGGCCCTCGCCGACGTGCCGTCCCGCCGTTCGTGCACGCGCTGTGACGGTGAGCAGCACCTCATCGGCGGCATGGTCGGGTTGGGCAAGTACCGCTGCGACCACTGCGCGATGACCGTCGGTTTCGACCTGGAGGCCGACCCGGCCGAGTTCCTCATCGACCGTGGTTCGCCCAGCCGCTACACCAAGGACGTGTTCGGCTCGCGGCTCGTCCTCGCCGAGCACCGGCTCTAGGCATCCGGAGACCGCCTCGCGGCGTCCGGGGGTGGCGCGCAGGCCAGTAGGCTCGCGCGTCATGTCCGACACCACGCCGCTGACCTGTGCCTCCTGCGGGCAGACGTTCACCCCGTCGCCCGACCTCCTGGCCCGCTATCCGGGCTGGACGCCGAAGGAGTGCCCCCGCTGCTACCGCGGCGGCCGCACGCGCACCCGCAGTGGGTCGCGCGATGCCGCCGCCCTGGCCGGCGAGGAGCAGCTGACGCTCGCCGAGGTACTCGACAAGTACGCGGGCGGCCCCGATTCCGGGGTGTTCACCGACGGGGCCGCCAGCCCCAACCCCGGTCCCGGCGGCTGGGGCGCGGTCTACGTCGTCGACGGCGAGGTGGTCGCCCAGGACCGCGGCCACGAACCGCACACGACCAACAACCGCATGGAGCTCACCGCCCTGCTGCACGGCATCGAGCTGGTGCCGGCCGGCACGCCCGCCGTCGTCTACTCCGATTCCAACCTGGCGGTACGGACCATCAACGAGTGGGCCGCGGGCTGGGCGGCACGCGGGTGGCGGCGCAAGACCGGGCCGGTGGAGAACCTCGACCTCGTGCGCCCGCTCTACGAGGCCGTTTCGGCCCGCCCGGAGCTGGACGTGCGCTGGATCAAGGCGCACGCCGGCAACCGCTGGAACGAGTACGCGGACAGCCTGGCGACCGCCTACGCCCGCGACCAGCTCTGACACGGCCAACGCCCGCGGGTCCGGTTCGGGAACAACGCTCGGTCGGGGCGGTGGTCAGCCGACGCCGAGCGCGCGCAACCCGGCGGTGGTGGCCATGCCGGCGACCACGACGACGGCGAACGGCGCGCGCAGCCACACGGCGAGCCCGGCGGCGGCCACGCCGGCGATGCGGGCGTCGAGGTGCAGCGCCTGCCCGTCGGCGACCGTCTGGGTGACGACCAGGGCCGCGAGCAGCGCCGCCGGCAGCAGGTCAACGGCCCGCCGCAGCCCCAGCGGCAGTTCCCGGTCGGTGGCGACCAGCAGGCCCGCGGCCTTGGCGGCGTAGGTCCCGACCGTGAGCAGGGCGAGCGCCAACAGGACCATGTCAGCCCTCCTTCGAGCCGGGATCGGCGCCGGTGCCGGGGCCGGTGTCCGCGGAGGTGTCGGCGCCGTCGGCCGTACCGGTCGGGCGCGCCGACGTCGGCCGGGTGTCGGGCGCGGGAGCCGGCTCCGGGACCCGGAGCGCGAGCGCAGCGCCCGCGGCCGCCACGACGACGGGGATGCCCGGTGGCAGCAGGGGAGTCAACGCGAGGGCGATGAGTCCACCGACCGCCGCGGCAACCTTCCCGCGGCGCGTGCGGAGCCACGGGGCCAGCAGTGCGACGAACCCGGCCGGGAACGCCACGTCCAGGCCCCATGCGTCCAGGTCGCCCAGCCGGCTGCCGCCGTAGGCGCCGATCGCCGTGGTCACCACCCAGGTCGAGACCAGCGTGACGCCGATCACCCGGAAACGGCGTGGGCGGTGGTCGTCGGGGCCGGCCAGCGTGAGGGCGACCGTCTCGTCGACGACGAGGTGGGCGTCGGCCAGCCGGCGTGGCCGCGACGCGTCACGCGGCAGGTGCTGTCGCATCGCGAGCCCGAAGGCGAGGAAACGCAGGTTGAGCAGCAACCCGCCGACCGCGCCGGTCATCGGGCTGCCACCGGCGGCGAGCACGCCGATGAACGCGAACTGACTGCCCCCGGCACAGACCAGCAGGCTGGACAGCGTCGCGAGCAGCGGCGACAGACCCGCCGCGACCGCCAGCACCCCGAAGGAGACGCCGTAGGCGGCCACCGCCACCGCGACGGGCAGCGTGCGTGCGACGATGCCGCCGACCAGCGGCGGTGACACGGGCGTTCGGTGAAGTGAACTCATCGTTCGGTATTCTGTACGCACCGCGGGCGGCAACGCAAGCCGCCGGCGCAACGAGCACGGCAGTCACCACGGCGACGAGCAAGGACACCTCGGTGCACGAGGACCGACCGCGAGACCTCGACAACGGCGAGGGTGCCGCGGAACTGCGGGCACGGGTGGCCGCCACGGTCCGCGAGTTGCGCTCGCGGGCGGGCCGCAGCCTGGCGGACGTCGCGGCCGCGGCCGGCATCGGCAAGTCCACGCTGCACGCGATCGAAGCGGGCGACGCCAACCCCGGCATCGAGACGCTGTGGGCACTCGCACGCGCGCTCGGGGTCCCGTTCGGCGCGCTGCTCGAACCGCCGGTCCCACCGGTCCGGGTCGTGCGCGCCGGTGACGCGCCCCGGCTGCGCAGCGAGCGCTACAACCTCGAAGCCCGGGTGCTGCTGACCACCACGCACCTCGCCCGGGTCGAGTTGTCGGTGCTGGAGCTGGAACCGGGCAACCCGGCGGGGGAGGGCGGCAACGCCGAGCCGCACACCGTCGGCACCGTCGAACACGTGCTGGTCACCGCCGGTCGCCTGCTGGTCGGTCCGGTCGGCGGGCTCGTGGAACTCGAAGAGGGAGACCTCGCCACGTTCCCGGGCGACGTGCCACACCGCTACGAAGCCCGTTCGGACGGGACGCGGGCCGTGCTGCTCATCGAATACACCTGAGGCGACCGCGTGGCGCGGGCAGCCGCGCCGGAAACGGCCGGACCCGGGCTGCCCTAGCGTGGGACGCGCGCGGCGCCCGAGCGAGGAGCACGACCACGTGAGCGAACTCGCCGTCCGGGTGCAGCAGGTGCGAAAGCGCTTCGGGGGACACGACGCCCTGGCCGGGGTCGACCTCGAGGTGGGCGTGGGGGAGGTGCTGGGTCTGCTCGGGCCGAACGGGGCCGGCAAGACGACCCTCGTGCGCGTGCTCGCCACCCTGCTGACGCCCGACGGCGGCCGGGCCACGGTCTTCGGTCACGACGTGGTGCGTGAGGCCCCGCAGGTGCGCCGGCTGATCGGCCTCACCGGCCAGTACGCGGCCGTCGACGAGCTGTTGACCGGCCGCGAGAACCTGCGCATGTTCGGTGAGCTGTTCCACCTGCCGTTGCGGGCCGCCCGCGAGCGTGCCGACGAGCTGCTGGAGCGGTTCGATCTCGTGACGGCCGCGGACCGTCCGGCCCGGACCTACTCGGGCGGCATGCGCCGGCGCCTGGACCTGGCGTCCAGCCTCGTCGTGCAGCCGCGGCTGCTGTTCCTCGACGAGCCGACCACGGGCCTGGATCCGCGCAGCCGCAACGCCATCTGGGAGGTGACCCGGGACCTCGTCGCACAGGGCACGACGCTGCTGTTGACGACCCAGTACCTCGAGGAGGCGGACGTGCTCGCCGATCGGATCGCCGTGATCGACCGCGGGCACATCATCGCCGAAGGCACCGGCGACCAGCTCAAGGACCGCATCGGCGGCCGGGTGGTCGACGTCCTGCTGGCCGACGACGGCGACGTCGAGGTGGCCATGGACGCCCTGCCGCAGGCCGAGGCCGCCCCCGATGCCCGCCGCGTGCTGGTGCACGTCGAGGAGGACGCGCCGCTGGAGGTGCTGGCCGAGGTGGCACGACGCCTGGCCGCCCGCGGGGTCGAGGTCCGGGACGTCGGTCTGCGCCGTCCGACGCTGGACGACGTCTTCCTGGAGCTCACCGGCACCCGCTCCGCGGAGGGTGCGCCGCCGACCGGCCCCGTCGAGGAGGTGACGCCATGACGGCGCCGAGCCTGCCCGCCAAGCCGCTGGAGGGTCCCGCCACGCGCCTGGCGGTGCGCGACGCGTGGACCGTGACCAAGCGCAACCTGCGGCACTTCTTGCGCCAGCCGCGGCTGCTGGTGTTCTCGACGATCCAGCCAGTGATGTTCGTGGTGCTGTTCTCGGCCGTGTTCGGGGGTGTGGCCGGCGCGGCGCTGCCCGAGGGGATCGAGTACCTCGATTTCCTGCTGCCCGGCATCTTCGTGCAGTCGGCGGCATTCCGGTCCACGCAGACGGCGGTCGGCCTCGCCGAGGACCTCGAGCGCGGCGTCATCGACCGGTTCCGTTCCATGCCGATGGCCCGCTACGCGGTCCTGGCGGGGCGCACCTTCGCCGACCTGACCCGCAACCTCGCCGTCCTGCTGCTCATGACGGCGGTGGGCTACCTGCTCGGGTTCCGATTCACGCAAGGCTTCCTGGCGGCGGTCGGTGCGCTCGCGGTGGTCGGGTTGTTCGGGTTCGTGCTGAGCTGGATCTTCACCTACGTCGCCCTCGCGGTGCCGGGGGCCGAGGCGGCGCAGACCGCCGGGTTCGTGGCCGTCTTCCCGTTGGTCTTCGCCAGCTCGATCTTCGTGCCGGTGGAGACGATGCCGAGCTGGCTGCAGGGATTCGCGGCCAACAGTCCCGTGACGGTCGCCGCCGATGCGGCCCGGGCCCTGTCGATCGGGGGCCCGACGCTGCGGCCCGTGCTGCTCACCCTCGCGTGGGCCGGTGCGATCCTGGCGATCGCAGTCCCGGCCTCGGTGCGTCGCTACCGCCGCATCGACTGACGCCGGGTCTGGCCCGGTGGCCGGGCCGGGTGCCGCCCCCCGCCGGTGGTCATCCGTCCCGGTACGCGGCCGGGACCGGCGAACGGCCGGGGGGTCCTGCTGTGAGCCTGCGCCCTGGACACGGACGCTGGGATTCTCGGAAACCAGCGACGACGCTGGATTCTCAACCAGCGACAAGGAGCGTCTCCGTGGGCATCATCGCCTTCATCATCCTCGGCATCGTGGCCGGCTATCTCGGCCGCCTGATCATGCCGGGCCGTCAGAAGATGGGCTTCGTGGCGACCGCCGCGCTGGGCATGGTCGGCTCGGTCGTCGGTGGCGTGTTGGGCTCGCTCATCAGCGGCGAGGGCCTGGCACTCGGCACGGCGGGCCTGCTCGGTTCGATCATCGGTGTGCTGATCGTGTTGTTCGTGGCCGAACGCGTCGGCCGTGGCGACAGCACCGACCGCGGGACGCGACGCGCCTGACGCGAGGGCCGGACGCGCCGCGCGTCTGCGCGTCGCGCCGGACCTCGACCATCCCCATCCGCCGATTCCGAGGCGAAACGAGGCAAGCATGTCGGAGCATCCGCAGCCGACCGACGAGGAGCACGAGGGCCAGCCCGCGCCCGAGACCCAGCCGGACGACTACACCGCGCAGCCCGGCGAGGATCACGGCGGTCCGGCGCCCGATCACGACGACTGAGCGCGTAGGAACGACGCTCGCCCCCGGCCACGTGCCGGGGGCGAGGCGTGTGCGCACGATGCCGTGCGAGTTCCCGCTGCGCGCCAGGTGCGTAGGCGCTGCCGGAGTCGTGAAGAAGCCCTCCCCCTGTTCGTCTGGACAGTGACCACCCGGTACGTTCGAACGTGGAGAGCAACCGGGACAACGGCAACTGGGAGGCCACTGCATGACGCAGCCGCGACGCCGTATGCGCGCCACGAAGCTGCTGATCCTCGCGATGCTGGTGCTGCTGGCGCCCGTGCCCTGGGTCCACCTGGTGGACGAGGACCCGCCCGGGAACGCCTGGCGGCTGGACGGCCGGCTGGTCGTCGAAGGGCAGGTCGTGAACCCGCCCGGCCGCTGGTCGTGGCTGACCGTCGGCCGGCCGCCCATGGTGGCCGAGGTGGTGGCCGACCGGCTCGTCGACGTCGGTCACACGCGGAACATGCGGACGGCTGCCGGGGCGCAGCGTCCACGCGTCAACGAGCCGGCCGCCGTCGCGGTCGGGCTCTCGCGTGCCGGGATCGACGTCGACTTCGGCCTGTTGGTCGAGGGCGTCGGCCCCACCGAGGGCTACCTGCCCGAGCAGATGACGATCACCCGTATGAACGGCGTCGACCTCGTCGACCGCCGCGCCTGGCAGCGCGCGGTCGCCAAGGCCGAGTCACCGGTGATCTTCCAGTCCGACGAGGGCAAGACCTATGCCGCTCCCGGCCCGCTGCTGCCGTTCGACGAGATCCACGTCGTCGACCTCGCGCCGGGGGACCTCGACGCGGCGATCGGCGGCCAGCTCGCCAGCTTCGCGCCGATCGGCTGGTTCCGCGACCTCGCGCTCGGCCGCTCGCACGGGCTGATGATCGCGCTGATGACCTACGCCGAGGTGGCCAACCACGACCTGGCACACGGGCGTCACGTCGCCGGCACCGGCGGCATCCGCGGCGACGGCGCCGTCACCCGCATCGGCGGCCTGCCGGCGAAGGCGACCGCCGCACGCAACCGTGGCGCCGACGTGCTGGTGTTCCCCGCCGTGCAGGCACACGAGCTCGAGGACTTCAACCCGGGGCGGATGCGACTGCTGCCGGTCGACAGCATCGACGAGGCGATCAAGGTGCTGGACGCCGCGTCGGCCGCCAAGCACGGCTACCCGGCCTACTGACCTGCGGCGGCTGGCAGCGTCGCACGGCCATGTCAAGGGAGGCGCGCTGCCGGCGCCCCGCCTGTGGCGGGTCGTCCGACGTGCCGATCGAGGTGGTGGTGGTGACCACGGACGGTCCCGGCCTCCAGCGGCCGGGGGACCTTGCTGGACAAGATCGCCGCGGTCGTGGACGGGATCGTGGTGATGGCCTACCGCGACACTCCCGAGGCACAGCTGGCGTTGCTGGGGGAGGAGCGGCGGGTGGCGGCCGCGACCGGCACCCGGCTGTGGGTGGCACTGGAGTTGACCGAGCAGGAGCCCGCCTATGTTCGGGCCAGGAGCGTCGGGGAGTGGTCGACAGCACGTGATATAACGAGCCTGCGGTGGCGATGCGGCACGATCCCGCGTCCACGCATGCCCGGAGGCCCGGTGTTGTACGAAGTCCGCGAGTCGCCCGTCGCCGGACGAGGCTTGTTCGCCACCCGTCGCATCGCGGCGGACACGCTGCTCATGCAGGCGCCGGTCCTGGTCGTCCCGGCCGAGCAGCGCGCCGCGCTGCAGCAGACGATCGTCGACGACTACGTCTACGAGTGGAACGACGACGGGTCCGCCGGCCTGGTCCTGGGTGTGTCGTCGATGTGCAACCACAGCCCGGACCCGAACGCGTACCTGTGGTTGGTGCCCGACACCGAGTCGGCCGAACTGTGGTCACTGCGGCCGATCGCCAAGAACGAAGAGATCACCGTCTCGTACCGCGCCGACGGCGGCGGCGAGCTCTGGTTCGAGGTCGTCGAGACTGACTGAGGTGGGCGATGGACCGCGAGACTGAGGCGCGACCATTCCATGTCGCAGTCGTCCGCGCGACCCCTCTCCCGGCACCTCGCAGTTCCCCCATAAGCGACATTACGTAAACTTGCGCGCGCGGACGGTCGCTCCCCTCAGGTGTGCCGCCACCCGCGAACTGGGGCGAGCAGCTCCGTCGTGGGGTCGTTGTCAGCCCCGCCACGGCAGCGGCGTGGCCGGGCGCAGCCCGCGCGTTCGTGCCGCTGCGTTGAAGCTGTCGCGGCCAACGTCCGAAGCAAGGGGTCCTGCCCGCATCTCTGCTCGCGCGCGCTCACGCCGAGGCTGCCGGCAGGTGTCGCCCGTCCCATGCAGGCAAGGAAGCCCGTGCGTTGTGCTGTGCCCGCCCGTCTGTTCCGCCCGCTGACCGTCGCCGCCCTCCTCGCCGGCCTGCTCGCGACGCTCGTCGCACCGGCGTTGGCCAGCCCGCTGCCGAGCGGCACGTACGGCGCCAACATCGACGCCTACGCGCGCTACGAGGGCCAGAGCCAGTGCCTGTCCGAGGAGCAGCCCGGTGTCCGTGACTTCCGCGCACTCCTGCAGCGCACCTACGGCGCCAACGGTGGCGGCATCCTGCGCAACTGCTCGCAAGGCGGCAAGAGCGAGCACAAGGAGGGCCGCGCCTACGACTGGATGCTGAACGCCAACAACGCCAGCGACCGGCGCAAGGCCGACGAGGTGCTCGGCTGGCTGCTCGCCACCGACGAGCACGGCAACCGCCACGCCATGGCCCGCCGGCTCGGCATCATGTACATCATCTGGAACCGCCAGGTCTGGAACGCCTACCGGCCCGACGAGGGTTGGCGTCCCTACACCGGCGCGAGCCCGCACACCGACCACATCCACTTCAGCTTCACCTGGGACGGTGCGCTGCGCAGGACCTCCTATTGGCGCCCGCTGCCCGACGTGAACTCGTCGACGCCGGCGTCCACGTCGGGCCCGTTCCGCGACGTGCCCGCCGACGCGTGGCACCACGACGCCGTACTGTGGATGGTTGGCCACGACATCACCGGCGGCGTCGCCGACGGCAGCTTCGGCTCGTCACGCCCGGTGACGCGCGCACAGATGGCGGCGTTCCTGTGGCGGACCGCCGGCAAGCCCGCCCCGCGGGCGCCGCACACGTTCGGGGACGTGCCGGCAGACGCCTACTACGCCGACGCCGTCGCCTGGCTGCAGCAGGCCGGCGTGGTGACCGGGACCCGCGATGGACGGTTCGACCCGTCGGCTACCGTGACCCGCGGCCAGATGGCGTCGTTCCTGTGGCGCTTCGTGGGCAGCCCGGCGCCCGCCGGCCGGCATCCGTTCATCGACGTCCGGGCCCGCGAGCACTTCGACCCGGCCGTGGCGTTCCTGACGGAACACGGGGTCGTCACCGGCAAGACCGCGACCGAATACGCCCCCACCGACCGGGTCACCCGTGCCCAGACCGCCGCGCTGCTCTGGCGGCTCGCCGGCACCCAGGCGGCCTGGACGAACGCCGCGCACGTGCCGGCCACCGTCCGCTTCTGACAGATCGGGTGCTTGCACCCCGGGTCCTGGCCGTCACGGCTGGACGAACTCTCGGCGCTGGGCGGGTGCGCCCTGGAAGGCGGCGCGCGAGGCCTCCACCAGTGCGGCCAGCTCGCCGTCGGCCTGGTCGGCGACCTGCTGCAGGTTGACCAGCGCATGTGGCGAGCCGCGTAGCGCCTCGACCAGTGCGGTCATCGCCGCGGCCTGGCCGAACGTGGCCGACCCGGACTCCTCTGTGGCCAGCGCCGCCGGCAGCGGCACCTCCATCTCGCTGACGTCGCCCGAGCGCGGGTCGGCCCACCGCACCTGCACCTGGCCGAGCTCGCCGCCGGTGCCGCCCTCGACCGCGAGGTCGAGCTCGTAGATCGCCGTGACGGCATGTCCGGCGCCGACGTAGGCGCCGGTGACGGCGTCGTCGCGGAAGTCCTCCGCCGCCAGCGCCCGCGACTCGTAGCCGATCAGGCGCCATGCCCGCACGCTCGACGGCTCGAACGTCACCTGGGTCTTGACGTCGTGGGCCACCGGCCACAGCAGCGGCAGGTCGCGGTCGAAGAGCCGGTCGGCCTGGTCGCTGCGGTCGATGTAGGCGTAGGTACCGCCGGACTCGTTGGCGAGGGTGGACAGCAACGCGTCGTTGTAGACCTCGCGACCGATCCCCACCGTGTGCGTCACGATCCGGGCGGGCCCGCCCACCTCGTCGAGGCGTTCGACGATCTGCCGCGGGTCGGTGACGCCTTCGTTGGCCATTCCGTCGGCCAGCACGACCACGCTCGAGTGGTCGCCCTCGCGATGGCCCTCGGCGGCCGTCTCGTGGCCCAGGACGACACCGGCGCCGGTGTTGGTCGCGTTCAGCGGCCGCAGGCCGGCGAGCACGTCGCGGACCTGCCCGTAGTCGCTGGTGTGGGCCAGCTCCAGTCGTGCGTCGTCGTGGAAGGTCACGATGGCGACCTGGTCACGCTCGTCGAGCCGGTCGAGGGAGCGGCCAAGCACCTCCACCACGGTGTCCAGCCGGTCGTCGGTCTCCATCGATCCCGACACGTCGATCACGAACGTGATCGAGGCCGGGGGCCGCTCCCCCACGCCGTCGGTGGCGCGCAACCCGACGCGCAACAGCCGGGTGTTGGCCGGCGCGTCGGGTCCGGTCTGCCACCACGGTGCGCCGGCGTCGGCGTGCACGGCCCACACCTCGTCACCGGCGGGTGCCGGGTAACCGTGGTCGAGCGCGTTGATCCATTCCTCGGCGCGTACGCCCTCGGCGGGTGGCAGCACGCCGTTGACCAGCCACGACTCCGCGACCCGGTACGAGCCGACGGTCGCGTCCGTGCGGAAGGTGGAGACGGCGTCGCTACCGGTGTCGACCCACCCGGCCACGCCGTGGTCGTCGAACACGACCGACTCGATCCCGCCGCGCTCCCCCTCCGGCGCCGCGGGGTCCTCGTCGACCAGCGGGGCGGCCGCGTCGGCCTCTGCCCCGGCGTCCAGCGCGCCGCCGGCCGCCGGCATCTCCGCGGCCTCGTCGTCGGCGCCCTGCAGCGTGACGTCCAGGGCGGCCTCGGTGGCCGTGTCCCCCGCGCCGCACGCGGTCAGGACGAGCGCGAGGCAGCCAGCGGCCGCGAGAATCTGACGGGTCGTCGGACGCATGCTTCTCCCCTTCGTCGCCCCGTTGGACGCCGACGAAGCGGGTGCGGTTCCATGTCATGGCGGACCCGCACGGCTCAGCGGCCCGCCGACCGGACTCCCGTTGAGCAGATGTGTCAGCCGGTGACGGCGACGAGCCCGACCGCCTCGATGCCGGCCACCGCCGCGATCTCGTCGTTGTCCGAGGTGTCGCCCGTCACGCCGACCGCGCCGAGGATCTCGCCATCGCCGTCCTTGATCAGCACGCCGCCCGGCACCGGCACCAGCGCCCCACCGAACGCCGCGGTGGCCGCCGCGATGAAGTAGGCCTGCTGCTCGGCGCGTTCCATCAGCGCCCGCGAGCCGGTTCCCATCCCGAGCGCACCGAACGCTTTCCCGTGCGCGATCTGGAAGCGCATGTTGGCCGCGCCGTCCTGCCGCGCGAACGCCTTCGCGTGCCCGCCGGCGTCCAGCACCAGGACCGCGAGCGGCTTGAGGTCGTGTTCCTGCGCGGCGGCGAAGGCGCCGTCGATGATCTGCTGGGCCTGCTCGAGCGACAGCGATGCCAAGGTGGTTCCTCTCCCGTGGACGTCGCGCCCGACCGTAGTCGCCCGAGTCCCGGTGGGTTCAGGGGGCCGCTGCCGGCTGGTCGCTCGTGCCGGGTGCTCGCAGGGAGGCGACGACGTCCTCGAGGTCGTCGCCCAGTCCCAGGCGTGCGACGGCGGTGACGAACGCCGAGCGGTTCAGGCCGCACGCCACCGCCTGGTCGTCCAACTCGTCGCGCTCGTCGGGCGTCAGATACAGGGCCGCGAAGGCGGCGTCTTCGACCTTGGGGCGCTTGCGGACCTCGACACGGCCCAGCCGCTCGCGCAGTGCCGGCCCGAACTCGGCCGCGACCGCCAGCACCCAGTCCCCCACGGACCAGTCGTGCACGGACGCGGCCTCGGTCGCCTGCTGCTTCACCCGTCGCGGCAACGTCAGACCGACGTGCTTGCGCTCCGAGGGTGTGCGATCGCCGGTTCGGGATCGGGAGGTCGGCACGCGATCACTCCGGTCGGGGCTGACTCACTCGCCAGCCTACCCCGTTATATAAGGTCCTACCGGAGGTGGCGCGCAGCCTCCGTGACGCCACGGTGCGCCGCGCACCGGGTCGCCTACGGCGTGTCCCCGGCGAGGATGGCGCGGACGCTCGGCCAGGCCATGTCGGCGGCGTCCCCCTCCACGTCGACCTCCACCTCGTGGCCCGTGTCGATGCCGAGGGCGAGGATGGAGAAGACGCTGCTCGCGTCCCCCTCCCCCGTCGCCGTGCGGATCACGATCCGCACGCCGTGCTCGTTCGCGACGTCGGCCAGCTGGCTCGCCGGCCGGACGTGCAGGCCGTCGGGATTGGTCACCACGAATCGTCCAGGCTCAGCATCGCCCGTGTCTTCGCGACCCTCGTGCGACGCCGGTTCCGGCGTCTCGTGCGCCCCGGTGGCCCGAGAGGCTTCCTCGCGGAGCTCCTCGATCGCCACGCCGCGCAGTGCGGCCACGGTGGCCTGCAGGGCATCGACCGGCACCGAGAGCTCGGTCACGCCCAGCCCGACGAGCAGGCGCTGCGCCACCGGGTCGGCGGCGGCCTGCCCGCACACGGCCACGGGGATGTTCGCCGCCTGGGCGGCGCGCGTCACGTGACCGATGGCGCCGAGTACGGCGGGATGCGTCGCGTCGACCATGTGCGCGACCGCCGGGTTCCCGCGGTCGGCCGCCAGCACGTACTGGGTCAGGTCGTTGGTGCCGATGGAGAAGAAGTCGCTGACCGCCGCCAGGGGCTCGGCCAGGAACACCGCGGCGGGCGTCTCCACCATGATGCCGATCGGCGGGGCCGGCTGGTCGCTCACACGTGACCACAGTTCACGCACGGCCACCACCTCGGCCGGGTCGGCGACCATCGGGACGCTGATCCGCACGTCCACCTCGTCGAGGACCGCCGCGACCGCCGCCAACTGCTCGACGAAGACCTGCTCGGAGGTGTCGAGCAGACGCACACCGCGTGCACCCAGCATCGGGTTGGGTTCGCCTTCGACGGTCACGCCGTCCAGGGGCTTGTCGCCGCCCACGTCGAGGAGCCGGAACACGATCGGCCCGTCGATGGCCTGCCCGACCTGCCGCAGGACGCCGGCCAGCTCTTCGCGGCTCCGGGCGCCGGCGAACGCCAGGAGCTCGCTGCGCAGGAGGCCCACCGCCCGGGCGCCGGCCTTGGAGGCGCGTTCCGCCTCGGCGACGGCGCCGATGTTGACGGCAACCTCGACGACCTCGCCGCCCCCGAGCTCGACTCGGCGGACCGGCTGCGCCGCCTCCGCCGGCGCGGCGGGCTGTGCTGCGGTGAGCCGGTCCCGGACCTGGTCGTCGGGCTCGGGCCAGACGCCGCCGTGGGTCCCGTCGACGAGGGCCGAGGAGTGGGCGGCCAGGAGCTCACGGGCGTCCGTGACCCCGGTGACCAGCGGGATCGCGAGTGCCCGCGCGATGATGGCGGCGTGTGCGGTCGGACCGCCGTCCTCCAGCACGAGCCCGGTCACGCGGTCGGCATCCAGTTGCGCGGTCTGGGACGGAAGCAGGTCGCGGGCCA
Source organism: Egicoccus sp. AB-alg2 (assembly GCF_041821065.1). Lineage (NCBI taxonomy): Bacteria > Bacillati > Actinomycetota > Nitriliruptoria > Egicoccales > Egicoccaceae > Egicoccus > Egicoccus sp. AB-alg2. The sequence goes on along the minus strand of NZ_JBGUAX010000001.1, from coordinate 93,537 downwards.
CCAACACGAACGGGCCGGGCCCGTCCGGGACCACCGGCGACCGCGCGCGCCCGGTCGCCGCCGTCTGCAGCCGGGCGGCGAGGTCGTCGACGTCGCTGGCCCGTTGACGGATCCGCTCGACGTCGCTGGCCAGCAGTCCATCGCGCAGGCGTGCCGCCGCGGCATCGACGGCCTCCGCCAGTGAGCGACCGGCGGCACGTTCCTCCTCGACCGTCCGCGCGAGGTTCGGGTCGTCGAGCAGAGCCAGCTGACCGCGCAGGATCTGCGCGACCTCGCCCGCTGCGCGCTCGGCCTCGGCGCGGAGGCCGGCGCGAGCACGATCGAACATCTCCTGGGTCGTCAGGTGTCCGATTGCCGCCGCTTCCGCCGCGGACGCTGGCTCGGCAACGATCGCGATCCGGCCCTCGCCGAGCCCCGGCGATGCTGAAGCTCCACGAATAGGGGCGTCCGGGAAGGTGGGGCTTGACATCGCTGGCTCCGACCGTCATTGTTCGTTTCTGTTCGACATGATGTTCGAAGTCGAGCGAAATGTCCAGGAGGTGGGCGTGGCCGAGCGTGGTGGGCCGTTGCGGGAACAGCGGGCGCGCGCGATCGCGGAGCTCGTGAGGCGCCTGGGCGCCGTCTCCGTCGGCGAGCTCGCGGAACGTTTCCAGGTCTCGGAGATGACCATTCGCCGGGACCTGCAGCTGCTGCACGACCGCAACGAGATCGAGCGCACCCACGGCGGGGCCGTCGCCCTGGAGCGTCCCACCGACGAACCACCATGGACGCAGCGATTGGGCCAACAGGCGGCCGCGAAGCAGTCGATCGGTCGGCTCGTCGCGCGCTCGATCCCGGACGGTTCGACCGTCTTCCTCGGCTCCGGGACGACGACGCTGGCGGTCGCGGACCACCTCGCCGGCCGGCAGCACCTCACCGTCGTCACCAACGCGCTCCCCATCGCCAGTGCGCTGGCCAGCTCGGCCGTCGACGTGGTCGTCGTCGGCGGATTCCTGCGGCATCGAGAGATGTCGATGATCGGCCACCTCGCCGAGCGGGCGCTGGAGCAGATGCGCTGCGACGAGGTGGTCATGGGCATGCGCGGGGTCGACCCCGACCACGGCCTGACCAGCGAGCACCTGCCCGAGCTGGTCACGGACCAGGCCGTGATGCGCACCAGCAATCGCCTGACCATCGTCGCCGATGCCACCAAGCTCGGTCACGTCGCGGCGTCGAAGACCGCCCCGGTCGAGGCGGCCTCCCGCCTGGTGACCGATTCCGAAGCCGACCCAGACCTGCTCGCCGCCATCCGTGCGCGCGGCGTCGCCGTCGAGATCGCCGATTCGGCATGAAGGAGAGTTCCGTGCCCGAAGCCACCCCCGGCGCCGTCACCGAGCGTGAGATCCGCTCGCAGCCGGCCACCTGGAAGCAGACCTTGCAGATCGCGTCACCGCCGGCCGCTGCCGCCGACGGCGCGAACCTGCTCGTGACCGGGTGCGGGTCGACGTTCTACGTCGCCCGCTGGCTGGCGCGCCACGTCGAGCACGACCTGCGGGTGCCGGTGCGGTCCCTGCCGGCGTCCGAGCTGCTGCTCGACCGGGCCTCGTGGACCTCGGCGCCGGAGCAGACCCCGCTGCTGGCGATCTCGCGTTCCGGTGCGACCAGCGAGACCGTGCGCGTCCTGCAGGACTGGCCCGGCCAGCGTCTGTCGGTCACCTGCGATGCGCGAAGCGATCTGGCAGCGCAGGCCGCGACACGGGTGGACCTCGACCATGCTGCCGAGGAGTCGGTCGTCCAGACCCGCTCGTTCACCTCGATGATGCTCGGCGCGCTCTCGCTGTTCCGGCCCGTACCCGACGGCGTGTCCGAGGCCATCGAGGAAGCGGGGGCGCGAATGCTCGCCGACGCAGACCGGCTGGTGGAGGACGTTCTCGCGTCGGGCCGCCCCGAACGCATCGTCGTGCTGGGAAGCGGGCCCCGCTATGGCCTGGCCTGCGAGGCGGCCCTCAAGCTCACCGAGGTCGCGCTCGTCGAGGCGCAGGCGTTCCACACCCTCGAGGTGCGGCACGGCCCCATGTCGATGATCGGCGCCGGCACGCTCGTGATCGGCCTGCTCGACGGCGACGAGCCGCTCGAGCGCAAGGTGCTGGCGGACATGGCCGACCTCGGCGCACGGACGGTCACGGTCGCCACACGCCACGACGTCGCCGGTGCCGACCTCGCCGCCTCCTCGGCGCTGCCGGACGGCTGGCGGGACGTGCTGGCCCTGCCGTTCGTGCAGCTGCTCGGACTGGCCATGGCGCGCGACGAGCAGCTCGACCCCGACCGGCCCGAGAACCTCACCGCGGTGGTGACCCTCGATGCTTGAGGACCTGCTGACCGTCGACGTCATCCGCACCGGCGTGCAGGTCGACGACCGGGCCGGTGCGGTCCGTGCCGCGGGTGAGCTGCTCCGGGACGCCGGCGCCTGCGAGCCCGACTACGTGCAGGCCATGGTCGACGCGCTCGACGAGCTCGGGCCCTACTGCGTCATCGCGCCGGGCGTCGCACTGCCCCATGCGAAGCCGGAGGACGGCGTGGTCCGCACCGGCATCTCGCTGGTCACCCTGCGCGACCCGGTCGCCTTCGGCCACGCGACAAACGACCCGGTGCGGCTGGTCGTCGCCCTCGCACCCGTCGACAAGGAAGCCCACCTCGCCGCGCTGCAGGACCTCGCCGTGCGGCTGGGCGATCCCGACGTCGTGGAGCGAGTCGCGGGCGCCCAGACGCCGCAGGCCGTCCTGGAACTGCTCACCAGCTGACGGGTGAAGTGACCCGCACGCACACAAGGAACCGTCCATGCGTATCGCAACCGTCTGTGGGATGGGCTTCGGCACCAGCATGATGCTGAAGCTCACCGTCGACAAGATCCTGCGCGAGGCAGGCGTGGCCGCCGAGGTCAGTCCCGTCGACCTCGGCTCGGTCAAGACGATGCAGGCCGATCTCATCGTGGCGCCATCGGACATGCGCTCGCACCTCGGTGGCTCGAGCACCCCGGTGGTCTACATCGACAACCTCGTCAACAAGGCCGAGATCGCCGAGAAGGTCGTGCCGGCGGCCAAGGAGGTCGCCGGCGAGGCGTGATCCACCACGCCGTCACCGGGAACGGGGACCCAGGGAGAGGATGAGGGGATGATGAGCACGGTGCAGTTCTTCGTGGAACTGCTACAGATTCCGGCGGTGATCCTGGCGATCATCGCGCTGATCGGGCTGCTGGCCCAGAAGGCGCCGTCCGGGCAGGTCGTCACCGGCACGATCAAGACCGGGCTGAGCCTGCTGATCATCGGCGGCGGCATCGCCGTCCTGCTCGAGGCGCTCGGCCCGATCCAGCAGATGTTCGAGACCGGGCTGCCGACCGAACGCTTCCAGACGTTCGTGACCTTCGACGAGGCCGTGGTCTCCGCCGTCCAGGACGCCAACGTCGGCAACGTCGGCGCCGCGATCGGCTGGACCCTGCTGTTCGGCCTGGTGATCCACCTGCTGCTGGCCCGCTTCACCCCGTTCAAGTACATCTACCTGACCGGGCACATGATCTGGGTCCACGCGGGTGCCTTCGCGATCCTGTTCCACTCGTTCGGACTCAACACCGTCGCGACCGTCGCGCTGGCCTCGGTGGTGTTCGGTGCCTACATGACCCTGGCGCCGGCCCTCGCCCAGCCGTTCATGCGCAAGATCACCGGCAGCGACGACATCGCCTTCGGTCACGGGCAGACGCTGCTGAACGTGACCGCCGGCTGGCTCGGCGGCCTGGTCGGCAAGCCCGACGACTCGACCGAGAACATCGAGGTGCCGCAGAGCCTGAACTTCTTCCGCGACATCGCGGTGTCCACCACGCTGGTCATGATCCTGGTGGTCGCGGCCGCGGCCGGCCTGGCCGCGTCGGCCGTGGGGATCAGCGTGCTCGAGGAGGACATCTCCGGCGGTCAGAACTGGATCGTGTTCGCGCTGCTGCAGGCGGCCGGTTTCACGGCCGGCATGCTGATCCTGCTCTACGGCGTGCGCATGCTCATCGGTGAGATCGTGCCGGCCTTCCAGGGCATCGCCGAGCGTGTGATCCCCGGTGCGATCCCGGCGCTGGATGTGCCGGTGATCTTCCCGTTCGCCCCCAACGCGCTGGTGATCGGCCTCATCTCCGGCACGTTCGGGCAGGTCGCGGGCATGGCGACGCTGGCGGCGGCCGGGATGCCGGTGCCGATCCCGAGCATGATCGTGGCGTTCTTCGCCTCCGGTGCCGCGGCGATCTTCGGCAACGCCACCGGCGGCAAGCGCGGCGCCATCCTCGGCGGGTTCCTGTGGGGCTTCGTCGGCTGGTGGCTGATCAGCTTTGCGTACCGCTACCAGGTGTTCGGCGACCTCAGCGGCATGGGCGCGGAGGGCCTGGCGTTCACGGTCCCCGACGCGATCGTGCCGGGCATCCTGATCTGGTTCGTGGCGCGCCTGTTCGGAGCGGTCTGAGCATGCTGCTGCGAGGTGCACAGGTCCTGTCGGACGGCCATCGCCACGGCGTCGCCGACGTCGTGGTGGCCGCCGACGGCATCGTGCGCGTCGGCCAGGACCTCGAGGACGACGGGCCCGTGGTGGACGCCACGGGCCTGCTCCTCGCCCCCGGGTTGGTGGACATCCACATCCACGGCGCCGAGGGGTACGACACCCTCGATGCGACCCACGAGGCGCTACGGACCGTGGCGCGGCACCTCGCCGCCCGTGGGGTGACCAGTTGGGCGCCGACCACCGCCAGCCACCACCCCGAGGGGCTGCGCGCGGCCATCGAGGCCCACCGCACCTACGTCCCCGGCGATGGCGAGGCCCGCTCCATCGGGCTCCACCTCGAGGGCCCCTACCTGTCGCCGGCACGATGCGGCGCGCAGGACCCCGCCCACCTTCGCGACGCCGACCCGGCCGAGTGGCGCCGGTGGCTCGACAGCGGCGAGGTCGCGCTGCTGACCGTCGCACCCGAACGCGACCCCGACCTGGCCCTGACGCGGGCAGCATCGGCGGCCGGCGTCCGCATCGCGATCGGCCACTCCGACGCCGATGTCGAGCACACCCAGGCGGCGATCGACGCCGGCGCGACGCAGGCCACCCACCTGTTCAACGGCATGCCCCCGCTGCACCACCGCGAACCGGGCGTCGTCGGCGCATGCCTGACCGACCCGCGCGTGTTCGTCCAGGTGATCGCCGACCTGATCCACCTCCACCCCACCACGCTGCGCCTCGTCGCACAGGCCGCCGGACCCGCACGGGTGGTGCTCGTCAGCGATGCGATGCGCGCCACCGGATTGGGCGACGGCGAGTACCTGCTCGCCGACCAGCGGGTGGTCGTCCGCGACGGCATCGCCCGCACCCAGGCCGGTGGGCTGGCCGGCAGCACGCTCGACCTGCTGGACGGCGTGGCGCGCTACCAGGCGGCCAGCGGCCAGGACCTCGCCGCGGCGCTGCACGCCGCGTCGGGCGTCCCGGCCCAGGCCATGGGGCTGCACGACCGCGGCACGATCGCTGCCGGGGCGACCGCCGATCTCGTCCTCCTGGAGCCGGACGGGCTCCATCCCCTGTTGACCCTGATCTCGGGCGTCGTCGCCCACGACGCCCTTCCCGACGAACGATGGATTCGACGATGACCAACCTCGCCAACGACTACCTCGCAGCGGTCGGCGGGCTGCTCGAGCGCCTCCGGACCGAGGAACAGGACAACATCGACGCCGCGGCACGGCTGCTGGCCGACGCGGTCGTCGAAGGTCGGCGCATCTTCGCGTTCGGCTGCACCCACTCCGCCCTGCCCGTGCAGGACATCATCTACCGCGCCGGTGGACTGATGCTGATCAACCCGATCTTCGGGCCCGGCATCACCTCGCTGGAGACGCGCCCGACCACGCTGACCTCCGCCATGGAGAAGCTCGAGGGCTTCGCGGACGCGCTGCTCGACGCCACGCCGATCCAGCCCGGCGACGTGCTGATCGTCGTGTCGGTCTCGGGCCGCAACGCCGTGCCGATCGAGATGGCCAAGGGCGCCAAGGAGCGGGGTCTGCAGGTGATCGCCGTGACGTCGGTCGCCTACAGCGGCAGCGTGGAGTCGCGCCACCCGTCCGGGACGAAGATGCACGACCACGCCGATGTGGTGCTGGACAACAAGGTGGACGTCGGCGACGCGGTGCTCGAGCACCCGAACGTGCCACAGAAGTTCACGCCCGCGTCCGGGGTCACGTCGACCGCGCTGCTGCACGCGATGGTGTCGGGAGCGATCCAGCGGGTGGCTGACAGCGGCGTCGAGCCACCGGTCTTCCTCGCCGCCAACGTCGATGGCGGGGCTGAGTACAACGCCCGCCTGACGGCCGAGCACGGCGACCGCATCTTCTTCCTGTGACGATCCGTACCTTCACCCCGAATCCGGCCGTCGACGAGACGGTCCTGGTCGAGGATCTGCGCTTCGACGTGCCGCTCCGCCCGGTCGAGCGTCGACGCCTGGCGGGCGGCAAGGGCATCAACGTCGCCCGCACCGTCCACCTCCTCGGCGGCAGCGTGCGCTGCCACGGCGTGGTCGCGGGCGACACCGGCGCGTGGCTGGCCGAGAGCCTGCACGACGAGGGCCTCGACGAGGATTTCGTGGTGGACCGCAGCGACACGTGGCGGACCCGCACGACCCAGGTGATCTCCGACGACCGGCACGCGGTGCTGCTGTACGACCGGGGCGAGGCCATCCCGCCCGAGCGGCTCCGCGAATCGGCCGAGCGGTGTCTCGCCGACCTGCTGGCAGGCGGGATCCTGGTCGTGTCCGGTTCGCTGCCGGACGGCGATCACCTCGACACCGTGTGCTGGCTGCTCGCGTCGGCCGCTGGCGCCGGGGCGAGCGTGGTCGTCGACAGCTCCGGACCGGGACTACGGGCCGCGCTGAAGACCGGCGTGGACGTGATCAAGGTCGACCGTGAGGAGGCCGCCGAGGTCACCGGCGTGGAGGATCCCGCGGACGCGGCACGTGCCCTGCTGGACGGCTGCCGACGAGCGATCGTCACCGCCGGTGCGGACGGCGCCGTGGCGGCCGGCGTCGGACAGGCGACGCAACGGATCCACGCCCCGAGGGTGGACGCGCGCCACCCCGCCGGCTCGGGTGACGCGTTCGCCGGCGCCCTGGCCGTCGCGCTGGCCCAGGACCTGCCGTGGTCGGCCGCCCTGCAGTCGGCCGCTGCCGCCGGCGCGGCGAACACCCTCGTCGTCGGGGCGGGCGCCTTCGAGCTGGCGGCCTACCGCCGGCTGCTGCCCGATGTGACCCTCGAAACGATCTGACGCCCCCACCCGCGTACGCAAGGAACTCCATGCCGCTGGTCCCGACCGCCTCGCTCGTCCAGGCTGCGCACGAAGGCCGCTATGGCGTCGGCGCCTTCAACGTGGTGCATCTCGAGCACGCCGAGGCACACGTCACGGGCGCCGAGGAAGCCCGGGCCGGCGTGATCCTGCAGATCAGCGAGAACGCGGTGCGCTGGCACGGGCGGCTCGCTCCCCTGGCTCGAGCAGCGCTGGCCGTCGCGGAGACGGCACGCGTGCCGGTGGCCGTCCACCTCGACCACGCCACTGAGCCGGATCTGGTCGACGAAGCCATCGCGCTGGGTTTCGGCTCGGTCATGTACGACGGCTCGAAGCTGCCCTGGGAGCAGAACCTCGCGACCACCCGCGAGGTCGTCGCCGGCGCGGCTGGCCGTGAGGTGTGGGTCGAGGCCGAGCTGGGCGAGGTCGGCGGCAAGGACGGCGTCCACGCTCCCGGCGTCCGCACGGACCCGGACGAGGCTCGCCGCTTCGTCGAGATGACCGGCGTCGACGGGCTGGCCGTGGCGGTCGGCACCTCGCACGCGATGACCACACGCACGGCCGAGCTGGACCTGGACCTGATCGCGGCCCTTCGAAAGGCCGCAGGTGTCCCGTTGGTGCTGCACGGCTCCAGCGGCGTGCCCGACGAGGAGCTCACGCGCGCGGTCGAAGCGGGCATGACCAAGATCAACATCGCCACGCACCTCAACAAGGTGTTCACCGCATCCGTGCGTGACACCCTCGCCGCGCAGCCGGACCTGGTCGACACCCGCAAGTACGTCGGGCCGGCCCGGCAGGTCATGGCCAGCGAGGTCGCACGGCTCCTCGAGGTCCTGCAGGCGGCCGAGCGAGTCGCGATGACCTGAACCGTCGTGTCCACCAGTGGGAGTGTCGGACACGCATCTGGACGTCGCCGCCTCGGCCGCAGGTCGGATCGGTGGCGTCGTCGGGGGCGGGGAGAGACCTCGCTGCCGTCCGAATGAAGGGAGCAGCATGTCGAGACGAGCAGCACGAACCTGGGGGCGCGGCATCGGTTTCGCCGCCCTCACCCTGGCGGTGAGCCTTCCGGGCGTCGCCGCCGGGGCAGCCGAGGAGGCGGCGCCGTCGGGCAGCGAGGTGGCGTCGTCGGACGAGACCTCGCGGCGCGCGGCACCACACGATCCGTCGCAGTGGCGCCTGAAGTATGTCGAGCGGTTCGGCGCGCCGGTCGGACGAGACCTCACGTGGGAGCGTGACGACCTGTCCGACCAGTACGGGCCGTTCGACGACGACGGCGAGGCCTTCCACGTCAAGGGTGGTGACGTCTTCGCCGAAGCCCTGGACTCCTTCGACACCTATCGCGCGAGCTTCGAGTTCGGCCGTGACGGCTGGCTCACCGCCGAGCTCGCGACCCGGGACCAGGGCAAGACCGGTGAGCTGGCGCAGGTCCCCACGTTCCGCGATGCGGTCGTCCCCGGCGTCGGCAAGGTCGGTCACTTCGACCTGCCGAACAACACCGACGGCGCGATCGTCCGTCCCACCGAGCCGCTGCCGGACCGCTACCGGATCGAGTACGAGCTGGTCGCGCTCGACTTCGGCGGACCCCGTGACGGCGCGTGGGACTACGACGGGTTGATCAACGGCTATGGCGCCGAGGGCTGCAAGACCCAGCATCCGTGGACGGCCACGGTCGGACAGCCGACCTCGCCGGCGTACTGCGACTTCGCCGACGTCCGCGGGGAGAACGGCTTCTACTTCCTCGGCATCGTCGACTACCCGGATCCGGCACCGCGGAACAACGTGTTCATCCACAACCGGCGCAAGGTCGTGATGGACCAGTACCAGGTCACGCACAGCTGGGGCGCCAACTACGACGTGTGCGACCCGAGGACGGGTGAGACCTACAGCCACCACGATCCGCGCAGCCTGAGCAGCATCCCCATCAACATGCTGTTCCTGACCGACGACAACCAGCGCAACACCGGCTTCGTCTACAACGAGTTCATGATGGAGACCGACTGTGGCTTCTTCCACGGCGGTGACCCGGGCGTGAACATCGTCTCCGTCGGCGAACTGCGCCCCGACCTGCTGCCGGGCGAGACGTACCGCTTCGCGATCGAGCGGACCGGCACGAGCTACGTCCAGGAAGTCAGCGGCACGTTCCTGCACGGTCCGGACACGCTGCGGTTCGAGCGCGAGTTCGTCCAGGACGGCCACCCGATCTGGCACTACAACCAGACGCCCGACGAGTACGACGGCGAGTTCGACCGCCAGCACGTGATCGACGGGCCGTACGGCAGTTACGACATGGGCAGCCTGTGGCCGTCCGACTCCGCGTACCCCGACTACTTCATCATCGGCAATCCACACACCAACTACTACGAGGGCTCGGCCTCGATCACCAACCTGCGGCTCTACGTCCCCAAGGACTGACCAGCCCGTCTCGTGCACCCGCCGGCGCGCCGGCGGGTGCACGTGCTTGTCCCGGCCCGACCGTCGCGGTCAGACCCGCGCTTCCCAGTCGCCGTCGAACGTCGGGGCGAGGAGGTCGATCACGAGGCGGCGAACGTCCTCGGGATGCAGGTCCGGAGCGGCGACGAACAGGCACTCACGGTCCTCGTGCTCGGCGGCGAGGACCTCGGGATGTGCGGCGATCCGTCCTTCCAGGTCTGCCAGCGCCTCGTCGCCGACGGCGAACCCGAGCCAGTCCTCCAGCCAGACGGCGTGGTCATAGCCCTCGGCATGGACGGGGTCGTCGGGTTCCGTCGGTTGGACGGAAACGGCCTCGCGGAGGCCACGCAGCACACGCTTGTCCGCCACCGTGGGAGGCGGCAGCCGCTCGGCGCGCCGCTTCACCCGGCGCGACGACTCCACGACGCTGCCCGGTATCCGACGTGGGCCGAGTTCGGTCTGCGCCTCGGTCACTTGCTCGGCCAACGGCGACCGTGGCGGTGGCAGTCCGCGCAGGACGTTCAGCCGCGCCTCCGCGCAGCGCTCCCCGACGGCCGCGACGAGGATTTCCCAGGTCACCAAGGACCGGGCAATGCCGGACGCGGCCTCACCTTGCCGAAAGAAGCGCCGCAGCCTGCGGTCGTCGTGTATCGCGGCGGATACCTGCTCGATGGCCTGCTCGAGCTGTCCATCGGTGGCACCGACCGACAATGGCAGGCGCGCCGCCTGCTCACGGGCCAGTTCACGGATGCGCTGCACGATCCCGTCGGCGTCGAGCCCCACGTGACACTCCCTTTGGCGGCCGGCGGCCCCGCCCGCCAGTGCGGGTCCGAAGTATGAGGAATCTCCGGTTCGTCGGCCCTAAAACGGCAACGATCTGACGAGTGGCCGTACTCGGCCTCAAGCCCAGGGGCTGTGTGGCCGACGCTTCGTGGGACGTCACAGGACGGTCGAAGGGGCAGGCGGAGTCGACCGGATTCCGTGAGTACTGGCCGACGGTCCTACCTGCCCGCTCCGAAGTCGTGTTACGAAGTAGATGCCCGAGCAACGGCGCGGCCGTGAGGCCCCCGTACGTACTCAGGAGGCCCCCACCATGCAGCAGTCGATCGCCACGGTTCTCGCGTTCTTCGCCATCCTCGCCACCTTCGGCGCCGCCGCGCTCATCGCCATGGAACTCGCGACGTGGCTGTCGTCCAAGCTGGCCAGGTGACGGCCGAACGGCCGTCGTGAAGAGTTGGTGAAGCTGCTCAAACCGCCCTCAATAGTCGATCCTGAACGCTAACGTGCCGACTCGCGGCTGGCTCAGGGGAACCGGTCGCAAGCACTGCACGGGGCGACGCGAATGGGGCGGATGCAGGGGCAGCGTGGCACGTCGTGGTCCACGGACCGGCGTGAGGGCTACCACGGGGCGGACCGTCGAGGACTGATCGGCGGGCACCCGCCCGGTGTGGCCCTCACCTGCGCCCTCGTGGCCAGCGCTGTCCTGGCATGCGTGCTGGTCCTGACGGCGATGACCGTCTCGCTTCCGGGCGCCATCCGGCCGGGCACGCTGGAGGGGCAACTCGAGGTCGCGGCGTGCGCGTTCGCGCTGCTGGTCGCCGTGCTCTGCCACCTGCGCTGGCGCCTTGTTGGCGACGCCGCGGCGGCCTGGCTCATGCCGGCGATGACGCTGTGGGCGATCACCGCCGTCGCCGACGCCTTGCTGCTGTCGACGGACCTGCTGGCCGGCGACGCGATCCGCTGGCTCCGATGGGGCGCTCTGCTCACCGCCCTCTCACTGGCATACCGGGGCGTGGCCGCGCCGGTCGTCGACGCGCGGATCCGGCCCCAGCAGTTGGTGGTCGCGGCCGCCATGTCCGTGCTCGCCACAGCTGGCCTCGGCATGACGGTGATGGCGTTCCTCGAGCGGCCTGTCCCGATGGAGGGCGGCTTCGTCGACGGCGTGCTTGCCTGTGCCTGGACCGCGGTCGGCGTCGCCTACGTCCGGCGGGGCAGGCGCGAGGGACGGGCCTTCCTCGGCTGGATCGGTCTTCTGCTCCTGCTCTTTGCCTACGGCCACCTGGTAGCCGTGGTGCCTGCCTCCTCACGCTTCCTCGCCGACGTTGGTAGCCGCTTCCTCGAGGTCGCGGGCCTGCTCGCTGCCGTGACCGGTGCGACCGCGGCGCTCGCGCAGGCCTACTTCGACCAGAGCGGCCGCCTGCTGGAAGCGGAGACGAAGAAGCGCACCGCCGAGGCTCGCTTCGAGGCTGACCTCGCGAAGGAGGTCGAGAGGGCGCACGAGGCCCGCAACGCGCTGGCTGCCATCGAGGGGGCCACGCGAGCGTTGCAGGCGTACTCCGACCAGCTCCAGCCCGATGACCGTGATGCGCTTTCCACCGCGGTCAGTGCTGAGATCGCCCGCTTGCAGGAGCTCGTCGGCCGGCCGGTCCGCACCAACACGACCGGCCGCTTTCGCGTCGCCGAGGCCATCGCGGCCGTCGTCACCTGCCAGCGCTCGCTCGGTGCATGGATCTCCGTCGACGTCCCCGACGACCTCGTCGCCGTTGGCAACCCCACCGACACCGCCGAGGTCGTGCAGAACCTGCTGCGGAACGCACACCGCTATGGCGACGGGAAGGTGACGGTCGCTGCGACACTCGATGACGACCGCGTGGTCATCCGCGTGAGCGACCAGGGGCCGGGCATCGACACCGAGGACCGCGAGCGAATTTTCGAGCGGGGCGTGCGTGGTCGGGCCGGTGCGGCACACGAAGGAAGCGGTCTGGGCCTGTACGTCTCCGCTCAACTGATGTCGGAGCAGGGCGGCGAGCTCCGACTGGAGGATGACCAGCCGGCGACCGGCGCTTGCTTCGCGGTCGTGCTTCCCGGGTTCGTCGAGCGCACCGCGTCGTCAGCTCGCCCCGTGGACGGTGTCGGAGGCCAGGTCGATGACGAGCTCGAGCAGGTCGCTGAGGTCGCCGCTGCCGCGCACCTCTTCCTCGTCTCCGCGACGCAGGACGCGGACCGGGCGGCCGTCCTCACCGAGCACCACGACACTGCGCGCGACCAACTCGCGCGGTAGCGCTTCGTTGACGACGGCGACGTCGAAGTGGCGCGTGTCGCGGGGGGCACGCCGGCGCTCGGGCACGGGGCACACCATCGCGTCCAGGGCCTGCTCGCGCAGGGCGACGCACAGCGCATCGCCCAGTACCCGTGGGCTGACGCGCACCAGGATCTGCGCCTCGACCGGCGAAGTGTTCATGCGAACCCTCCGCCCTCACCATAGAGTCGCAACCACCGGCGGTCCGGGACGATCGTCGGGAAGCTGGGGGTGACATGGAGCCGACCGGGGCACGGCCGCGGGTCGTCGTCGTCGACGATCATGGACTGCTCGCGCAGAGCCTGCGGTTCGCCTTGCAGGCCAACGACATGCGGGTCGTCATCTGCGACGAACTGACCGAGGAGGCCATCGTCGGCGCCGTGACGGAGGACGAGACGGACGTCGTCCTGCTCGACCTCGACATCGGTGGCGAGCTCGGCACCAGCCTGTCCCTGATTCCTCGGCTGTCGGAGCTGGGTGCGCGTGTGGTCATGCTCACCGGGGTCACCGACCGGCCGCGCCTGGGCGCCTGCGTCGAGGCCGGCGCGGTCGGGGTCGTCGGGAAGTCGCAGCCGTTCGACGAATTGGTCGACGCGGTGAAAACGGTCCTGGCGGACGGGACGCTGCTGACCCCGGGGCAACGCGAAGCGCTGATCGACGACTTCACCGAACATCGTGCGCGGGAGAACGAACGGCTGGCGGTCTTCGAGCGGCTGACGCCGAAGGAGGCCTACGTGCTCCGGTCCCTCATGGACGGCGCGACGGCCGACCAGATCGCCAAGGAGGCGGTGGTGTCCATGGCGACCGTCCGCACCCAGATCCGGTCGGTGCTGGCGAAGCTGGGCGTGAACTCGCAGCTCTCTGCGGTCGCGCTGGCCCGCAAGGCGGGTTGGGACGAGACGTCCGGCTGATCCCCCGTCGATCCTCCGGGCGGTCACTCCCCCGCCAGACGGTCGTCGACAAGCCTCTCCCGCAGGTACTCCCCTGCTGTGTCGAAGCGGTAGTGCAAGAAGTCCTTGCGGAACTCCAGGTCCACCATGGCCGGCCCGCCGCGGTTCTTCTCCACGCTGAACACCACGTAGTGGTGGAACGTCTCGGCCCGCAGCGGGTCGTACGCCAGGTGGGCCTTGGCCACGGCGTGGTGCTTGTCGTTGAGCAGGACCGCGACATCGCACTCGTACGCGAGCGCGGACGAGCCACGCAGGTGGTGCAATCGCAGGCGTCCCGAGCGCAACCCGTCCCAGTCGGCCGCGACCAGCGCCATCACGGCCATCCGGCGGCGCATGGCGAGGTCCTTCAGTGCCTGTGTCACGAGCGTGACGTGTTCGTGCTCGTCGGCCACGGGCGACGGCGTCGCGACCCGCTGCAGGTAGTCGACGACGAGGAGGTCACCGGCGTCGGCGTGGCGGTCGAGGATGGCTTCGATCGCCGTGACGTCCGTCTCGCTGCCGCTGCCCCGCACGAGGAGCAGACGATCGCTGTAGAGGTCGAGGCGTGAGAACGCCTTCGCGGCGATCGGTTCCGACGTGATGACGTCCCTGAGCGACCGGAAGCCTGCGGTGGCGTCGATCAGCACGCGTGCCAGCCGGTCGCTGTCGACGGCGTGGTCGGCGTCGGCGATCTCCGCCACTTCCAGCGCGAGCAGTCTGCCGAGCATCGTGGCCTGGTCGTGCTCGAACGAGACGTACACGCACGTGCGTCCGTCGAGCGCGGCCCGGCGGGCCATCTGCAGGGCGGCGACCGTCTTGCCCACACCCGGCGAGCCACCCAACAGCGCGAGATCCGTCGGGCGCAGCCCACCACCGAGGACGCGGTCGAGGACGTCGAAACCCGTGCGGGTCGGCGTGGCGTGCCGCTGGCCGGGGCCGGGCGCGACGGACAGCGCATCGTGCGCCGCCTCGCGGACGGAGCGCACCAGCCCGTCGGTCAGCGTTCCGACGACTGGCTCGGGCAAAAGGGTCATCATGTCCCCCTGCGGTGCTAGGAGAAGGCGCCGCCCTCGCCGAACAGTGTCCGACTCATCTGGATGGCCGCTGGGCCGAGGATCACGATGAACAGCGTCGGCAGGATGCAGAGGATCAGCGGAAAGATGATCTTCACCGGAATCTTCATCGCCCGTTCTTCGGCGCGCTGGCGGCGCTTGACCCGCTGCTCGGCCGCCTGCGTGCGCAGTACGTCGGCCACCGGGATGCCGTACGACTCGGCCTGGACGACCGCCAGCACGAAGTGGCGCAGGTCTGCTTGCTCGGTGCGGTCGGCGAGGTTGCGCAGCGCTTTGGCCCGCGGCACGCCGATCTGCACCTCCTGCAGTGTGCGCACCAATTCCTCGGCCAACGGCCCTTGACCTGTCCGGCCGGCACGCGCCATTGCTGCCTCGAAGCCGAGTCCAGCCTCTACGGCGATCGTCATCTGATCCAGCGTGTCGGGAAGCGCTCGCGCGATGGCGTCTCGGCGTTCCATCCCACGGCTGTGGAGCAACAGGTCCGGCGTGAAATAGCCTAGCGCTACCAACCCGCCCCACAACAGCAGCCACAATAGAGTCCTGTTGCCAGCGAAGAGCCAGAAGCCCAGCAGAAGGCCCACCGCTCCGAGGACGATTTTCGCAACGAGCACACGCTCGATCGTCCATTCGACAGGTCGTCCTGCCAGCATCAAGCGGTGTTCGAGGGATTCGAACCAACCGACGGGTGTGAGTCGGCGTGCGAACCGGGCAAGGCCGCCCATCAGGGGCTGCGCACGCACCTGCGCGGACTGTTGCAGCACGGCGGCGCGCAGATCGGTGGAGCCACCCATCAGCACGCTGCGGTCGACCAACTTGTTCGCGCGCGCGCCGGCTACCGACCACCAGAGCAGCGGCACGGACAGTGCGATCGCCGCTGCCGAGAGGTAGACCGTGAGTGGCATGACCTGCTCCTAGAACTCAAGCTTAACGACGCTTCGCAACCAGAAGATGCCGGCAGTCATTAGGACTGCCGCTGTGCCCAGGAGCCCCCAACCGAGCAGCCCACCGTTCGTCAACTCGGCGATATAAGGGCGGTTCGTGAGGTAGATCATGAATCCCACGGCTACAGGAAGAAGCGCTAGCACCCACGCTGACAACCGGCCCTCGGCGCTGAGCGCCTTGACCTGGCGACGGATTTGGTTGCGCTCCCGAATCGTTCCAGCCACCGTGTCGAGTACTTCGGCCAAATCGCCACCGACCTCACGATGAATCTCGATGGCCTGTACGACCCACTCGAAGTCCTCGGACTGCATACGTCCGGCCATTGCGTGCAGTGCATCGGTGAAATCGCGTCCGAGACGGTTTTCCACCACCAGTCGTGAAAACTCCTGTGAGGAAGGGGAGTCGGCCTCCCGGGCGACCGCATCGACTGCTTGGAGGAAGCTGTAGCCGGCTCGCAGACTGCCCGACAGCAACTGGAGGGTGTCCCCGAGTTGATCGGCGAATTTCGCCTGACGTCGCGATGTCTTCGCCGAAACCACGAGACGCGCACCAACGGCCGCAGCGAGGGCCATGAGCGCACCGACCGGCAGGCCGTCAAGGTGCCAACCGACCGCTCCGGCGGTCACCATGACGCTGAATGTCAGGACGATGAACTCGCCGGGGCGGAGATCTATGCCAGCCCGCTCGAGTGCTGCGTTCAGTCCGGACTGATATCCGCGTCGTTCGAGGCTGCGCTCGGCCAGCATCGCGGCGCGGTTCGCGAACTCCCGACCGCTGCCGCCGCGCGCTCGGCGAGCGGCCCCCCACAGTTGCGCACGACGCTCCCGCGGCGCCAGCACGGTGGCCAGGATGACGGCGAGCGCGACGAACCAGAGCACTGCACCGCTGTACAGCAGCGGTCGGGCGTCGATGTCTGGTATCACGACGGACGGCACAGCGGGCTCAGCGACCGCGACCTCTGACTCCTCTTCGACCGGAGCGGGCAGGGCTGGCAGCTCGATCGTCCGACGGTCGACGGCTCTCTGGCCGCCCAACGCCAACTCGACCGCGATCTCCGTGTCGCCGGCGCTGTCCGAGCGGTAGTCCACGAGGTAGCGGTTGGTCAGCTCGGCGGCGAGCGCGTCGTAGATGGAGTTCAACGCTTCCTGGTCGTCGGCCTCTGCCCAGCTGCCTTGCGACGCTTCCGCCATGGCGGCGATCGACGTGTCGTCGGCATCCTCGGTCTTGTAGGCGATGCCACGCAGCGTGACGCCACCCGCCTCGAGCGCCGCCGTGACGGCGTCCAGTCCCGCTTCACTGACCGTGTCGGCACCGTCGGTGAGCAGCACTACCGCCTGCTTGGTCTCCGCAACGGGCTCTGGGAACGCGTCGATGGCCGCAAGGACGCCGTCGTACATGGCGGTGTTGCCGTTGGCGACGAGCGCGTCGATGGCCGCGTCGTGCTCGTCGTGCGTCGCCTCAAAGTCGGTGTGCAGCGTCACCTCGGAGGCGTAGCTCAGCACGGCGACCTTCGCGGCTTCCGGCAACTGGTCGAGGAACGAGGTCGCGGCCTCCTTGGCCTCGTTCATCGCGTCGATGCCCATGCTGCCGCTGGTGTCGATGACCAGGGCGACCTGCAGGTCAGAGCTCGAGGCCTGACGGACGCCGAGGACCTCGCGAGCTTCACCTTCTTCCCGGACGGTGAAGGCGTCCTCGAGCCCCTCCGCCCCAGCGGAAACGGGGACGGCGACCTCTACCCGCACATCTGGGAAGGCGTCGAGGCCGACGTCCCCGATCCGGATGGTGGCCGACTCCTGTGCCCCAGCCAACGATGCGGGCAGTGACATCAACGCGAGCAGCGCGCCGAGGAAGCCGAGCGGGCGTCTCATCGTCCCACCACGCCATGGGTGCTGAACGGGCCGTCGGCGTCGATCGGCGCCCCGAACACCAGCGCCGGGATCGGTATCCCGAACTGCTCCAGCGTCTCTGTGAAGCGTGGACGGATCCCGGTCGGCCGCTGGGTGCCGCGGAAGCGTCCGTCCTCGTCGATGCCGGCGCCGTAGTCGAACACGAACACGTCCTGGAGAGTGACGACCTGGCCCTCCATGCCGTGCACCTCGGTGACGTGGGTGATGCGGCGGCTGCCGTCACGAAGCCGGCTGATCTGCACGATCAGGTCGATGGCCGACGCGACCTGTTCCCGGATGGCCCGCACCGGCAGGTCGACGCCGGCCATCAGCACCATCGTCTCCAGTCGGGAGATCGCGTCACGCGGCGAGTTGGCGTGAACGGTGGACAGCGAGCCATCGTGGCCGGTGTTCATGGCCTGGAGCATGTCCAGTGCCTCACCACCACGCGTCTCACCGACGATGATCCGATCCGGCCGCATGCGCAGGGAGTTGCGGACCAGGTCACGGATGGTGATCTGGCCCTTGCCCTCGATATTGGGCGGGCGCGATTCGAGACGGACGACGTGCTCCTGGTGCAGTTGCAGTTCGACCGCGTCCTCGATGGTGACGATCCGCTCCTCCTCCGGGATGAACGAGGACAGCACGTTCAGTAGCGTCGTCTTGCCGGTACCGGTACCGCCGGAGACCAGCACGTTGAGGCGACCTCGCACGACGGCGTCCAGCAGCTGTGCCAGCGGGCCGGTCATTGTCCCGAAGCTGATCAGGTCATCGATGCCGTAGGGGTCCTTGGCGAACTTGCGGATCGTGAGCGACGGCCCGTCGACGGCCAGCGGCGGCACGATCGCGTTGACGCGCGACCCGTCGGGAAGTCGAGCGTCCACCATCGGCGACGATTCGTCGATGCGGCGTCCGACCTGGGAAACGATCCGTTCGATGATGCGGCGCAGGTGGTCCTCGGTCACGAACCGGGCCTCTGTGCGTTGCACGTGACCGGTGCGCTCGACGTAGATGTTCTCAGCGCCGTTGACCATCACCTCGGTGACAGTCTCGTCGTCGAGGAACGGCTGGATCGGGCCGTAGCCCAGGACGTCGTTGCTGACGTCGGCCGTCAGTCGCTGCCGCTCCTCGGCGGTCAGCGGGATCCGCTCGCCGTCGATGATCTCGCCGAGTTCCTGACGGACGAACGCCTGCAGCTGCTCGTCGCTGAGCGAGGAGTCGTAGAGCCGTGAGCCCAGGCGAGCGAACAGGGCCTGCTGCGCTCGTTGCTTGATCTGCAGGAGCGGGTCGACCTTCGGCGTCACCTCGGGCTTCGGGAGTGACGGCGGGGGCGGAACCGTCGGCGCGGACACGGCAGCCGCGCCGGCGCCGGCGGGCGAGTCCGGCGCGCCGGCGCCGTTGAGTCGCTGGCTGAGCTTCATCGTCCGCTCCTGCGCAGAAGGGAGAAGCCGCTCTGCTGCGGCTGTTCGGCGAACTTGTGGACCAGGCTGGTGAACTGCTTGGCCACCTGCGAGCGCGGCTCGGACTCGACCACGGGGCTGCCCTGGTTCATCGACAGCGGCACGACCCGCGAACTCGACACGGCCACGTCCACCGGCTGGCCGACGGTGGCCTCGACGTCCTTGATGTCCAGGCCGACCTTGGAATCGGCGCGGTTGATGACGAAGTGGCGGCGCTGGTGCGTCATCCCGAGTTGCTCCAGCGCGTCCACCTCCTTGCGGAGGCTGCGGACGCTCAGCACATCCATCGCGCACATCAGGATCAGGTCGGTCGAGACCTCCAGAACCGAGAGGGTGTGCTCCGTCAGACCTGCGCAGGTGTCGACCACGACGTAGCGGAACTCGCCGGCCAGCGTCTGGACGACGGCCTTGGCCTGCTCTGCGGTCACCAGTTCGCCCTCGGCCGGGGCGTCGGGACCACACAGAGCCCAGAGGCCTGACGGGTGGGCCGTCAGGAACGTCTTCAGGGTCATCGCGTCCTGGTGCCCAGGGGCGCGCACGGCGTCGACGATGCTGGTTTCCGGATTCATGCGCAGCGCGCTGCTGACGTCACCGAACTGCAGGTCGAGGTCGACGATCGCCACCTTGTTGGGCTCGGCCAGTGCCAGCCCGACCGCCAGGTTGCTGGCAAGGGTCGTCTTGCCCGAACCGCCCTTCGGGGACAACACGGTGATGATTCGGCCCGAAGGCGCGGCGTCCGGCACGCCGACGAGGTTGCGGCGGCGTCCCTCGGCGACGTGCAAGGCGCGATCGAACGCGGCGCGTACATCGGCGTCGACGGCGCTGGGGTCGAGGACGTCGCGGATGCCGGCCCGCATTGCCCGCTCCCACAGTGCCGGCTCGGTCTCGCTGATGAGCAGGACACTGATCTCCGGGCGGTCCTGCTCAAGCTGAGCCGCCATCGCCAGTGCGGTGTCAAGGTCGAGCCCCGGACCGATGGCGACGACATCAGGCTGCGCGTCGCTGAGTTGCCGGAGCAGCCCGTCGGGACTGACGGCCCCGAGCGCCGCGTCCCAGCGGCGCAGGTCGCCGTTTAGAAGTCCACCGAAGGCCTGCCGGACGCGCTGCTCATAGCCGGCGTGGGGGGTGGCGAGGAGGATGCGCAGGTCAGTCATTGTAGATGTTCCCCGGCGTCCGCAGGACGCTGCCGTCCTCGTCGGCGGTCTCCGGTTCGGCCGACAGCCAGACGGTGCCGTGCTCGGCGGTGAAGATCATTCGCTCGGCCTGCTCGACGCTGACGGCGAAGGTCACGAGAAGGTTGCCGGTGGGAGCGAGCTCGATCCGCCCACCCGACGCCCCCGAGGAAGCCTCGTCACCGGTGTTGTCGGGCGTCTGCGGGACCTGCTCCCATTGCACGCTCGTGACCAGCAGCTTGTGCAGGATCATCTTGGAGGTCTCGCTGAGACGCTGGCGGTAGTCCTCGTTCTCCGCCTCCGCGATCTGCTCGTCTTCACGTTTGTCGTTCAGGTCGAAGGAGGCGAAGATCCCGACGGTGTCCCCGGGCTTCACCTTCCCGCCCATGGCTCGGTGCGGTTCGAGGGACAGCGTCACTTCCTGCAGCCCCTCGGGCACCTCGATCTGCGATTCCTCCTCGAGTTGCGCCGGCGTGACGAAGCGCGGCCGCACCAGCTGCTCGCCGGCCACGAGGTCCACGGCCGCGACCTGCCCGTTGAGGGCATCGAGGTCGTCGATGCCACCGATAGCGCGAACCTTCTTCGGGACACGCTCCACCGCGACGTAGTCGCCGAGTGCCTCGGCCTCGGTGCCCCTCGGCACGTCCTCGCGGACGACCAGAACTTCGACGACCTCCTCCCCGGCGAGTGCTCGGTCCTCGGCCCCCCGCACGTATGCCACCAGAAGCCCAGTGCCGATCAACGCGAGCAGCACGGCCCCTACTACACCCAAGACCTTGCGAACCATGGTGATACTCCTAACCGGTCAGACCAATGACGTAAGCGCCGTAGTCCGGCGCACCCTCCACGGGTTCCTGGCCGAGGTCGTAGTAGGCGACGAATCGCCCACTGATGCAGCGATTCGGGTTGCCGCAGGGCACCACACCACCGGTGAGCGAGCCGCCGAACCTGAAGCCTGTGACCTCCAGGGCAGCGAACCCCAACACGTCGTACGTGGCGTTGCTACCAGTGCCCGTAACGTCCCCGAATACGGGCATGAGAACTGTCTGACCGATCAAGCCCGCGAAGAAGGCGCTCGTGCATCCCGTCGAACTTGCCGGCACAGGAGGCGAGTTGCCCGTGTCGCCTCCAACCTGCCCCAGAATCACATCGGCGGTGCATGTTCCGGAACCATTGGTGTCCAACCAGCCAAAGCCACCGGGATAGTCCTGACCGGCGGGCCCATCGCAGTCGTTTTCATCCGACGCGGAGGATGTGTGGTGGAATACCGTTAGGTTGGCGGTCGGCAATGCATCAATCCCGAGCCCGTTGGTGAACCGATCCCACTCACACCAGGAGAAGGCGAGCGGGACCGTGGACCCACCACCCATGCCGCCCCAGGCCGCAGTGGCAGTGGCACGAGCGAAGTATGTCTCCCTGCCAAGAAACTGCGCGAGGATCGAGTTGAGTGGCACTTCGCCATCGATGTTGCCGGAGCGCGTCACCACCCGGACGCTGTTGGAAGTCGGTTGTGTGAAGGACTCGACCCAAGCGCCACGACTGTTGTTGCTGTCGGCGAAGTCACGCGCAGCCACCTCTGCTGCTGCTGCACCATTACCGGACGCGAAATCCTGAGCGGCCGCAAGTGCAGCGGCATCGGCGCCATTCTGAAGGGCGCGGCGTTCCCAGAACAGATTTCCGACGTCAATGGCGATTGCGGCAACGCCGAGGAGCGTGACGATCAGGAGGGCGACGATGACCGTCACTGCGCCATCGTCTCGATTCAGCCGTTGCATCGCATTACCGCCCGACTTTGGAGGGGTCGTCCGTCCTCGGGCAGGAACACCCGCAGGAAGTAGTACTCGTAGGTTGCCGATGTCTGCATCACGGCTCGGCCAGCGGCGTTCGGGCACCCTGTCGGCGTGGCAGCGAATCCAGTCGCGCCCGGCGATGGCTGGAAGGCTGTCGTCGCTGCGGCTGCCCCGTCTCCGTCGCCGATGGCGAGAACCCTGACGCCCTCACGCGCGGCGTGCGTCAGGCTGAGTTGGGCGTTGAGCATCAACCCGAAGTCGATGATGCCGGCCACAATTGCCAGCAGGGGCAGCAGTACGAGCGCGAACTCTACGGCCGCGGCCCCCTCGTTGCGGTGCTTTCTTCCCCGCGATGTCATCCCCAGCCCATCCGCGACGAAAGATCTACGAAGATGCCCAGCACGGCCGTTCCTAAGGAGCGGACCGCGGCGATGATGGCGAGAGCGATGAGGCCCGCCATCAGGGAGTACTCGACGGCAGTCGCTCCCTCTTCGCGTTTCTCCAGCATCGTGACCTCGCTTGCATCGTGCCTATACAGGCAGGGCGGCGACACCTTGTCAGCCGCCCCGCCTAGATTCGAGCAATCTCAGGTGCCGGCGATGTCGTTGGCCACGCCATCGAACATCGTGTCGAGGTTGGTGCCGATCAGTCGCACGGCCCCGATGATGGCAACCGCGATGAGCGCGACCATGAGGCCGTATTCCACGGCCGTGGCACCCTCAACCCCGTCGCGCGTGCGCGCGACGAAGTTGTTGCGGGCGACGGCCAGCTTGATGAAGAGGTCCTGCGTCATGCTTGTCCATCTCCTGTGTAGCTTCCGACGCCCGCCTCACTGCTGACGTCGTCCTGCTGTCGGGAACTATCCGTTGCCCGCAGGATTGGCTCAATCGCCAAGATTGATGAACGGTCCGATACGCGGGTCCGACTGGATCGGGCGGCCCCAGCCTTGCCGACAATCCC
This sequence comes from Egicoccus sp. AB-alg2, assembly GCF_041821065.1. Taxonomy (NCBI): domain Bacteria; kingdom Bacillati; phylum Actinomycetota; class Nitriliruptoria; order Egicoccales; family Egicoccaceae; genus Egicoccus; species Egicoccus sp. AB-alg2. The sequence continues at coordinate 70,502 of NZ_JBGUAX010000001.1, read as the reverse complement.
GGCTGCCGGTCGCGTGTCCTCGCCGCGGCGAGATCGTTGTCCTCCTCAGGAACTCACTCACCTGGGAGGGGACATGACAAGGATCCGCGGCTACGCCGCTCTGGCCGTCGCGCCGCTGGTGCTGGCGACCTCACCGCTCGGGGCCACCGGCCTGGGGTCGACGCTGGACGACGTGACCGGCACCGTCGGTGGCGTCGTCGGCTTCACGGTCTCGATCGTCGAGGCGACGGCCGACACGCTGCTGCCGAGTCCGAACGTCACGCCGGTCGGCCTGTTGCCGGAGCCGTCGGTGATCTCGGTCGCGTTCGCCAGCGACGCACCGCTGATGTACGCATCCACGCTGACGGGCATCCGCACCTACGACATCAGCGACCCGCGGCTGCCGCGGCTGCTCGGTGCGGTGCCGATGGCGCTGTTCCAGAACGAGAACGTCAAGCTCGGCGAGCGCGCCGACGGCACCAAGTTCGTGCTCGTCGGCTTCGACAGCATCGGGGTCACACCGACCGAGGACCCGACCGACGTCGGCACCTACGACGAGATTGTGGTTGTCGACGTTACCGACCCGGCCTCGCCCTACATCCGCTCACGTGTGAACGTCGGCACGGACACCCACACCGTCGGCTGCGCCAACCGCGAGTGCACCCACGCCTACTCGTCCGGCCGCGGCGCCGCCTTCGACGTCGTGGACCTCACCGACCTCGACGACCCGGTTGTCCTCGACCAGGTCACCGGCCAGCCGATGGAGGGCAACGCGGCCTTCTCCACCGGCATCGGCCACGACTGGGACGTGGACGCCGACGAGGTGACGTGGTGGGTCGGCACCGGCGGCATCGTCGGCTACGACGTCACCGACCCCACCGCACCGGTCGTCCTCAACTCGTCGGACGTCCACGGCCGCGACCCGGCCTGGAACAACTTCATCTCCCACAACAGCCTGCGTCCGAATGCCGACGACTTCACCGGCCCGCGGCACCGTCCCGGCAAGGCCAACCCGAAGGGAAACGCGAAGGGCCATCGCGTGACTGACAGCGGCAGCCCGCACGTCGACCGCGGCAACGTGCTGCTGGTCACCGAAGAGGACTACATCGACACCACCTGCGCGTCGGAGGGCTCGTTCCAGACCTGGCACGTCCCCGACCTCGACCCGACCATCAACCCCGACGGCGTCCAGGACGGCGGCACGATCACGCCACTCGACCAGTGGAACACGGAACTGCTCGACACCGGCGTCAAGACGCCCGCCGGCGCGTTCTGCTCGGCCCACTACTTCGACTACCACCAGGACGGCTACGTCGCGCAGGGCTGGTACCAGCAGGGCCTGCGCATCCTCGACGTCAACGACCCGACCGAGATCCGCCAGGTCGGCTTCTGGATCACCGGCGTGCAGGAGACCTGGGGCGCGAAGTGGGTGCCCGAGTACGACGCCGACGGCCACCAGACGGGACGCAAGACCAACCTCGTCTACACCCAGGACCCGACCCGCGGCATGGAGATCCTCGAGGTCGACATGCCTGCCGAACGTGGCGCAGCCCCGGCGGTCACCGCACCGGTGCTGCAGTCGTGGCTGACCGTGAACGCCGATCTGGCCACCCGTGCGGCGGCCAGCCCGTTCGGCGGCGCCTGCGTCCTGCCGCCGGCCACCCGCAGCGACTGACGACGGATCCTCGTGGTGTCGGGCATTCGACGTCCGACACCACGAGGACGAGCCGAACGACTGATCAAACCGTCAGAGCGGCATCTGGCTCGCGAAGGCGACGTTCGAGGAACTCGGGCGTGGCGAAGAGCGCAACCAGGATCGCCACGTTCTCCCAGAAGAAGATGTTCATCAGCAGCAGCGTCGACACGTGGAAGCCGACGATCGCCACCAGCCACGGGATTTGCAGACGTCGCCACAGCAGGATGAGGACGGCTCCCGCCTCGGCGACGGTGGCCAGGAGCATGCCGAGAACCAGCACCGCACCTGCGCCACGCACCTGGAGCAACTCCGCACCCAGGCGGAAGTCATAGGCGGCGTACTCCAGCGAACGTGCCTCGACCCAGCGCTCGATCGTGCCGTCCGTGAAGACACTCCAGCCGCCGTAGATGATGCGGCGCAGGCCCACGAAGGTGTAACTCGTCGTGGCGAACAGGGCGCACGCCAGGAGGCCGCCGGCATACGCCTTCGAGCGAGCCGCGGAGACCCGGTTCGTCATGACACTGAATGCGTCAGCCGCCGGTGAGACAGCGAGCATCAGGGTCGCGAACATTGCCAGCGCCTGACCGTGGTTCACGTAGGCCTGCGTCGCCTTCATCGCTCCGTCGTGCCAGAGCACGAGCAGGAACGCCGTCACGCCGAGGAGACGCCACGGCCGAAGGCCCAGAACGCATGCGGCCGTGAAGACCAGCCCGGCGCCCCTCAGCAACTCCAGCGCCACCGGCGAGCTCAGCAGCGTCGCCACAGGCAGCAGCTGCATGATGCCGACCGGCTGCACCGCCTCCGATGGCAACAGTGCGTAGCTGGCGACCGGTGTGGTCGCGAGTCGGATGAACCAGACGCCGAACACGACGATGCGGACCACGGCGAGCCGCTGGGCGGCCACGGTGCTCTCGATCATCGCTGCACCACCAGGACCGTCCGGCAGTCCGTGTGCCGAGCGATCCCTGTTCCCGCGACAAGACACGAGCGCGCCTCGACGGCGTCCACGTCAGGATCTCCGTGCGCGTCGAGGAGTCGGTGCAACAGTTTCGTGATGGCTTGCTCGGCCCCCGTGTCCCCCTCCTCCGCGCGAACACTCAGCTCGCCGAACCGGTCCATGATCTCGCGGCCGAGCACGTTCGGAACGAGGTCGGCGATCGGCAGATGGCCGACCTCTGCGCCGTCCGCGAGCATGACGAACGCCGGATACGGCACTTCGGCGGCAGGCTCGGTGTACATGGCCCAGTCGCTGAACGGGTAGATCGGCAGGCTGATCGGCGACAGCTGGGCAACGAGGACACCCACCGCCAGCCCGGTGAACACGACCTTCTGCGTTCGGTTCCAGAGATCGAAGGGGCGCAGCCGTCGGACCACGAGTGCGACCAGCCCGGTCACCAGCCAGACCTCGACGAGCCAGCGGTTGAATCGAGGCACGCTGACGCCCCCGGACACGTCGAGGATCAGCGGCACGACGACCAGGCCGACGAGCGCCACGATCCCCAGTGCCCACCAGGCGATCCAGAAGCGGCTGGCGGACTCCAACCGTTCCGTCACCGACACGACACGACCTTGCCCCTCGCCCCTGGAGGACCAATCGTGCCAGAGCATCGCGTCCGCCGACCCACGTTCGACAGGTCGGATCACCCGGCGCGCGGATCAGTCCGACGCGCGCCGGGCGTCGAGGTCCAGGTTCGTGCCGTCCGGACCCTTCACCTCGACCTCGTCGAAGCGGGCGAACAGGTCGAGCTCGAGGTCGTCGGCGCGGAGCTGGACCGTCAGGGTGTGGCGGGTGCCGTCGGCGGCGCTGGAGCGGCCCTCCATGCTGAACTGCGGCGACCACTCCCCCGGCCGCGGCTCGGGCCGCCCGAACAGCGGCGCCGCCACCGCCGCCCCGCCGAACGCGCCGGCCACGTCGACCAACTGCGCGTCCGTGAACGTGTGCAGCAGCCGCCGCCCGTCCTCGACCGAGCGGAACGAGGCCAGGACGGTCGACACTGGATGCACCAGCAGCTGCACCCGACGATCGTCGGCGTCCCCCCACGGGTAGCGCTCGGCCGTGGGCTCCAGCGTCACGGCCAGCACCCGGTAGCGGGGATCCAGCTCCATCCCCCACACCAGCGCTCCGTCGAAGACCTCGTCCAGATCGGACAGTGACACCTCGACCGCCTTTCGTCCATGGTCCGGTCACCCGGCCGGGAGGACCGTAGCTCCGAACACGCCACGGTCCGGCTCCCACCGGGCCCTGCCGGGCTCGCCTAGGCTTCGTGCCCGCCGCGAGCCCGCCGGACAGGAGACCCGCGTGCAACAGACCGCCCCGGCGCCGGCTCCCGCCTCGCCCGCCGGCGGGGAGTCGATGATCGAGCTGCGGCAGCTCACCAAGCGCTTCCCCGGAAGCGACACGCCGGCCGTGGACGGGCTCAGCCTCACCGTCCCGCGCGGCGAGGTCGTGGTGCTCGTCGGCCCCTCGGGCTGCGGCAAGACCACCACGCTCAAGATGATCAACCGGATCATCGAGCCCACCAGCGGCACGGTCCTCCTCGACGGCACCGACACCACCCAGCGGGCCCCGCACGAGCTGCGCCGCGACATCGGCTACGTCATCCAGCAGATCGGGCTGTTCCCGCACAAGACCATCGGCCAGAACGTCGCCACCGTCCCGCGCCTGCTCGGCTGGGACAAGGACCGCATCCAGGCCCGCACCACCGAGCTGCTCCAGCGCATGGACCTCGACCCGGCACTGGCGTCGAGGTATCCCTCCGAGCTCTCCGGCGGGCAACGTCAGCGTGTCGGGGTCGCCCGGGCCCTGGCCGCCGACCCGCCCGTGCTGCTCATGGACGAGCCCTACGGCGCCGTCGACCCGCTCGTGCGCACCCGCCTGCAGGACCAGCTGCTGGAGCTGCAGCGCGAGCTCGGCAAGACCATCGTGTTCGTCACCCACGACATCGACGAGGCCATCAAGCTCGGCGACCGCATCGCCATCCTCAACGTCGGCGGGGTGCTGGAGCAGTACGCCACCCCCACCGAGCTGCTGCGTTCCCCCGCCAACGACTTCGTGCGCTCCTTCCTCGGCGCCGAACTCGCCCTCAAGCAGCTGTCGCTGCTGTCCGCGTCCGACGGCGACCTCGTCCGCGGCCCGGTCGTGGATGCGACCGCCTCCGCCGACGACGCCCGCCGCGTCGCCACCGAGGAAGGCGTCGACTGGATCGGGGTGCTCGACGGCGACGAACTGCGCGGCTGGCTGTGGGTCGACGACCTCGACCCCACCCGCCGCGTCGGCGACCACGACACCCGCGAGTTCCGGGTCGTCATCAAGGGCGACACGTCGCTGCGTGGCGCGCTGGATGCGATCGTGACCACCCGCAACCAGGTCGCCGTCGTCACCGACGGGCCGCACTACCTCGGCATGTTGTTCATCGAGGACGTCGCCCGGCGGCTCGCGACGTGAGCACGGCCGTGGTCGCCCAGGCCACCCGCCCGCTGCTGGAGTGGGACTGGGTCGTGCGCAACGCCGACTGGATCTGGGCGCAGACCCTCCAGCACCTGTACTTCACGGTCGTGGCCGTCGGCTTCGGACTGCTGATCTCGCTCGGCCTGGCGCTGGTCGCCCTGGGCTACCGACGCACGCTCGCGCCGATCCTGGCGTTCGGCGGGGTGCTGTACACGATCCCGTCGCTGGCGCTGTTCGCGCTGCTGGTGCCGTTCACCGGCATCGGCGACCAGGTCGCCATCATCGCGCTGATCACCTACACGATCCTGATCCTGGTGCGGAACATCGTCGCCGGCATCGAGGGCGTGCCCGCCGAGGTACTCGAGGCCGCCGACGGGATGGGCTACCGGCGCGGGCGCCGGTTCCTGGAGATCGAGCTGCCGCTGGCGCTGCCGGTCATCGTCGCCGGGCTGCGGATCGCGTCGGTGACCGTGATCGGGCTGGTGACGGTGACCGCGCTGCTCGGCCGCGGCGGGCTGGGCGCCTTCATCCTGCGCGGGTTCCGGACCCTGCCACCGTTCCCCAGCATGATCGTGGTCGGCACGCTGCTGTCGGTCGTGCTGGCCATCGTCATCGACGTGCTGCTGCTGGGCGTCGAGCGGGCGCTGACCCCGTGGGCGCGGCGGAGGCTGCCGGCATGATCGAGCTGTTCGGCGACACGGCCGCCTGGCTGGCCGAGCCCGTCCGGTGGAGCCTCACCGACCCGGCCGGCGTGCCGTTCCGCACCATGCAGCACCTGTGGGTGTCGCTGGTCGCGATCCTGCTGGCGGTCGGGCTGGCGATCCCGCCGGCGCTCTTCCTCGCCCATCACCGCCGGGCCGAGGCGGCCGCCTCCGCCGTGGTCAACCTCGGCCGCGCCATCCCCTCGTTCGGCCTGATCGTGCTGTTCTGGCTCCTGGCAACCCGCACCGGCTGGGTCGGCACCCAGTTCTGGCCGCTCGTGCTGGCGCTGACCGCGCTGGCGATGCCGCCGGTGTTCACCAACACCTACACGGCCGTGCGCGGCGTCGACGCCGCCACCGTCGAGGCGGCCCGCGGCATGGGCTACACCGAAGGGCAGGTGCTGCGCCAGATCGAGCTGCCGCTGGCCAGCCCGGTGATGCTCGCCGGCGTGCGCATCGCGTTCCTGCAGGTCATCGCCACCACCGCGATCGGCGCGATCGTCACCAACGGCGGCGGGCTCGGCCGCTACGTCGTCGACGGGTTCGCGCGCGGCGCCGGCGCCCGCCACATCGTGCTCGCGGGCGCGCTGCTGCTGGCCGCCCTGACCCTGCTCGCCGACGTCGCCTTCACGCGTCTGGAACGGCTGCTGGTCCCCAGCGGCGTCCGCGACGACACCGCCCTCGCCGACGTCGCCAACCGTGCCGGCGCCGCCGGCTGACCACCTCGTGCCGCGGACCGCTCCGGTCCGCGACCCCCGCCTACGCTCCCGAACCGACCTGACCGAGAGGAACGACCCATGCGTACCGTTGCGGCGCGCGCCGGCCGCCGGCGCCGCCTGACCCGCACGCTCGCCCCGGTGGCAGCGCTCGCGCTGCTGCTCGCGGCCTGCGGCGGCGACGGCGAGGACGCTGAGGAGACCCCCGACGCGCAGACCGGCGACCCCGCCGAGGAGGAGCCGCAGGGCGCCGACACCGAGGTGCCCGAGGGCCCGGAGATCGCGGTGGCGTCGTTCAACTTCCCGGAGTCGACCATCCTGGCGGAGATCTACGGCCAGGCGATGGAGGACGCCGGCTACCCGGTCGGCCGCGAGCTGGACCTCGGCGCCCGTGAGCTGATCTTCCCGGAGCTGTCGGGCGGCAACCTCGACTTCCTGCCCGAGTACCTCGGCTCGGCCCTGGTGGTCGGCTTCGGCGAGGAGGCGCCCACCGACGTCGACAGCGGCGTCGAGGCACTCCGGGCCGCCTTCGAGGAGGACGACGTCACGGTGCTGGAGCCGGCGCCGGCGGAGAACGCCAACGCGTTCGTGACCACCGCCGAGTTCGCCGAGCAGAACGGCGTGAGCTCGCTGGCCGACCTGCAGGGCACGGCCATCACGTTCGCCGGTCCGCCCGAGTGCGAGGAGCGCGACACCTGCCTGCTCGGCCTCACCGAAGGCTACGGCCTGGACGTGGAGTTCGAGTCCATCCAGGAGTCGGCCGCCCGCCTGGCCGCGCTGCAGGCCGGTGACGTCGACGTGATCCTGCTGTTCTCCACCGACCCGCCGCTGGCCGACGAGTCGCTGGTGCGCCTGGAGGACCCCGACGCCATCGTGCCGCCGGAGAACATCGTGCCGGTGCTGCGCACCGAGGTCGTCGACGCCTACGGCGACGACCTGGTCTCGCTCATCGACGGCATCAGCGCCCAGCTCACCACCGAGGTGCTCATCGACCTCAACAGCCGCGCGGCCGAGGGGCTCGCACCCAACGAGATCGCCGGCGAATGGCTCCAGGAGCAGGGTCTGGTCGGCTGACCTATCACCATCCGCGAACCCCGCCTGCAGGCCCGCCACGACCCGTCGTGGCGGGTTTGCCGCTTTCCGGGTCGTTCCCGACCGCGCCGACCGTTCGGAGCCGATACCCGGTGGTGTTGAATCCTCGCCCATTGCCCACCTCTCGAGCCGCGGGACGGGGACTTGCACGAACACATCGACGATGCCGCCTGCGCGTCCCTGATCGACGGGATCGACTGGGCGGCCACGCCGCTCGGGCCCGCCGAGCACTGGCCGCAGAACCTGCGCACGGCGCTGGACGTCTGCCTCGCGTCCAAGTTCCCCATGCTGATCTGGTGGGGCGACGAGCTGGTCATGCTCTACAACGACGCCTACCGGGTGATCCTGGGCGACAAGCACCCGGCCTCGATGGGGGCCCCCGGCCGGCGGGTGTGGCCGGAGATCTGGGACGTCATCGGTCCGATGCTCGACCAGGCCATGAGCGGTGAGGCCACGTGGTCCGAGGACCAGTTGCTGCGGATAGACCGCAGCGGCAGCGTCGAGGAGAGCTACTTCACCTTCTCCTACAGCCCCGTGCCCGGCGCCGACGGACGCATCGACGGCATCTTCACCGCCGTGACGGAGACGACCGAACGGGTGCTGCAGGACCGCCGCCTGCGGGTGCTCGGCCGGCTGAGCGACCGCGCCCGCGAGCTCACCTCCTCCGAGGGCGCTCCGGCCGCCCTGCTGCCGGTGCTCGGCGAGGATCGCGGTGACGTGGCCTTTGCCGCCCTGTACCTCGTCGACGGCGAGAAGGCCTGCCTCGACGCCCAGTCGTCACTGGACCCCGAGCTGGTCGGGCAGAGCTGCCCGCTGGACCGCGACGCACCGTTCGAGCTGGCAAAGGTGGTCCTGGACGGTCCGGCGCTGGTGAAGGTGCCCGGCTGGCTCGACGACGCGCTCGAACCGCTGGACGGGCCCTCGCCGCGGCAGGCCTACGTGCAGCCGTTGCGGGACCCGGGCGCGGCCGAGGTCACCAGCGTGCTGGTCACCGGCGTCAACGCCCAGCGCCCGTGGGACGAGGAGTACGAGAACTTCCTCGCGCTGGTCGGCGACCAGGTCGCCAAGGCGCTGGCGGACGTCCGCGCCGCCGAGCAGGAACGCGCCCGGGCCCAGGCCCTGGCGGAACTCAACCGGGCCAAGACCGAGTTCTTCAGCAACGTCAGCCACGAGTTCCGCACTCCGCTGACGCTGCTGCTGCGCCCGCTGGAGGACGTGCTCAGCGACCCGGACCTGCCGGCCGGCTACCGCGACGACCTCGACGTCGTGCGGCGCAACGCCGACCGCCTCACCAAGCTGGTCAACACGCTGCTGGACTTCTCCCGCATCGAGGCCGGCCGCGCCGGCGCCAGCTTCGTCGCCACCGACCTGACCGACGTCACCGGCGACCTCGCCAGCGTGTTCCGCTCCGCGGTGGAGCGGGCCGGCCTGGACTACCGGGTCGAGCTGCAGGGGCTGCCCCAGGCCGTCCACGTCGACCGGGACAGCTGGGAGAAGATCGTCTTCAACCTGGTGTCCAACGCCATCAAGTACACGTTCGACGGCCACATCGCCGTGCGGCTCCGCGACGGCGGCGACCACGCCGTGCTGGAGGTCGAGGACACCGGTGTCGGCGTGCCACCCGACGAGGTCGGGCGGCTGTTCGAGCGCTTCCACCGGGTGCGCGGCGCGCGGGCCCGCAGCCACGAGGGCACCGGCATCGGCCTGTCGCTGGCGCGTGAGCTGGCCCGTCTCCACGGCGGCGACATCGAGGTGCAGACCACCGAGGGGGTCGGCAGCACCTTCCGGGTCGCGATCCCCTACGGGCGCGCGCACCTGCCGGCCGACCAGGTCGACGCCGCCCCTGCGCTCGAGCGCACCCCGATCGACCCGACCGTGTTCCTCGACGAGGCGCTGGGCTGGACCGAGCCGGGCCGGGCGGACGCGCCATCGGTGACCGCCGCCGACGTCGGCGACACCGGCGGCGCGCACGTGCTGGTCGTCGACGACAACCCGGACATGCGCCGCTACCTCGTGCGGGTGCTCGGCGAGCACTACGAGGTGTCCTCGGCCGTCGACGGCACCGAGGCGCTCGCACGCATCCGCCAGCGCACGCCCGACCTGGTGCTGACCGACGTGATGATGCCCAACCTCGACGGCTTCGAACTCGTCCAGGCACTGCGTGACGACCCGGACCACGCGCGCCTGCCGGTCGTGATGCTCTCCGCCCGGGCCGGCGAGGAGGCCACGGTCGGCGGCCTGGACGCCGGCGCGGACGACTACCTCGTCAAGCCCTTCACCAACCTCGAGCTGGTGGCCCGCATCCGCACCAACCTGGACATGGCCCGCTACCGCGAGCGGCTCGCCGCCGACCGCGTCCGAGACGAGATGATGGCGGGGTTGTCCCACGACATGCAGACCCCGCTGGCCTCCATCCTCGGGTTCCTCAGCGTCGTGGAGTCCGCCGAGCTGCCCGAGTACTCGGCCGTCGCCGGGCGGGTGCGTCGGCAGGGCCAGCGCCTGCGCGGGCTGGTGCAGCAGTTCCTCGACTTCTCCCGCCTCGACGGCGACCGGCTCCCCGACGTGCAGCCGGTGCCGCTGCGCCCCGCCGACGTGGTCGCGGCGGTGGCCGACCTGTGCGACACGCCGCTGCCGGACACCGACGTGGAGGACTCGCTCCCGCTGGCGCTGGGCGACCCCGACCGGGTCGAGCAGATCCTGGTCAACCTGTGCAACAACGCGTTGAAGTTCGCGGGCGAGCAGCCCATCTGCCTGCGCGCCTACGCCGACGGGGACCAGGTCGCGTTCGCGGTCAAGGACCACGGCGAGGGCATCCCGGCCGACGAGCTCGAGCGCGTGTTCGACAAGTTCTTCCGCGGCCGCGACAACGAGGGCGTGTCGGGCACCGGCCTGGGCCTCTACATCGGCCGGGCGCTGGCCGAGGGCATGGGCGGTTCGCTGCAGGTCACCAGCCCCGAAGGCGAGGGCGCGACCTTCACCCTGCGCATCCCCCAGGCCTGACGCCGACGGGCCGGGTCTCGTCGCGACCCGGATTGTCTAGGCTGCGCGGTCACCCCCGGATCCTTGGAGCGTCGTTGCCCAGCCGACTGCCCGCCGTGCACGTCACGACCGACGGCGTCGACGAACTGGACGTCGACGCGCTGGTCGTCCCGGTCTTCCGCGGCGCCATCGAGGCGCCCGGCGCGGAGCAGGCGCTGCGGGCGCTCGGGCTGGACGAGGTGCCGCGCGACGCGAGCTTCCGGGGCCGGCTCGGCGAGGTGCTCGACCTCGCCGCGCCGGGCCAGCCGTGGGGCCGGGTCACGCTGGTCGGGCTCGGACGCATGGACGAGCTGTCGCCCGAGCAGCTGCGCCGCGCCGCCGGCGCCGCCGTGCGCCACCTCGCGCCGAAGTGCCGGACGCTGGCGACCACCCTGGTGCTGGTGCGCCCGGGGCTGGAGACCGTCCGGGCCGTCGCCGAGGGTGCGCTGCTGGGTGCCTACCGCTACGACGACTGCCGGCCCGAGCGCGACCCGTTGCGCCTGGACGACCTGACCCTGGTGGTGCCCTCGTCGCTGGCCGAGGACGCCGGCCGGCAGCTCGAGCTGGCCCGGCTGCACGCCGAGGCGCAGAACATCGCCCGTGACCTCGTGACCACGCCGCCGAACCTGTTGGGCCCCGCCGACATGGCCGAGCAGGCCCGCGCGCTGCTGCCCGACGCGGTCGAGGTCGAGGTCTGGGACGAGGAGCGGCTGGTCGAGGAGCGCTGCGGCGGTCTGCTGGCGGTCGGGCGCGGCTCGTCGCGGCCGCCGTGCCTGGTGCAGCTGCGCTACCGGCCCGAGTCGCCGGTCGCCAAGGTCGCGCTGGTCGGCAAGGGCATCACGTTCGACACCGGCGGGATCTCGCTCAAGCGGCCCTCGCCGATCATGGAGGCGATGAAGGGCGACATGGGCGGCGCCGGCGCCGTGCTGGCGGTCTTCGCCGCGCTGCCGGAGCTGGACGTCCAGGTCGAGGTCGTCGGCTACCTGTGCCTCGCGGAGAACATGATCGGCGGCGACGCCCAGCGTCCCAGCGACGTCATCCGGATCCGCAACGGCACCACCGTCGAGGTGATGAACACCGACGCCGAGGGCCGGCTGGTGCTGGCCGACGGGCTCAGTCTGGCCGTCGAGGACGACGACGTCGAGGCGGTCGTCGACGTCGCCACGCTGACCGGCGCTGTCGCCCGTGCGCTGGGCAAGCGGGCGGCCGGGGTGTTCGCCAACGACGACGACCTGCTACGGCAGCTGTTGACCGCCGCGGAGAGCGCCGGCGAGACCCTGTGGCACCTGCCGCTGTGGGAGGAGCTGCGCGACAACCTCGAGTCCGAGGTGGCCGACCTGGAGAACCTCGGCCGCGGCGACGAGGCCGGCGCGACCATGGGCGGGCTGTTCCTGCGCGAGTTCGTCGCCGAGCGGCCCTGGGCCCACCTCGACATCGCCGGGCCGTTCTGGCAGGACGCCGACCGCTACCACAACCCCCGCCACGGAACCGGTTTCGCGGTCCGCACGCTGCTGCGCTGGTTGGAACTCGCCGGCCGCTGAACGCGACCGGCGCCGGTCGGCCGTCGACCTAACGTCGACGGGCGTCACCGGGCTGCGGTCCGGCGGTCGGTGGGGCCACGCGATCCCAGACGCCAGCGCAGGCTGCCGTCGTCCAGGTCGATGGCGGCGATCTGCCCGTCCTTGCCGATCTCCTCGACCATGGCGGAGTGCTTGCCGACCCCGATCACGGTCGCGACCCGCCGGCTGAAGCGCACCGTGCCGTCGTCGGTCTCCAGCACCTCCAGCAGCAACCGTTTCCCCGAGTCGTCGTCGGGGCCGACCAGGACGGCGCGCTCGTCGTCCGCGGCCGTGACGGCCGTGTGCCAGCGGGTCGAGCGGTGGGTCCAACGCACACCGCCGCGCGCATCCAGGGCGACCGTGACGCCACCGCTGGCCACGATCGCCCCGCCGTCGTGGGCGCGGACGCTCACCGAGGTGGTCGTCTCCGGCGCCGGTCCGGGCGCCGACCTCGCCACCTGCTGGGTGACGGGCAGGCCGATGGCGGTGAGGCTGACGTCGAACCTCGGCCAGCCCGTGACGGCGTCGGAGGCCAGCAGCCGGTCGTCTTCGAGGACGATGATCAGCCCGCCACCGACGGCGGCGGGCGGCAGGTTGCTGCCCGGTGGTGCCGGTTCGCTGGTGGCGGTCCGCCCGGCGCCGATCTCCACCACCGCGCTTCCCGGCAGCCGGTCCGGCGTCCACACGCGGACGCCGGCCAGGACGGCGACCAGCACACCGATCGCGGCGGTCCCGGTCAGCAGCGAGGTGCGGCGGTGTGGGCGGCGCGGCGTCGACGCGCGTGGCCGCGTGGGCGTCAGGACGGCGCCGCACCGGCCGCAGAACCGCGCGGACCTGCCGCGCCAGACGGCGAGGCAGGCCGGACATCGCTTCGCACGCTCGAGCACCGCTCACCGAACGCCTGAGGCCCGTTCGAGCCAATCAGCGTCCGGGCGAGGCGTCCGGGACGTTCCTAACCCGAATCGAGCCGGCGTCGCGATCGCTGGTGCCTTCGTCCTCCGCCGCCAAGCCGGGCGTACCGGCCGTCAGGTCCGTTGCGCCTCCAGCAGTTCGGTGACGAAGGTCCACACGACGCGCAGGTCGCCGCCGGCGTCCCACCAGTCGCGCGGAGTGTCCAGGGCGAGGTCGACGTGGGTGAACGTGTCCAGGGTGTGCAGTTCGGCGTGTGGGATCGCGTCGCCCAGCCGCAGCAGTTCCGCGTACGGGATCGCCGGGTCCTGCGTCGAGTGCATCGCGATCACCCGCGTGTCGATGTCGTCGGCGACCGTGACCGGTGACACCTCGGCCAGCCGGCGCTGGAGTTCCTCGGGGATCTGCCGGGCCAGCTCGCGGGTGCGGTTCGGGTCGTCGTTCATTGCCAGCTCGTAGGCGGCGCGGATCGGTTCCGGGAGCGTGTCGGGATCCCGCTCGCCGTCGAGGACCTCGACGACCTCGGCGCGGAACTCGGCCGGCAGGAGATCGACCAGTTGGTCGCGGATCACCTGGTCGGCCAGCGGATGCGGGTCCCACGCGATCGCCCGGTCGCCGACCAGCGCCGTGCCGGTGGTGCCGGCCTGCACGACGCCGAGCAGGTCCACGTAGGAACCGAACGTCGCCACCCCCAGCAGCTGGCCGTCCAGCCTTGGATCGGCGGCGGCAAGCAGCCCCAGCGAGCCGCCGAAGGACGCGCCGACCAGCAGCACCGGCCCGCGCTCGAGGGCCAGCTCGAGCGTGATGTCGGCCAGGTCGTGGACGTCGTCGACGACGAGGTCCTGTTGGTACACCCGCAGCTCGGGCATGAACACGGCCCGCTTCGAGCGCGCCAGCGCCTCGGCGACCCGCACGATCCGTGGGTCGTCCAGGCCCTCCGGTGCGGCACCCGGCACCAGCAGGACCACCGGCGCGTCGGGGCCGGGGTCGAACCAGGCGCCCTCGACGCCGGCGATGGTGCGCTGGCCGGTCGTGACCTCGGCGGCGAACGGGCGCGGGACCGGCACGCCCAGCGCGTCGAGGCTGGTCGCGGCGGCCACGGCCCGGACCCGCAGCGCCGGCACGGCCGCGACCGTCGCGGCCAGGACGCCGAGCACCACGACGAGCACTCCCAGTCGGCGCAGCCACCGCCGGCCGCCCGGCTCACGGCCGTGGCCGGGCGTCTCGTCGGTGACTGCGGTGGCGGGCATGCCGCCAGTGTGGGGCTAGCCGACGGCCGCCGCAGCCGCCCGACCCGCCGCCCGGCCGGAGAAGATGCAGCCGCCGAGGAAGGTGCCCTCCAGGGCGCGGTAGCCGTGCATGCCACCGCCACCGAAGCCGGCCACCTCGCCGGCCGCGTACAGGCCCGGCACCGGTTCGCCGCCGGGCTGCAGCACACGGGCGTCCAGGTCGGTCTCCAGGCCGCCCAGCGTCTTGCGGGTCAGGATGTTGAGCTTCACGCCGATGAGCGGGCCGGCGTCGGGGTCAAGGATGCGGTGCGGCGTCGCGACCCGGATCAGCTTGTCGCCGAGGTAGGTGCGGGCGTTGCGGATCGCGGCGATCTGCAGGTCCTTGGTGAACGTGTTGGCGAGCTCGCGGTCGCGGGCGGTCACCTCGCGGCGGACCTGCTCGAAGTCCAGCAGCGGCTCGTCGGTGAGCTGGTTCATGCCGCGCACGAGCGCTTCGAGGTTGTTCTCCACCACGAAGTCCTCGCCCTTGTCGAGGAACGCCTGGACCGGCCCGGACGGGCCCGAGCGCACACGCGTGGACAGCAGCTTCAGGTCCTTGCCGGTCAGGTCCGGGTTCTGTTCGGAGCCGGAGAGCGCGAACTCCTTCTCGATGATCTTCATCGTGAGCACGAACCAGGTGTGCTCGTGGCCCGTGCGGGTGATGTGCGCCAGCGTCCCGAGCGTGTCGAAGCCCGGGAACAGCGGCACCGGCAGACGCTTGCCGGTCGCGTCCAGCCACAGCGACGACGGGCCGGGCAGGATCCGGATCCCGTGGTTGGTCCAGATCGGGGTGTGGTTGGCGATGCCCTCGGTGTAGTGCCACATCCGGTCGGGATTGATGACGTTGGCGCCGGCGTCCTGGGTGATCTGCAGCATGCGCCCGTCGACGTGGTCGGGCACGCCCGACAGCATCCGCTGCGGTGGCGGGCCGAGCCGCTCCGGCCAGTTGCGGCGCACCAGGTCGTGGTTGGCGCCGATGCCGCCAGAGGTGACGACGACGGCCTGCGCGCGCAGCTCGAACTCGCCCACCTCGACGCGGGAGCTGCGCTCACCCCGCTGCACGTCGGAGGGCTCGAGCACCTTGCCGCGCACGCCCTGAGCGGCGCCGTCCTCGACGATCAGCTCGTCGACGCGGTGACGGAAGTGGAAGCGCACCAGACCGCGCTCGGCCGCTTCACGCACGCGCCGTTCGAACGGTTCCACCACGCCCGGCCCGGTCCCCCAGGTGATGTGGAAGCGCGGCACCGAGTTGCCGTGCCCGTACGCGCCGTAGCCGCCGCGCTCCGCCCAGCCGACGATCGGGAACCACCGCATGCCCTGCTCGTGGAGCCAGGCGCGCTTCTCGCCGCAGGCGAAGTCGACGTACGCCTCGGCCCACTTGCGTGGCCAGTGGTCCTCGTCGCGGTCGAAGTCGGCGGTGCCCATCCAGTCCTGCAGGGCCAGCTCGCGCGAGTCGTCGATGCGCATGCGGCGCTGCTCGGGCGAGTCGACGAAGAACAGCCCGCCGAAGGACCAGAACGCCTGGCCGCCCAGCGACTGCTCGGGTTCCTGGTCG
This sequence comes from Egicoccus sp. AB-alg2, assembly GCF_041821065.1. Taxonomy (NCBI): domain Bacteria; kingdom Bacillati; phylum Actinomycetota; class Nitriliruptoria; order Egicoccales; family Egicoccaceae; genus Egicoccus; species Egicoccus sp. AB-alg2. The sequence continues at coordinate 54,561 of NZ_JBGUAX010000001.1, read as the reverse complement.
ACCAGCAGCACGCGCCGGCCGGCGTCGGCGAGCTCCGCCGTGGCGACCAGGCCCGCCAGTCCCCCGCCCACCACGATGACGTCCGCGTCGTATCCCATCTGCCTGGCTCCTCTCCGCCCGCCCGGAACCGTAGTCGCGGTCGGTCGACCGGGAAGGGCCCGGCTGGGCGTAGGGGGCGGTGTGCGCGGCCGGAACCCGTGTCCCGGGATCCGTGGCCGGGATGCGTGGCCGAGATCCGGATCGACGCCCGGGCCGGGGCGAGGCCTCGTGGGTCTGGAGCGACCGGCCGGGGTTCGTCCCCCAGCTTGCTCCGCACGTCGCATCGGTGACGAGCAGCCTGGTCCTCCGCGGGCCCGGTCGCGACCACGCCGCACTCGAACATACGTTCGCTACCCTTGTCGGCGGAGTCGGAGCGAGGCAGCGGACGATGGGCGAGGCAGCGCAGCGGCTGCGGTGGGCGACGGTCGAGGAGGAGTCGGCGCTGCCCGGCCTCGGCGAGCGGATCACCCACCCGGAGTTCGCCGGCGTCGAGTTCGTCCACGTCCGCGCGAAGAGCCTGCTCAACCACGTCCCCGCCGCGGCCGGCATGCCCTTCGAGTGGACGATCAACACCTACCGGGGCTGCACCCATGCGTGCTCCTACTGTTTCGCTCGGCCGACGCACACGTACCTCGACCTGGATGCCGGTAAGGACTTCGAGTCGGTCATCGTGGTGAAGATCAACGCGGTCGAGCGGCTCCGCGCCGAGCTGTGCCGGCCATCGTGGGGCGGCAACCACGTGGCGCTGGGCACCAACACCGACCCCTATCAGCGGTGCGAAGGGCGCTACCGGCTGACCCGCGGGGTCATCCAGACCCTCACCGAGGCCGGCAACTCCTACTCCGTGCTGACGAAGGGCACGCTGGTCACGCGCGACCTCGACGTCCTGGCCGAGGCGGCCCGCCGAGGCGTGTGCACCGGCGTGAGCATGTCGATCCCGACGCTGGACACCGATGTCTGGCGCGCCTCCGAGCCGGGCACCCCGCACCCGCAGCGGCGCCTGGAGGCCATCGCGGCCCTGCACGAGGCCGGAATCCCGACCGGCGTGATGGTCGCGCCGATCATCCCCGGCCTCAGCGACGCGCCGGAGCAGCTCGAGGCCGTCGTGCGCGGCGCCCTGGAGGCCGGCGCGGACCGCATCACCCCGATCGTGCTGCACCTGCGACCCGGGCTCCGCGACGTCTTCCTGCCCTGGCTCGCCGAGGTGCGGCCGGAACTGCTGGAGCGCTACCGGCATCTGTACGCCCGCAGCTACGCGCCCAAGGCCGAGCAGCAGCGCATCCATCGGCTCGTGCGTCGCATCGTCGACCGTCACGGTGGCGAGCCCGGACGCCGCCGCGTCGTCCGCGGCGACGAGCGCAGCAGCAGCGGCCACGAGGTGCCCACGCCGACCTCGGCGCAGGTCGAGCAACTGTCGATGCTGTGACCGCCGACGGGCGGAGGTCAGCGCGGCGGTTCGCCGTCGGGTGCGGGCGGCGGGATCGGCGCCTGGGCCAGTGCCCGCAGCTCCATCGTCTCCGCCGGCGGGCAGACCTCCTTGGGGATCCGCGCCTCCACGCGACGGACGCGGTGGGAGCCGTAGCGGCCCCGAAGCCACACGCGAAGCGACGCGAGCGCCCGGCGGCCCCGTGGCCACTGCGACAGCATCAGCGCCCCGCCGCCGGCGATGAACAGCAGCCCCGGGCCGGGCAGCACCAGCATGGCGATGCCCGCGATCACCAGCAGCAGGCCGATGGCGGCCTTGTAGAGACGTCGCAGCACCGAACGACCTCCCGACGAACCCGGCGGGTCCCGCAAGCATCATCGCACCCGGCTGCCATGATCGCCGCGTTCGCAGCGGCCGACGGACGGCGTCCGCTGCCGCCTCCAGGCCTGCGCGCCGGCATCGGCTTCTGCAGGCCGACCGCGGTCGTGCGGTCTCGCTGCTTCAATGCCCCGCCGCGTCCCCGGGCGACGGAGCTGCTGTGGCCGATGGCGAGCCACCCCATGCGGTCGGCTACACGATCCGCGACGGCTTGCGGGCCGAGGCCGACGACCCCGAGCAGATGCTGGCGGCCGTCGACTGGCTGGTCGATCGCGCCGCCGAAGCACCCACAGCGGAGGAACGCGTCCGGCTGCTCGGGCGTGCGGGCGGCTACGCCGCGATCGTCCGGGACCTCGACCGTGCCGAGGTACTCTTGAGCGACGCCATCATCTCGGCGAACCGTCACGGGCTCGCCCGACAGGCGGCGGCATCACGGATCCGGTTGGCGGATGTGAACGCGCTGCGGGGTGATGCCGCGACGGCCGTCCAGCAGTTGACGGAGCTGCTGCACGAGGTACGGAACGAGCCGTCCCTCGACGACCTGCTCGACTTCGTGCACCAGCACCTCGGCAAGGCGCACCTCGAAGCCGGCAACACAGCGAAGGCGGTGCACCACCTCTCACGGGCGCTCGCACATCGTGAGCAGCGAGGCGACGCGGACCTGCTCGCCTCGACGCGCGCGGCACTTGCCCGCGCGCGACGAGAAGAGATCACCTGAGGAGAGCGCATGGACGGCAAGTTGCAGGTCGAGTTGTTCGTCGACGACGTCGAGCGCTCGGTGGGGTTCTACTGCCGTGTCCTCGACTTCGAGCGTGTGGCGAAGGACGGGGCGTCACGCGACTACGTGGCCGTGCGGCGGGGCGATGCGGTCATCGGCATCGGCCGCGCCGGCATGTTGCCCGACGACCACCCGGCCGCTCGCGTCGAGGGCCAAGCACCCGGCCGCGGCGTCGAACTCGTGCTCGAGGTCGACGACGTCGAGGCCGCCTGCGAACACGCGCAAGCGGCCGGTGCCACGCTCGCCACCGGTCTGGGCGATCAACCGTGGGGACGCCGCGACTTCCGGCTGCTCGACCCCGACGGCTACTACGTCCGCGTCACCAGCCCGTGAGTTCGGCAGCCGATGTTCGTGCGACGGGCGCGGAGGCGCGCACCGCGGTGGGAACACGGGCTGATCTTCGACGCCGGATCCGTCGCGATCAGATCGTCGCGTGACCCGTGGGGTCGCCCGAGCATGGGAGAGATCAACCCTGGGGCGGCGGAGAGCTCGCCGGGCTGATCGGCTCTGTCCGCTCACCGGCCGCTTCGGGCGGTCAACTGATCGCGAGCAGGGCCGGCACCGAGGCGAGGTGCAGGGCGACCAGGGCGATGCCGGCTCCTCGCGGCACGCTGGGCCGGCGCGCGAGCACCAGCGCCGCCACCCCGGTGACGACCGCGGCCGCGACCACGACCGCCAGCGCCGGCGTGTCCACCTGCAGGCCGTCGTCGCGGCTGGCGGCGACCAGTGCCGACGCGCCGACGACGAACAACGCGTTGAACGCGTTGGAGCCGAGCAGGTTGCCCAGCAGGATCTGCACCTGCCCACGTTGTGACGAGGCGATGGCGGTCGCCAACTCCGGCAGCGAGGTCCCAACCGCCACCAGCACGGACGCGATCACGATCTGCGGCACGCCGGCCGCTTCGGCGAGGTCGATCGCGCCGGTGACCAGCAGCTGCGCACCGACCAGCACGCCGGCCAGTCCCAACACCACCCGTGGCACGACGAATCGGTGCGCGGGCGTGAGCGGCACGCCGGTTTCCGGGACCGTGTCGTCGCTGGCGGTCCGGACCTGCCAGATCACGGTGCCCAGCAGCACCGCCGTCAGCAGCAGCCCGTCGAGCAGCCCGATCGTGCGGTCCAGTGCCAGCACCAGCAGCAGCACCCCGGCCACGCCGGCGATGGTCGCGTCACGGACCGGCGCCTGGTCGCGCTTGCCGACGATGGGGGCGACGATGGCCGCGACGCCGAGGATCAGCAGCAGGTTCGCGACGTTCGAGCCGGCCGCGTTGCCGATGGCCAGGTCGGCGTCGCCTCGCAGGGCGCCCAGCACGGAGGTCACCAGCTCCGGCAGCGAGGTACCGAACCCCACCACCACGGCGCCGATCACGGTCGCCGACCAGCGCAAACGCAGGGCGATCGCCTCCGCGCCTGCGACGAACTGGTCGGCGGAGAACACCAGCAGCGCCAGCCCGACCACGAGCAGCGCCGTCGACAGGGCGAGTGACATCCGAACCTCGGGGAACGACGCGGGGCGCCGAGGTGGGCGCCGCCGCGAGCCAACCGCGGAACGGTACGCCACCGGCGCCGAGTAGCCTCGCTGCCGAACCGTGCCCTCGCGGTCCGTCGCGGCCATCGTCCGGCCCGACGGCCATGCAGGGCCACGCACGTCCCACCTCGTCGCCCGCCAGGAGTGCCCCGTTGCCCGCCCTTCCCGACCCGGTGTCCGAGCGGTTGGCCCAGCGCCTGGCACAGGCGCAGCGCACCTCGCGGCTGCCGTCGGTGGTGGCGGGGCTCGTGCGCGACGGCGAGCTGGTCTGGCAGGGCGCCGCCGGGCAGGTCGACGGCCGTCCGCCCGACGCCCGCACGCAGTACCGCATCGGCTCGATCACGAAGACGCTGGTCGGCATGTCCGTGCTGCGGCTCGCCGAACAGGGCCGCGTCGACCTCGACGACCGGGTGACCGACCACGTGCCGGACGCGCCGGTCGGACGTGCCACCGTGCTGCAGCTGCTGGCGCAGGCGGCCGGGCTGCGGGCGGAGACCGCGGGGCCGTGGTGGGAGCGCGCCCCCGGTGGCGACTGGGACGACCTGCTCGGCCGGCTCGAGCAGCCGACCGCGCCGCTGGGCGCCGGTCGCCGCCACCACTACAGCAACGTCGGCTACGCCGTGCTCGGCCGGCTGCTGGAATTGGCGCACGGCTGCCGCTGGGACGAGGTGCTGGCCAAGGACTGGTTCGGCCCGCTGGGCCTGGCGGACACGACCGTGCGCCCGCGGCCGCCCTTCGCGCCGGGCCTGGCCGTGCACCCCTTCGCCGACGCCGTGCTGGCGGAGCCCGAGCACGACGCCGGCGCGATGGCTCCGGCCGGTCAGCTGTGGATGACGCTGCCCGACCTCGCCCGCTGGGCGGCGTTCCTCGGCGGCGACGGTGACGGGCTGTTGAGCCCCGACACCTTGGATGCCGCGCGGCGCCCCGTGTCGATCGACGACCGGCCGGGTCAGCCCTGGACCTCGGCGTACGGGCTGGGCGTGCAGGTCTTCGCCGACGCCAAGGGCCGCCGTAGCTTCGGCCACGGCGGCTCCATGCCCGGGTTCCTCGCCCTGCTGCGCGTCGACGCGGACACCCGTGACGCGGTCGTGGTCGCCACCAACACGACCGCCGGGCTCGACCTCGAGTTGTCCCGCGACCTGCTGGCGCTGCTGCACGAGCACGCCCCGAAGCCGGCTCCGGCCTGGGAGCCCGGCGGCGTCGACCGGGCCGCGCTGGCCCTGGCCGGCATCTGGTACTGGGGGCCGACCCCGGTCTCCGTCACCGCGACCGGTGACGGCCGCCTCGAGATGAAGCCCGTCCAGGGCCCGGCACGGGCGTCGAGGTTCGTGCGCCAGGACGACGGCACCTGGCTGGGGCTGGACGGCTACTACGCCGGCGAGGTGCTGCGGGTCCGGTACGACGACGAGGCCGAGGTGAACCACCTCGACCTCGCGTCGTTCGTCTTCACCCGCACGCCCTACGACCCGGGGGCCGGGGTGCCCGGCGGCGTCGACCCAGACGGGTGGCGCTGACGCCGCCGACGATCAGTACTTGCCGATGACCTTGACCGGGTCGCCGACCTTCAGGCGGGCGAAGAGGTAGTCGGCGCCCTTCGGCGTGACCCGCGCGCAGCCGTGGCTGGCGGGCTTGGCGGGGACGCTGTTGGAGCCGTGGATCGCGATCGCACCGTCGAAGTACATCGGGCTGTACATGTTCGGCGTCGGCGAGGGGTACAGCGACGAGGTGTGCCAGCCCTGCTTGACGCGCTGGATCCTGAAGTCGCCGTTGCGCGGCAGGCCGCCGGTGCCGGTCGAGGTGATCAGGACCTTGCGCCACTTGCCGTCGGCGCGGTGGTAGATCGTCTGGCAGGTCTTGTCGATGGTGACGCCGCGGCCCGCCGCGGCCTTGGGCAGGCCGGTGGTCGCGCGGATCGCCTTCAGTTCGCCGGCGGCCAGGGCGTTGCGGCTGGCGGTCCCCCCGCTCAGCCGCCGCCAGGCGCACAGGCCCTGGCGGGTCCGCGGACCGTCGACGCCGTCGACCGTGCCGACCGGATAGCCGAGGTCCTTCAGCCGCTGCTGCAGTTCCTTGATGGTGGCGTTGCTGGTGGCGGCCTCGGCGGTGCCGACACCGCCGATCCCCAGTAGGGACACGGCGAGCAGGACGGTCAGCAGCAGCCGCATGCCACGGCCGGCGACGAGACGGGTGTCACGGAACGAGGGAAGGGTGAGGGCGGACATCGTGGTGCCTGTCTGGGAGGGCCGCGCGTCCAGCGCGGAGGGTGGGAGCCTTCACCCCTCCAGACCGGCGAACCCCTGCCGAGGTTGCGTCACCGGCTGCATCGTGCAGCCCCTGCACGACACGGAAGTCGTTGCAACCTTCCGGCCGCTGGCGCGTCAGTCCGCGAACGCCTCGGGCGCCGGGCAGGCACACACGAGGTTGCGGTCACCGTGCGCGTTGTCGATCCGGGACACCGGCGGCCAGTACTTGTCGTCGCGACGCACGCCGGCCGGGTAGGCCGCTTCCCGGCGGCCGTACGGATGCGACCACTCGTCGGCGAGCAGGTCCTCGGCCGGGTGCGGCGCGTTGACCAGCGGGTTGTCGTCGCGGGGCCACTCCCCTGCCTCGACCCGCTCCTCCTCGGCACGGATGGCGAGCATCGCGTCGCAGAACCGGTCGAGCTCGGCCTTCGACTCCGACTCCGTCGGTTCGATCATGAGCGTGCCGGCGACCGGGAACGACATCGTCGGCGCGTGGAAGCCGTGGTCGATGAGCCGCTTGGCGACGTCCTCGTTCGTGATGCCCGAACGTTCCTTCCAGCCGCGCACGTCGACGATCGCCTCGTGGGCCACCAGGCCGTTCTCGCCGGTGTAGAGCACCGGGTAGCCGTCGGCGAGCCGGGCCGCGACGTAGTTGGCGTTGAGGATGGCGGTCTCGGTCGCGGCCCGCAGGCCCGAGGCACCCATCAGCGCGATGTAGGCCCACGAGATCTGCAGGATCCCGGCCGACCCCCACGGCGCGGCCGCCACCGGTCCCGTACGCAGCTCCGGTTCGACGTCGCGGGAAGCCGCGTGTCCGGACTCTGGCACCAGCGGGTGGGTCGGCAGGTAGGGCGCGAGGTGCGAGCGGCATCCCACCGGCCCGACACCCGGCCCGCCCCCGCCGTGCGGGATGCAGAACGTCTTGTGGAGGTTGAGGTGGCTGACGTCGGCCCCGAACCGGCCGGGTCGGGCCACGCCCACCAGCGCGTTGAGGTTCGCGCCGTCGAGGTAGACCTGGCCGCCGTGGTCGTGCACGAGGGCGCAGATGTCGCCGATGCGCCGCTCGAAGACCCCGTGCGTCGACGGGTAGGTGACCATCAGGGCCGCGAGGTGGTCGGCATGCTCGGTGACCAGCCGCTTGAGGTCGTCGACGTCGACGTTGCCGTCCTCGTCGCAGGCCACCACCTTGACCCGCATGCCGGCCATGACGGCGCTGGCGGCGTTGGTGCCGTGCGCCGAGGACGGGATCAGGCACACGTCGCGCCCGTCGTCGTCGTTGGCGCGGTGGTAGCCACGGATCGCGAGCAGCCCCGCGAGCTCGCCCTGCGAGCCGGCGTTGGGTTGCAGGCTCACCGCGTCGTAGCCGGTGATCTCCGCGAGCCAGTGCTCGAGGTCGGCGATCACCTGACGGGTGCCCGGCGAGCGGTCGACCGGCACGAACGGGTGCAGGTCGGCGAACGCCGGCCAGGTGATCGCCTCCATCTCCGCGGTCGCGTTGAGCTTCATCGTGCAGGACCCGAGCGGGATCATCGCCCGGTCCAACGCGACGTCCTTGGCCTTCAGCGAGCGCAGCCAGCGCAGCAGCTCGGTCTCCGAGCGGTAGCGGTGGAAGCGCGCGTCGGTGAGAAAGTCGCTGGTGCGCCGCAGCCCGTCGGGGACGCCGGGCAGGCCGGCGGCCAGGTCACGCTGGCCGCCGTCGAGTCGTGCCTCGACGTCCGCGACCGACACCTGCTCGCCGGTGAGCACGCGGGCCACGGCGGCGAGGTCAGCGACGTTCGTGGTCTCGTCGAAGGCGACCCGCACGTGGTCGGCGTCCCAGGCGCCGGTGTCGTCGGCGGGGACCCGCCCGAGTTCGTAGCCCGCGTCGGCCGCCGCTCGCAGGACCGCGTCGGCCCGGCCCGGTACGGTCACCGTCAGGGTGTCGAACCAGGTGTCGCCGCGTACCTCGAGGTCGGCCGCGACGAGCAGCTCGCGCAAGACCCCGGCATAGGCGTGCATGCGGCGGGCGATCCGCTGCAGCCCGCCGGGCCCGTGGTGGACGGCGTACATGGCCGCGACCACGGCCAGCAGCACCTGCGAGGTGCAGATGTTGGAGGTGGCCTTCTCGCGGCGGATGTGCTGCTCGCGGGTCTGCAGCGCCAGGCGGTAGGCCTCGCGGCCGGCGGTGTCGACCGAGACGCCGACGAGCCGCCCCGGCAGGTTGCGGGCATAGCGGTCGCGGGTGGCGAGGAACGCCGCGTGCGGGCCGCCGTACATCATGGGCACGCCGAAGCGCTGCGTGGAGCCGACGACGACGTCCGCGCCCTGCTCCCCCGGCGGCGTCACCAGCGTGCAGGCGAACAGGTCGGTCGCGACGGTGACCAGCACGTCGGCATCGTGCAGACGCTCGATCAACGCGGTGTCGTCGACGACCAGTCCGTCGGTGGTCGGCTGCTGGACCAGCGCGGCGACCACGTCGTCCAAATCCAGACCCGCCAGCACGTCCGCGTCGCGCAGGTCGGCGACGTGCACGCGCAGCCCCAGCGGCAGGGCTCGCGTGCGCACGACCGCGATCGTCTGCGGATGGCAGGCGACGTCGATCAGCAGCGCGCTCGCATCGGCGCCGTCCGGTCCCTGCTTGCGTGACACCCGATGGCACAAGGTCAGGCCCTCGGCGGCGGCGGTCGCCTCGTCCAGCAGGGACGCCCCGGCCAGGTCCATGCCGGTCAGGTCGCGGACCATCGTCTGGAAGACGAGCAGCGCCTCCAGGCGGCCCTGCGAGATCTCCGGCTGGTAGGGCGTGTAGGCCGTGTACCAGCCCGGGTCCTCCAGCACGTTGCGGCGGATGACCGGCGGCGTGACCGTGCCGTGGTAGCCCAGCCCGACGAACGCCTTGCGCACCGTGTTGCGGGCCGCCAGTTCGCGCAGGCGGGCCAGCACGGTCGCCTCGGAGGCGGGCGCCGGCAGGTCGAGCGGCTGGTCGTCGCGGATGCTGGCCGGTACCGCCCGGTCCAGCAGCGTCGCGACGTCCTCGACGCCGAGCACCTCGAGCATCGCCCGCCGGTCGGCGTCGTCGGGGCCCAGATGGCGCCGGTGGAACCCGGACTCGTCCTGCAGGCCGGCGAGGTCGGTCGGGTTGGGCACGGTGGGCTCCGCGGGACGACGACGACGTTTCGGGACGTGTCGAAAGGGGTTCGACCGCATCCGGCGGCATCGAACCAGCCTCGCAGCCGGGCTGCCAAGGACGCGCGATAGCCTCCTCGGAAGAGAACGTCCTGTCCCCGCCGAGAAGGCTCGCCCGTCATGCGCATCGGCGCCCACGTGCCACCCCAGGACCCGCTCACGGCCGCCGCGGAGCGCGGCGCCGACGCGGTGCAGGTCTTCCTGTCACCGCCGCAGCAGTTCCGCGGGCCGAAGCCACGGGAGGACGCCGAGGTCCTGCGGGCCAGCGACGTCGCGATCTACGTCCACGCGCCGTACCTCGTGAACGTCGCGACCACCAACAACCGCGTGCGCCATCCCAGCCGCCAACTGCTGGAGAAGACGGTGCGCGCCGCCGAGGCCATCGGCGCGCTGGGCGTCATCGTCCACGGCGGCCACCTCCCCGAGGACGACGACGTCGCGGCCGGCTACGCGAACTGGCGCTCGACCCTCGAGCGGCTGCAGACGTCCGTGCCGATCCTCATCGAGAACACGGCCGGCGGCAACAACGCCGTCGCCCGGCACTTCGACCGCATCGGTCGGCTCTGGGAGGCGCTGGACGGCGTGGAGACCCCGTTCGGGTTCTGCCTCGACACCTGCCACACGCATGCGGCCGGCGAGGAACTCGACGACGCCGTCGCCCGCATCGGCGCGCTCACGGGCGGGATCGACCTCGTCCACCTCAACGACTCCAAGGACGACTTCGGCTCTGGCCGCGACCGTCACCAGAACCTCGGCCGCGGCCGCATCTCGCCGGACGTGCTCGTCGAGGTGGTGCGCCAGGCCGGCGCCGACGTGATCGTGGAGACCCCGGACGGCGAGGACGGTTCGCAGGCCAGCGACATCGCCTGGCTGCGCGAGCGTCTGGCCCCTGCCAACGCCTGACGGCCTCAGCCGTTGGCAGCGTCGTCCATGTCGGCGGCCTGGCCCGGGGCGACGTCGTCGAGGCGCTCGGTGGGGAACGCCGTCACCTCGCCGCGCAGTTCCTCGATGACCGGGCCGAGCGCGATGGCGAACACGCCCTGCCCGCGACGCAGCAGGTCGACCAGCGAGGCGTCGTCCTCCAGGAGGTAGACCGAGTCGCCGTGCGACACCAGGGTGGCGTCGGCCAGGGAGCGGCCGCGGGCGCGCAGTTCGTCGACGGCCCGCCGGACCTTCTGCAGCGACACGCCGGTGTCCAGCAGCCGCTTCACCACGCGGAGGCGGACGACGTCGTCGAAGGAGTACAGCCGCTGGGTGCCGGAGCCGGTGGCTTTCCTGACGCTGGGCTCCACCAGGCCCGTCCGCGCCCAGTAGTCGAGCTGGCGGTACGTGATGCCCACGATCTTCGTGGCCGAGGAGCCTCGGTAGCCCTCGCGGACGCCGACGTCGCCGACGTCGAGGGCGAGCTGACCGGCTTCCGGCATCGTGCTCAACGGTGTGCTCCTGGTGTCGCCGGTGGAGCGAGATCCGCTGATCCGCTCCACTCCCCGAGGCCCGTCTCCGGTGGAGCGATGCGGGCTGACGCCCCTCCACCGATACGGCCGACGTGAGGCTACGGGCGGAACTACACCCGTGTCAATGGCAGCTGCAGGGTTCCTACTGCCTCACCCTGGACTCCAGGTCGAGAGTTTTGTGCATGCAGAGGTAGCGAAATGGCCCGAAAGGGAACGCGTGTGGGGTGCCCTGCTCGTGCCAGTTCCCGTAGCTGGACGCCACGTCGAGGCTCTCCAGCGGCATCGAAAGGGCACGAAATGCCGTGGTCAGGTGGCGTCCAGCCCCGATGCGCGGATGCTCTGTGCGCACACACCGGCCGCGCGTGGGGCCGGCGAGCCGTGGCGGGCGTGAGCGGTTTCCGTCACGGGCGACGGAAAGCCCGGCGCATGAGGCCGGCGGCCGTGGGCGGGCGAAGCGGTTTCCGTCACGGACGACGGAAGACCCCGATCCCCCGGCGCGCCCGGACGCGACCCGCCGGCCGGCGTCACTGCTCGCGGAAGTCCTCGGGGCTGATGTCCTCGAGGAACTCGCGGAACTGGCGGACCGCCTCCTCGGCGTCGACGCCCTCCTCGCCCTCGTCGTCCGAGGCCTCGATCTCCAGGCCGGCTTCCTCCAGCACCTGCTCGGCCCCGAAGATCGGCACACCCTCGAGTCGGCTGGCCAGGGCGATGGCGTCCGACGGGCGGGCGGACACCGTCAGCGTCCGGCCCTCGCGTGAGAGGTGGAGCTCGGCGTAGAAGGTCCCGTCGCGCAGGGCGGTCACGTGCACCGCCGACAGCTCGGCACCGAGCTGGCCGAGGACGTCCACGAAGAGGTCGTGGGTCAAGGGGCGGGGCGTCTCCACGCCCTGCAGCGCGAAGGCGATGGCGGTGGCCTCGACCGCTCCGATCCAGATCGGCAGGTAGCGGGTGCCGTGCCGTTCCTTGAGCAGCACGATCGGCTGGTTGGCCGGCAGCTCCACCCGCACGCCGACGAGCTCCATCTCGATCAAGAGGTGCTCCTGGGTCGTCGACTGCTGCAGGCTAGCGGAGGGTGTCTGCAGCGGCGGCTGCCCGCAGGGACGCGTAGGCACCGTCGACCAGGGCCTGGCCGAGGCGGGCCGCAGGCGGGTCGGCGGCCGGATCGGCCGCCTCCGCGCGTGCCGGTTCGAACGCACCGCTGGTGTCCGCCACGGCATCGACACCGGCCAGAACGGTGCCGTCGACCACGGCTTGCAGCGACAGCGACGTCTCGGGTACCCGCGCCGGCAGGTCGAGCACGAGGTCGGGCGTCGCCGCGCCGGGGGCACTCACCGTCACGGGCCCGGCGGTGAACGTCTGCCAGCCGCCGGCCACCGCGAGGTCGACGACGCTCGTCAGCTCGTGCCGGGTGAAGTCGTCGAACCCGAGGTCCAGGAGCTGGGCGGCCTGCTCGAACCGCGCGGGGTCGTCGCCGGCGTCCAGTACCACCGCGATCAGCTCACGACCGTCCCGCTGCGCGCTGGCGATCAGGCTGTTGCCCGCGGCCAGCGTGAACCCGGTCTTAACCCCCGTCGCGCCGTCGTAGCGCTGCAGCAGTTCGTTGCGGTTCTCGCGCGGGCCGACCACCGGCGTGGTGGTCTCCCGGAGGGCCAGCAGCGGCCGCAGTTCCGGTTCGGCGAGCGCCGCCCGGGCGATGGTGGCCAGGTCCAGCGCCGACAGCCGGTTGGCGTCGTCCAGACCGGTAGGGCTGACGAGATCGCGGGCGTCGAGCCCGAGTGCCTCGATGTCCGCCTCCATCAGTTCGAGGAAGCGCTGGGTGTCGCCGCCGACGTGTCGGGCCAGCGCCTCGGCGGCGTCGTTGCCCGAGCGGACCAGGATGGCCTCGAGCAGGTCACCGACCGTCCAGGTGTCGCCTGGCTGCAGACCCACCGACGCGCCCTCGACCAGGACCTCCCGGCCGACGGTCACCTCCTCGTCGAGGTCGGCCCGTTGCACGACGGTCAGTGCGGTCAGCACCTTGATGGTCGAGGCGACCGGCCGGAGTTCCTCCGCGTCGTGTTCGGCCAGCCGTTGGCCGGTGCTGGCCTCGACCAGGACCCAGCTGGTCGCCGGGACCTCCGTGGCAGCCGGTTCGGGCCAGGCCTCGGGGGGCGGGCCGGCCACGGCGGGGTCGTCCAGCACCGGCAGGGCCGCCCCTGCAGGCGCCGGTGCCGCCGTCGCCAGCAGCAGCGCGAGGATCAGCAGCAGCCCGGCCGCGCGGCGGCACGGGATCTCCGTGGCCCTCACGAGCCGAGCAGGTTGCGCAGCTGCTTGGCCAGCAGCGCTCGGTGCAGGGCTCCGCCGGCCGAGACCACGCGCTCGGTCTGCTCGGTGGCGGTGCGGCGGCTGTCGGGATTGCGCTGGCGCAGCAGGGGTGCGACCAGCTGCTCGGCCAGCGCGGCCTCGCGGTCGGCGAACTGGCGGTACATGCGCAGGTGTCGTGCTTCCAAGCCGTTGTCGAACAGGGACGCCGCCAGCTTGGCGACCTGCAGGTCGTCGCCGTCGTGGTGGGGACCCGGCCCCAGCAGCCCGTGCTCGCGCAGCTGGGCCACGTCACGTTCCGTCAGTCCGGTCGCGTCGGCGAGCTCGGCCGCCGACAGACGCACGTCGCCGGGGGCGGCGTCGAAGACCGATCGTTCGCCGGCCGGGGCCGGCGTCGGTGCGCCGCCACCGGGCTCGGGAGCCGGGACGGTCCCGTCCGCGGTCGCGGGCGCCGCCGCCGACGGATCGTCCGCGGACGACGCCGGCCGCTCGACGGGTTGCCCGGCGTCGATGCGTTCGAGCTCTTCCTTGATCACCTTCAGCGGCAGGTAACGGTCCCGCTGGGCACGGAGCACGTAGCGCAGGCGGTCGATGTCCTCGCCGGTGAACTTGCGGTACCCCGACTCGGTCCGGTCCGGCGAGATGAGGCCCTCGGCCTCCAGGAACCGGATCTTCGAGATCGTGATGTCGTCGAACTCGTCCTTGAGCCGGTTCAGCACCTCACCGATGGTGAGGGACTTCATGGCGCCAGCCCGGCCGGATCGCCACCGTCACCGACGTACAGCAACTTGAAACGGCCGATCTGGACTTCGTCACCGGTGGCGAGCGAGCGCTCCTCGACCCGTTCGCCGTTGACGTACGACCCGTTCAGACTGCCCAGATCGCGAACGACCGTGCCCACGTCGCTGCGGACGAGCTCCGCGTGGCGGCGCGACACGGTCACGTCGTCGAGGAAGATGTCGGAGTCAGGGTGGCGTCCGACGGTCACCGGGTCGTGGTCGAGGACGAAGCGCGCCCCGGCGTTGGGGCCCCGCACTACGACCAGCATGCCCGTGCCGGGCTCGAGCTCCGGCAGCGCGCCGGGCTCGTGGGAGGGGTCGAACGCGCCGACCTCGATGGCGGCGGTGGTGTGCTCGTGGCTGCCCTCGGCCACGATGCGTGCCCCGCAGGAGGGACAGAAGTTGGCGTCCTCGGGGACCTGCTCGCCGCACTGGCTGCAGTACACGTCGCCTCCTACCCGGGTTCGGTCGGCAGATGGTCGAACGCCGGCACCGCCGGCGCGGCTCGCCGTGAGGTCGAGGTCGACCCTCGTGCCGTCCCGGCGGGGCGGACCAGCGTAGACGACGCGGGTGCGCCGCGCAGCCTTCACCACAGGTCCGCACGAGGCGCCGGTCGCGGCCGGCGCGGCCGACGCGGCCGGCGTCTCGACCTCAGGTGGAACCGGAGACTCCCCGGCGGTTTCAGCCCTGTGCGTGGGACTCGTAGGCGTCGGCGTCCAGCAGTCCGTCGAGTTCCGAGCGATCGCCGGGCCGGATCGTCACCATCCAGCCCTGCCCGTAGGGGTCGAGGTTGACCAGTTCCGGCCGCTCGTCGAGGTCCTCGTTGCGCTCGACGACGACCCCGCTCACCGGCGCGTACAGGTCCGACACCGACTTGGTGGACTCCACCTCGCCGAACGCCTGCCCCTGCTCGACCTCGGCACCGGGACTCGGCAGGTCGACGTACACGACATCGCCGAGTTGCTCCTGCGCGAACTTCGTGATGCCGACCGTGATCACGTCACCGTCGTCCCGCAGCCACTCGTGTTGCTCGGTGTAGCGCAGCTCGCTGGGCGTGTCGTCCGCCACGGCAGGGGTCTCCTGTCTTGGTCCTGAGGAGCGCTTGCGGGAAGGACGCTCCGGGCTGGTCGACCATCCGGCCGACGCGGGTCACCCTACCGCAGCGTCGCGCGCGGGTTTCAGTCGCCGTCGGGTGCGGGACGGTCCCCCTCGGCCGCGACCTGGGCCCGGCGTCGCACGGTGCGCGCGTAGTCGGCGGCGGCCAGCCAGTACAGCGCCGCGTTGACCAGGAACAGGACCCAGGCGATCGCGTAGAGCACCGGCTGCGGGTCCTGCGTGCCGTCACCGACGATCGCGGCCACCAGGAAGGTGGGCAGCGCCCACATCAGCCCGAACGTCGCGGTCTTGCCCAGGCGGGTCACGTCCGGCGGCTTGGCGCCGCGCAGGACCAGCGCCACGCCCGCGATGCCGACCAGGACGTCGCGCACGAGCAGGACCAGCACCGCCCACAGGGGCAGCAGGCCGGACACGACGAAGGCGACGCCGACCACCACGAACAGGACCCGGTCGCTGATCGGATCGAGCAGCTTGCCCAGTTCGGTGACCTGGTCGAACCGGCGGGCGACGTAGCCGTCGAACCAGTCCGTGGAGGCGAAGACGACCAGCAGCACGAACGCCCGCACGAGCCGGCCCTGGACCAGATCGAGATACACGACCGGCAGGATCGCCAACCGCGCGAACGACAGCAGGTTCGGCACGGTCAGGACCCGGCGCGAGGCCACGCGCTGCTCCCCACCGCCGCCGAGGTCGTAGAAGCGCATCGCCGTCCTGCCCGTTGGCTGCCCGACCATGCACGCTAGCGAGCCTCGGCCGAAGACACGTGCCGCCGGGGTCCGCGTGGGACCCCGGCGGTTCGCGTCGGGCTGGCCGGACTTGAACCGGCGACCCCTCGCCCCCCAGACGAGTGCGCTACCTGACTGCGCCACAGCCCGGTGGTCGGCCCGACGGACCTGCGAACGCGGGTCGTCGGCCACCAGTGCGCGCCCGGCGAAGGCCGGTCGCGCGAAGCGAGCACGCTACCGCCTGCGGCCGCCGCGAGCCAACCGGGCGATCCCGCCGCGCGGTGTCGCCGGCGCCCGGTCAGCGCCGGTTGCGGGGCGCGGGCGGGCGGTCCTCGAACAGCAGGGGCACACCCGTGAAGTCGTGCTGCTGGCGCAGTTCGCGCTCCAGGTAGCGCCGGTAGGACGGCGGCAGCGCCCCGTTGGCGAACAGCACGAAGCGCGGCGGGGCGATCTCGGCCTGGGTGGCGTAGCGGATCTTGAGGTTGCGGTTGCCCTGCCGTGGCAGCGGGTGGCGCGCGACCGCGTCCTCGACGAGTCGGTTGAGCTCGCGGGTCGGCACGCGACGGCGGTAGTTGCCCCAGACGCTGCGCAGCTGCGGCAGCAGGCGGCGCAGACCCCGGCCGCTGGCCGCGGACACGTTCACGCGCGGCGCCCAGGCCGCGAACGACAGCAACCGGTCGAGTTCGCGCTCGAGTTCGTGGCGACGGTCCTCGTCGACGAGGTCCCACTTGTTGCACACCAGCACGACCCCGCGGCCGGCCTCGCGCAGCAGGGCGGCCAGCCGCTGGTCCTGCTCCCCCAGCGGCTCGGACGCGTCGATCACGAACAGGACCAGGTCGGCGCCCTGGATGGCGGCGCGGGTCCGGTCGACCGAGTACAGCTCGGTCTCCTCGCCGTGGCGGTAGCGCCGCCGCATACCGGCGGTGTCGACGAACACCCACGGCTCGCCGTCGACCTCCACCATGGTGTCGACCGCATCGCGGGTGGTGTGCGGGACGCTGTCGACGATGGAGCGTTCCTGACCCAGCAGGCGGTTGAACAGTGAGGACTTGCCGACGTTGGGCTTGCCGACGATCGCCACCCGCGGGACCGCGTCGGCCTCGGGCGCCACCTCGGCCGCCTCCGGCAGGCCCGCCAGTACCTCGTCGAGCAGGTCACCGACGCCGCGGCCGTGCCGTGCGGACACGGGGTGGGCTGCGCCCAGGCCGAGCCCGTACAGCTCGTGGACCAGTGACTCCTGTGCGTTGCTGTCGACCTTGTTGGCCACCAGCAGCGTCGGCACGCCGCTGCGACGCAGCAGGCGGGCGTAGCGCTCGTCGTCCTCCAGCGCCCCGACCGTCGCGTCCACCACGAACAGCACCAGGTCGGCGTCGGTGACCGCGGCCTCGGCCTGCTCGACGATGCGGGCGGCCATGCCCTCGGCCTGGTGCTCCCAGCCGCCGGTGTCGACGACGAGGAAGTGGCGCCCGAGCCACTCCGCGGGATGTTCGGTGCGGTCGCGGGTCACGCCGGGCTTCTCCTCGACGATGGCGACGCGGGCGCCGAGGATGCGGTTGACCAGCGTGGACTTGCCGACGTTGGGCCGTCCGACGATGGCGACGCGCGGCAGGGCACGGCGGGCGGACAGCGGGTCGACCGGGCGGGCGCCGGCCACCTCGCGGACCCGGTCCACCACCGCGTCGACCACCTGCTCGACGTCGAGATCGGAGGAGTCCAGCACCCAGGCGTCGTCGGCAACGGCCATCGGCGACACCGCGCGGCCACCGTCGGCGGCGTCGCGTGCGGCGATCTCCTGCGCGAGCACCTCGAGGTCGTCGCGGCCGACCTGGCCGCCGCGGCGGCGGGCGCGCTCCTCGACCGACGCGGTCAGGAACACCTTGACGTCCGCCTCGGGCAGCACGGCCGAGCCGATGTCGCGCCCCTCCACCACGCCCCCGTGCTCGGCGACCGCGTGCCGCTGGGCGGGCAGCAGCGCCGCGCGGACGGCGGCGTGTGCCGACACCGCGGAGACCGCGGCCGTGACGGCGTCACCGCGGATCTCGTCCTCGACGTCCTCGCCGTCGAGGAAGGTGCGGTCGCCGCGGCGTTGCAGGTCGACCGCCGCGACCACGGCCGCGCAGGCGTCTTCGTCGTCCGGGTCGACCTCCGCGCGCAGGACCGCCAGCGTCGCGGCCCGGTACAGCGCGCCCGTGTCGACGTGGGGCATGCCCAGCCGTTGAGCGACGCGCCGGGCGACCGACGACTTGCCCGAGCCGGCCGGTCCGTCGATCGCGACCACCAGGGGACGTCCCGCCCCGACACGTTCGGCGTCGTGCGGGGCGTCGTCCACGGTGCCATCGGCGGTGTCGTCCGCGGTCGGCGGGATGCGCGACGAGGCATCGGCGGGCACGGCGAGGTACTCCTGGGACACGAGGTGGCGGACGGCGGGCGCCGGGGTGGCGGACCGGGTCACCCTACCCGCGGGCGCCGACCGGCTCCCGCGCGGCGCCCGGCCACCCGACCCGGCGGTGGCCGCGGACGACCGCGCGTCGGGCCGTTGTCAGGCCGCCCGGCGCAGCGACTCGAGGACGGCGAAGTAGTCGGGGAAGGTCTTGGCGACACAGCCCGGGTCCGCGATCACGATCCCCGGCACCCGCAGGCCGAGCAGCGCGAAGCTCATCGCCATGCGGTGGTCGTCGTAGGTGTGCACGACCCCAGCGGTGGGGGCGCCGGGATGGACCACGAAGCCGTCGTCCTCCTCGCGGGCGTCGATGCCGAGTCGGCGCAGTTCGGCCACGACCGCACCCACCCGGTCGGTCTCCTTGTGGCGGATGAAGCCGATGCCGCGCACGCGCGTGGGCCCTTCGGCGAAGACGGCCACCGCCGCGAGCGTCTGGGCGGTGTCGGACACGTCGGCCATGTCGACGTCGATGCCCCGCAGCGTGCCGGTGCCCCGGACCTCCACGGCGTCGGCGGACCACGCGACCTGCGCCCCCATGCGGCCGAGCAGGTCGGCGAAGCGCACGTCGCCCTGGTGGGCACGGCGGCCGAGCCCGGGGATGCGGACCCGCCCGCCGGTGATGGCGGCGGCGGCGAGGAAGTAGGACGCGGCGCTCGCGTCGGGCTCGATGCGGTAGTCCGCCGCCCGGTAGCCGGTCGGAGCCACGACGTAGGACATGCCGTCGTCGGCCGCCTCGACCCGTGCACCGAACGCGGCCATCACCGCGGTCGTCAGGGCGACGTAGGGGCGCGAGACCAGGTCGGTGGCCACGGCCACCTCGAGGCCTTCTGGGAACAGCGGGGCACTCAGCAGCAGGCCGGACAGGAACTGGCTGGAGACGTCGGCCGGGACCGTCAGACGGCCGCCCCGCACGCCAGCCGAGGTGAACACGGCCGGCAGGTGCCCGGGGGCGCCCTGCTCCTCGATCGTGACCCCCAGGTCCCGCAGGGCCGTGAACAGCGGACCCATCGGCCGGGCCCGGAACGGTGGCGCCGCGTCGAGCAGGTAGGGGCCGCGCCCCAGCGCCAGCAGCGGCGCGAGGAACCGCGCCGTCGTCCCCGACAGCCGGACGTCCAGGTCGGTCGGGCCGGCCGGGACCGCGCCGTCGAGTCCTTCGACGACGACGCGTTCGGCGTCGTGGTCGACCGTCACGCCCACCCCGAGGGCCTGCAGCGCGGTCAGCATCGCTTCGGTGTCGTCGGCGAACAGCACGCCCTCGAGCACGGAGGTGCCGCGCGCCAGCGCCGCCGCCACCAGCGCACGGTTGGTCAGGCTCTTGGAGCCGGGGACCCGCACGTCCGCGTCGGGCGGCACGGTGAGCGGCTCGATCAGGCGCTGGTTCACGGGCGGTCTCGACGGCGACGGGGCGGCTGGGCGGGAGGGTCGTTCGGGGCGTGGTGGCCGCCGGCAGCCTGCCACCGACGGGCCGGTGCCGCACATCCGCGCGGGAGCCGCCGCCGGCCGGGCAGCCGGTCAGCCGGTCAGCTCTCGGCCGCACCTTCGGACTCCACGTGCACGGCCAGCCCCTGTGCCGACAGCACCTGCAGTGCGCGCTCGCGCACGCCACCAGCCACGCGCACCAGCAGCGCACCGCGTTGGCCGTCGACCGCGTGGCGCATGGCGAGGTCCTCGACGTTGATGCCGGCCTCCCCCAGTGCCGTGGTGGCGACGGCGAGCGTGCCGGGCCGGTCGTCGAGGGCCACGACGACGTCCACCACGTCCTCGTCGGTGGCCTTCGGCACCATGCGCCGGCGGGCCTCACTGGCACGAGCCAACACCGTCTCCAGGCGGTCGTCGTCACCGCGCGCGAGCGCGTCGTGGACCTCCGAGAGACGGTCGCGGTAGCGCTCGAGGGCCGCCAGCACGGCGGCCCGGTTGCCGGTCAGGATCCCGCGCCACAGGGCGGCGTCGGACGCGGCCACGCGGGTCGTGTCCCGGAACCCCCCGCCGGCGATCGCGAGGACCACCTCCCCCGCGGCCGCCGAGGCCTCACCGGCGACGTCGGCCAGGGTGCTGGCCGCGAGATGAGGGAGGTGACTCACCAGCGCGACGAGCTCGTCGTGACGCTGGGGCGCCAGGGCCAGGACCCGGGCGCCGATCCCCCGCAGCAGCCCCGAGACGACCTGCACCGCGGCGGTCCCGGTGACCGCGGTCGGCGTGAGGATCCAGGTCGCGCCCTGGAAGAGCGTCGGATCGGCCGCGTCCGGTCCGCTGTGCTCGCTGCCGGCCATGGGGTGACCGCCCACGAACCGGCTCGGATCCAACCCCGAAAGCCTCAACCTCGACTCGACATCAACCGTCAAGTTGGACTTGAGGCTGGCCACATCGGTCAGGATCGCGCCGGTGGGGGCGGACGCCGCGGCCGTCAGGGCCACTTCCGGCACCACGTGCGCGGGCACGGCCAGCACGACCAGATCGGCGTCGGCCACCGCCTCGGCGACGTCTCCCGCGATCCGGTCGGCCAGCCCGCGCTCCCCCGCGCGGCGACGCACCTGCGGGTCGCGGTCGGTCAGCACCACCTCGCCGACCCCGGCCCGGCGGCAGGCGGCGGCCAGCGAGCCGCCGATCAGTCCGCCGCCGACGACGGCGACGCGGCCGGGCAGTACACGACCGGCGCCGGGGTCCCGGCTGCTGCTCACGGCCGCTGACCTGCGCGAACACGCTCAGACGCGTCAGGCGGGGCGTTGCGGGCCACGGCAGGGTCGAGGCACCCGCCGACCGGGGGTGTCGGCGCCTCCCGGGCGCCGCAGGAGCGGTGGCGGCTCATTCCGGGAGGTCCGTGCGCAGCTGGCGGGCCTCGTGCAGATAGACGTGGCGCAGCTCCCGCGGTGTCCGCCGTGTGTAGGCGTGGACGAGGATCCGGACGCAGCGCCGGATGCCACCGTCGATCTCCAGCTCGCGGGCACACAGCAGTGGGACGTGGGTGATGCCGGCCTCGCGTGCGGCCTCGGCCGGGAAGGCGGCGTGGATGTCGTCGGTCGCCGTGAAGACGATCGAGATGAGGTCGTCCTCGACCAGCTCGTTGCGGGCGAAGACGGCCGCCATCAGCTCCTGCGTTCGCTCGATGAGGTGGTCGCGGTCGTCGTGGTCCAACGTGGTGGCGCCGCGCAGCGCCCGGACGCGTTCGTCGCTCATCGCGGTCCTCCCCGGCGCGTCGCCCGCGCCGTGTTGGCGGCCCGCGCGTCGCGCTCGGTGCGCGAGCTCCGTCGCGACCCGCGGGCAGCGGTCGGTCGTCGTGGCGGGTCGCCGCGGTGGGGCGTCGCGACCGCCGCATACAGTCGGCCGATCTCCGCCTGCGTAAGGAAGCGCCACTTGCCCTGCCGCAGGTCCCCCAGCTCGACGCCGGCGTAGGCGACCCGGGCCAGCCGCTCCACGGTGAGGCCCAGCGCGGCGAACATGCGGCGCACCTCACGCTTGCGGCCCTCGGTCATGACGAGCTCGACCAGCGCCCGACCGCGCTCCTCCTCCAGCACCCGGGCACGGCGGGCCCGGGCGATGCCGTCGTCCAGCTCGACCCCCTCGCGCAGCTGCGCCAGTGCCTTCTTGCGCACCGGGCCGGGCACGAGTGCCACGTAGACGCGCTCGACCTCGAAGGAGGGGTGGAGCAGCTGGTGGGTGAGCTCGCCGTCGTTGGTGAGCAGCAGCAGGCCCTCGGTGTCCTGGTCGAGACGGCCGACCGGGTACAGGCGCTGCGGCAGGTTGACCAGATCGACGACCGTCGGCCGGCCCTGGGGGTCGTCCACGGTGGTCACCACCCCGCGCGGCTTGTTGAGCAGGACGTAGAGCTTGTCCGGGTCGGTGTTGACCCGTTCGCCGTCGACGGCGATGACGTCCGCCAACGGGTCGCACTTGGCGCCCAGTTCGATCACCTCGCCGTTGACCGTGACGCGGCCCTCGGCGATCAGCTCCTCGCAGGCGCGCCGCGAGGCGATCCCGGCCGCCGCGAGCACCTTCTGGACACGTTCCTCAGCCATCGGAAGGCTCCCCGGCGGGTGTCGGCTCCTCGGCGCCTTCGGTGACGTCCGCGGCGTCGTCCTGGGCGTCGCGTTCACCGGCGGCCACCGCCTGCCGGAGCCGGTCGACGGCGTTGCGCGCCGCCTGCTCCAGCCGGTCGGTCAGCTCGTCCATGTCCTCGCCGCCGCGGCCGGCCCCCACCGCCGTCGTCGGCGCGGGCATCACGTCGTCCTCGTCGTCCGGCTCCTCGTCGGTGCCGGTGTTGGTCCGACGACCTTCCAGGACGCCGCGCACGGGCAGCTCGTCGCCGCGCGCGAGGCGCTGGCGCACCTCCTTGAGGCTGGCGAGGTCGGGCTCGTCGGGGGCGGGCGCCTCCGGCAGGAAGTCGGTCAGCGGGGGCAGCTCGTCGAGGGACTGCAGACCGAGCCGCTCGAGGAAGAGGGTGGTCGTGCCGTACAGCACGGCCTGTCCGGGACCCTCGTCGCGGCCGACCTCGGTGACGAACCCGCGGGCCACGAGGCTGCGGACCGCGCCGTCGGCGCTGACGCCGCGGATGTCGCCGATCTCGCTGCGGCTGATGGGCTGCTTGTAGGCGACGACGGCCAGGGTCTCCAGGGCAGCCTGGGTCAGCCGGCCGGTCTTGCCGGCCAGCGCCCAGCGCTCGAGCACCGGGCGGGCCGCCTGGGCGGTGTACATGCGCCAGCCGCCGGCGACCTGCCGGATCTGTATGCCCCCGCCGGCGGCCGCATAGCTGGCGGTGAGCTCCTCCAGCAGCGTCTCCACCTCGGCGACGTCACGATCGACGACCTCGGCGATCGCCGCGGCGTCCAGCGGCTCGTCGGCGAGGAACAGCAGTGCCTCGACGCCCGGGCGCAGGTCGGCGTCGGCCGGCGGCTGGGCGGGCGGGGCCGCCAGCGGCAGGCCGTCGCCGGTCTCCACGGCCGGGGTGTCGGTCGGTGATGGCTCGCTCACGACGCTCCTCGCACGTCCAGGGGTGCCTCCGCCGGCGCGTCCTCAGCCGCCTCGGGCGCGGACTCGTCGGGGTCGTCGGACTCGGTCAGGGACTCCAGGTCCTGGCCGCCCTCGCGCCGCGCCACCGCCAACGGACCGCGGTGGTCGGGCTGGTCGAGGTCCACGTGTCCGAGCTTGAACAGCTCGAGCAGGGCCAGGAAGAACACGACACGGTCGCCACGCCCGCGGTCGGCGACCAGGTCCGAGAAGCTCGCGGCCTCGCCGCCCGGTCGCAGCCGGTCGAGGACGGTCAGGGCCGCCTCGCGGATGGTCACGTAGCTGCGGCGGATGTGGCTGAGGTCGACGGGCGCCTCGGGGGTCGGCGCCAGCGCGGACGCCGCGATGGCTGCCAGCCCGGTGGCGTCCACCGCCAGGGGCGTCTCCGGCACGAGCCGTTGCAGCCACGGCTCCGGTGGCACCTCACGGCCGAGGTGCGCCTCGTTGCGCAGCAGGTGGTGGGCCAGCACACGGGCCGTGTCGCGGAAGGCGCGGTACTCGAGCAGGCGGGCGTAGAGCAGGTCCCGTGCGTCACCCAGCAGGTCATCGAGCTCCTCGCGGTCATCGCGGGGCAGCAGCCGTGCCGCCTTGAGCTCGATGAGCGTCGCGGCCACGACCAGGAACCGCGTGGCGGTCTCCAGGTCCAGGTCCTCGATGCCCTGCTCGAGGTGGGCGAGGAAGTCGGCCGTGATCTCGGCCAGGTCGACCTCGGTCACGTCGAGCTTGCGCCGCGAGATGAGCTGCAGCAGCAGGTCGAACGGCCCCTCGAAGACCTCGAGCTTCACCTGGTAGGCCATGGGTGGCGGACGATCCTGCGCGGGGGAAGACGGGGCCGGCACGAGCGTGCCAGCGTAGCGGTGGGCCCCGGCCGACCGGGACGAGCGTCCGTCGTGGCGTTTCCTGCCGACAGGTCGACACCGTCGCTCTACCGACGTGACGACGTGTCGGGTCAGGCGGGCGGTTGGAAGCCCGTGTCCGTGCCCGGCCGGTTCTGGGCCTCCCCGGCGGGTCGCGGCGGGTCCACCGCCTCGCCTGCACGCGACGCCGGCGGCGTATCCGAGCCCGCCTCGCGGGGCGGTGCGGCCCATCCGCCGCCACCGGCCGGCCCGGCCGGGCCGCCGGCGGGCCGGGCGGGCGCCGTCGGACGCGGTCCGGGCGAGCGGCGTGCCTGCACGGCGGCGGCGACGCAGGCCAGCCAGACCTCGGCCGGTACCCCGGACGGCGGAGCCGGGGCCACCCGCCCGAGCAGTCCGTCGGCGACGGTCTCGGCCACGTGGCGCCGGGCCGCCGGGGTCAGCTCGTGCAGGCGCAGGAGGGTGTCACGGACGGCTGCGTAGTCGGCCGGCCCGAGGCGGCTGACGTCGAGGTGGGCGACGTAGCCCTCCAGACCCGGGGGCGCCGCGAACTGCTGGGGTGCCGGTGCACGGCTGCCTCGCCGCTCGCGCAGTACGACCGTCCCGGCCGCGAGGTCGCCGAGCCGCTGGCCGCGGGCGCCCACCAGCGAGCTGATCATCGCCGGCACGCCGAGCGTGGGGAGCAGTTCGAACAGGCCGACGACGGCACGCAGGGCGGCGTGGCGCAGCCCGACGGGCGCCCCTTCGACCGTGACGACCCGTAGCCCCATGGCCGCCTTGCCGGGGGTGCGGCCGCGCCACAGGGTCTCGAAGCCGATCGGGTAGCCGAACTGCACGGCGAAGGCCAGCAGCAGCAACAGCGCGAGCCCGAGCCAGCCCGGTACGAACCCGCTGACCCCGAAGGTGCCCTCGGCGACGGCGATCAGCACGAACAGCAGCCCGATGATCAGCAGGTCCAGCAGGTAGGCGATCCCGCGCGAGCCGACGGTGGCGTACTCGAGCTCCAGCTCGACCGCCTCGGGAGTGACGGTGCCCGGCGGGGACGGCGAGGAACGCAAACGGCAGGCCTCCTAGACTGCCGGGACGGTAGCCGGTCCCTCCCGGCCCGACCCGGGGGCACACCACGGACATCGACGGGTACATCCTGCGCAACCAGCCGACGTGGCAGCGGCTGGACGAGCTCGTGCGCCGCGCCGGCGGCGCACCCGGCCGGCTGTCCGACGCCGAACTCGACGAGCTGGTGCGGCTGCACCTGCGGGTGTCCAGCCAGCTGTCAACCGTGCGTGTGCGCTACCGCGACCCGGGGCTGGCGGCCCAGCTCAGTGGGCTGGTGGCCCGTTCGGGGGCGGTCGTGCACGGCTCGCGGGCCCGGTCGCTGGGCACGTTCGCCGAGGCGGTGGTGGTGACCTTCCCGGCGGCGGTGTGGCACGCGCGGCGGGCGATCCTCGTCGCGACCATCGTCTTCGTCGCAGGGTTCGCCGCCGTGGCCGTGTGGCTGGCGAACAGCCCGGCCGCGTTCGAGGCGGCGCTGCCCGAGGCCGCCCGGCAGGCCTACCTCGAGGAGGAGTTCGAGGCCTACTACTCGGCCGAACCGGGCACGACCTTCGCGGCCCGCGTGTTCACCAACAACGCGGCCGTCGGTGCGCTCGCGTTCGGCAGCGGCATCGCCGCCGGCGTGCCGACCCTGGCGATCCTGCTCTTCAACGGCGTCAACGTCGGGGTGGCGGCCGGGCTCTTCCACGCCGCCGGGGACGCGGCCCGCTTCTGGGGCCTGATCCTGCCCCACGGCCTGCTCGAGCTGACCGCCGTCTTCGTCGCCGGCGGGGCGGGCCTGCAGCTGGGGTGGACGCTGGTGGCACCGGGCGACCGCACCCGACGTGAGGCGCTCGCCGAGGAGGGCCGCCGCTCGATCGTGATCGTGATCGGCCTGGTGCTCGTCTTCCTGGTGGCCGGCCTGCTGGAGGGCTACGTCACCGCCGCGCCGTGGCCGACCTGGGCGCGGGTCGGGACCGGCGCCGCGGTGTGGGCGGCGTTCCTCGCCTACGTCGGCGTCCTGGGCATGCGCGCCGCTCGGGCCGGCCGCACCGGCGCGCTGGGCGAGGGCGCGGCCGCCGCAGGTCAGCGTCCGCGGGCCTTGGTCTCCAGGTAGGCGTCGCCGACACGACCCGCCAACTCACCCGGCAGCGCGTCCACGACCTGCACCCCGAGGGCGCGCAGCTGCTGGGCCGCCCGGTCGCGTTCGCGCAGCACCGTGACGGCGGCCGCCGAGCGGTAGACGTCAGCCGGCCGGTCCGGGACACGGTCGCGGGCGTGCTCCACCGCCGGGTCACGCACCGACGCGACGATGACGGCGTGGTCGCGGACCAGCAGCGGCAGGGCCGGGACGAGGCTCTCCTGCACCGCCTCGGCGCCGAGCTCGGTGAACAGCACCAGCGTCGCCTGCCGCCGGAAGCGGCCGAGGGCGGTGCGGAACGCCTCGCGGTAGTCGCTCTCCGCCAGCTCCGGCTCGACCGCGTGCATGGCCGTCGACAGCCGCCGCAGCTGGCCCTGGTCGTTGCGGGCCGGCACCGTGGCGTGCACCGCGGTGCCGAACACGACCAGGCCGGTGCGGTCGCCGGAGCGCATGGCGATCGTCGCGAGCGCCAGGACGGCGTCCATGGCGTGGTCGAGCCGGGGCACGCCCTCGACCAGTCCGGCGCTGAGGCGGCCGGCGTCCAGGAGTGCGAGCACCTGCTGGTTGCGTTCCGCCCGGTAGGTGCGGACGACCGGGTGGCCGGCCCTGGCGGTGGCCGCCCAGTCCACCCGGCGCACGTCGTCACCCTCGACGTACTCGCGCAGCGCGTCGAACTGGGTCCCGCCGCCCCGGGCCCGGATGGCGCGCAGGCCCTCCTCGAGGACCCGGTTGCGGCGCACCCGCAGCTCGGCGGCGGCCCGCGAGCGGAAGCTCGGATGGACCTCGACGCGGCCCGGGACCGCACGGTCGGCCTGTCGCCGGCCCAGCCCCAGCGGCCCCGTCACCCGGACCGTGAGCGTGGCGGGCCGGAACGTGCCTCGCCGGCTCGGGGCGAGCGTCGCCGTGACCTGCCGCCGGGACCCGGCTGGGACCGTGAGCGCGAACCGTCGCCGCGCCGCGCCGAGACTGGGTGGCAGCGCGTCCGCGACGGCGACGGCGGCGCGCCGGCCGGTCGGGTTGCGCACCGACCAGACCACCTCGGCGTCGCTGCCCAGGCTCACGATCGGCGGCAGCTCGCGGTCGACCACGAGGTGCCACGGGGTCGGCGCGAGCCAGGCGTCGGCGGTGACCAGTGCCGCGACCGCCAGCACCGGCGCCCAGAACGGCACCGTCACCGGCGCGACCCACACCAGCGGGACCAACGCGACGAGCACCGCCGCGGCGCGCACCGTCGGCAGCGGCAGGACCCCGGACCACCAGGTGCGGCTGCCGCGGCGGGGGGTCGCCGTGGGCGCGCCGCTCATCGCGGTACGGGGACGTTGGCCAGTACCCCGTCGAGGACCAGGTCGGCCGTGGTGCCGTCCAGCTCCGCCTCCGGACGCAGCTGCAGGCGGTGGCGGAGAGTCGGCTTCGCGACCGCCTTGACCTCGTCCGGGGTGAGGTAGGGCCGTCCCGCCAGCCACGCCCAGGCCTTGGCCGCGTGCAGCAGCATGGTCGTCCCGCGCGGCGAGACGCCCAGCTCGACGGCCGGTGCGTCGCGCGTCGCACGGCACAGTGCGACCACGTAGTCCCGGACCGGGGCCTCGACCCGGACGCTCCGCACGTGCTGACGGGCCGCCGTCAACGTGGCGGCGTCCGCGACCCGCCGCACGCCGGCCTCGGCCGGGTCGGAAGCGTCACCGCCTCGGTCGTGGCGGGTCAGGATCTCGCGCTCCTGCTCCTCGTTCGGGTACGGGACCTGCAGCTTGAACAGGAACCGGTCGAGCTGCGCCTCGGGCAGGGGGTAGGTGCCTTCGTACTCGACGGGGTTCTGTGTCGCGACCACGAGGAACGGCTCCGGCAACCGGCGGGTCTCCCCGGCGGTCGTCACCTGCCGCTCCTGCATCGCCTCCAGCAGGGCCGCCTGGGTCCGCGGCGGGGTGCGGTTGATCTCGTCCGCCAGCAGCAGGTTGGTGAAGACCGGGCCCTCGCGGAACCGGAACCCCGTGCCGGCCTCGTCGAGGAGGTGCTGACCGGTCACGTCCGCCGGCATCAGGTCCGGCGTGAACTGCACCCGGTTGGCGCGCAGGTCCAGGGCGGCGGCCAGGGTGTTGACCAGCAGCGTCTTGGCGACACCGGGCACGCCCTCGAGCAGCACGTGCCCCCGCACGAGCAGGGCGGTGACCAGCCCGGTGACCACCGGTTCCTGCCCGACGACGACCTTGGCGATCTCCTCGCGCACGGCCACCAGGGCCGACCGCGCGTCGGCGTCGGTCACCTCGGGCGCGGCCAGGGACGGTGAGGCGGACTCGGTCACGTGGAGCTCCTGGAAGGGTTGATCGCGTGTTCCCGGCAGCGGCTCGCCGGAATCCGGGACGACAGGTCGACAGATCGTTTCATCGCTGGATGGGTTCGTCGCCGGCGGCATCGCGGGCGTCGTCGCCGGCGTCGTCGCCGGTGCCGGCGTGGGTGGCGGCGTGGCGGAGGCGTCGGACCGCCTTCTGGACGGTGAGCAGGTCGGCGTCGGCGACCTCGGGCTGGTCGAGCAGGGCCGTGCGGGCCTCAACCTCGGACACGCCCAGCCGGGCGACGGCCGCGGCGACCAGCCGCTCGTCCGTGACATGGGGCGGCTGCCCGGTCGCGTGGGCCACGACCCCGCGGGCGTCGGCGCGCAGACGCGTGGCCGCCGCGGCCGGCCGACCGGCGCGTTGCAACAACTGCGCGAGCGAGTTCGTGAGCTCGATCGAGGGAAGCACCGGCGGTAGCTGCTCGGCCACGGGACGGCCGAGCCGGCGCCCGCGGGCGATCGCTGCCACGACGACGGCCCCCAGGAGCAGCGCCAGCCCCTGCCACACCCGCGGGTCGACCAGGTCCAGCAGCGAGGTCTCGCCCTCGCCCAGCGGGGGGCGCGGCGCGATCCGCAGCCGGTCCCCCGGTGCGGGCGCGAGCAGGCTCGCCGCCAGCACGGCATGGTCGTCGTCGTCGAGCAGCCGGTTGGTGAAGGGCGCGGCCGAACCCAGCGCGACCACCTCGCCGCTGCCGTGGCTGGTCGCGACCAGCCAGGCGTGGTCGTCCCCCAGCGCGAAGCAGGCCGTCGCGTCGTCGGGGACCTCGTAGCCGACCCAGCCGGCATGGGTGACCGCCGCCACCTCGGGGAGCAGGTCGCAGCGGGGTGCGCGGGTCGTCGGCCCGATGGTGTCGACGAACCCGGCGCCGGCGGCGGCCAGGCCGTGCAGCGGCGAGCCCGCGTCGGCGACCACCAGCCGCCCGCCGGCCTCCACCCAGTCGAGCAGCGCGTCGCGTCGGGCGTCGGTGAGCAGGTCGACGGGGACGAAGACGCTGGTCGCCTGGTCGGCGGGAGGTTCCAGCGAGACGTCCACGTCGACGTCGTTGTGGCGGAGCACCTCGACCAGCCCGCGCAGGCCCTCCGGGCCGACCGAGGCCGGGTCCAGTGGGTCGTCGGTGGCGGTGGGCCCGACCAGCAGGCCGGCGACCACGAGGCTGACGACGGCGGCCACGACCGCGAGACGGCCCCGCCGGGGGCCGGCTCGCCCGGGTGCGTCGATCCGCGTCAAGGCGCCGACTCCGCGTCCGCAGCGGCACGCCCGCGGGTGGCCGCCCCGGCCCGCTCGGTACGCCAGGCGGCCACGACGGCTCGGAAGTCGTCCTCACCGGCCTGGCGGTGCCCGTACCAGACGTCCTCGAACACTCGTCCGGCGCGGCGCACCGCCGGTGCGCTCGTCGGGTCGTCGGCCGTCACCTGCCGGTCGATCTCGCCCACCGTCCGCCCGCCCGCGTCGGTGAGCACGCCGGCGGCGACGAGGTCGGCCACGACCGCCGCGTAGCCGGCGCGCACCGCCTCCGACCACGCCCTGACCTCGGCGTGGGCGGTGGCCTCGCGCCGCCAATCCGATGCCGTGCGTCCGGGCTCGCCCACGGGCGCGACCGCGTCGGCGCGGTCCAGCGTGAGGCCGCGGCTCCAGCGGATCGCCAGGACCACCAGCAGTCCGGTGCCGGCCGCGACGACGGCCCAGGCGAACCCCGTGTTGCCCGCGACCGCGCCCAGCACGGCGTCCAGAACGCCGGCGATCCACTGGCGCAGGCGCAGCAGCACGTCGGTGACCGGGCCCGGCGCCTGCTCGGTGTACGGGGGCCGCGACAGCAGTTCACGCGCGGTGTCGCGCAGGACCTCGGGGTCGTGGCGCAGCGGCGCGGCCGCGGCGACGACGCCGGATCCGTGAAGGAGGGTCGGCAACCGGGTCAACCCCACGGCCGGCCCTGCGCGCGGGCCCGCAGGTCGTAGCCCTCGCCGCGGATGCGGGCGTCGTGGTAGAGCAGCAGGGCGGCCCCGACCGTGACCGGGACCGAGATCAGCGCGCTCAACGTGCCGGCGGCGGCCTCGACCAGGAACCCGAGCGGGCCGGCGAGCCCGGCGAGCAGCAGCAGGAGCATCTGCACACCGAAGGAGATCGCCCCGACCAGCAGGACGGCCAGCGAGGTCACGCCGAGCACCCACCAGAACCGACGGCGCAGCACCCACCACGCGCGGGAGAGCGTGCGCAGTGGGCCGGTCTCCTCCACGACCGCCACGGGCAGGACGAGGTACACGACGGCGATCGCGATGCCCGCGAGCAGTGGCAGGCTCGCG
Source organism: Egicoccus sp. AB-alg2 (assembly GCF_041821065.1). NCBI lineage: Bacteria > Bacillati > Actinomycetota > Nitriliruptoria > Egicoccales > Egicoccaceae > Egicoccus > Egicoccus sp. AB-alg2. The sequence goes on along the minus strand of NZ_JBGUAX010000001.1, from coordinate 23,540 downwards.
AGCCCCAGCAGGATCCCGAGCGGCGGCACCGCCACGGCCAGCAGGGCGATCAGCACCATCACCATGACGCCCACGATCACGGCCGTGACGATGCCGAGCACGCTGGCGCCGAGCGTGCCGCCCGACACCTGGAAGCTGCGCCGCAGGGCCGGCGCGGCACGCGACGGGCGGCCGTGGTCGAGTTCGAGGATGGCCGAGACGACCGCCCCCCCGACCAGCACGTGCACCAGCAGGCCGATGATGGCGCTGAGGCCGCCCACGAGCACGATCCGCTGGAGCAGGTCGACGGCCACCTCGCCACCGAAGAACTGCGCGAAGGCGTCGGGATCGCCGAACTCCGGCAGGACCCGGTCCAGGGCCAGCGCCGCCACCAGCTGGTACGGGCCGTGCACGAGCAGGATGATCGCCGCCAGCACGCCGAAGCCGCGGCGCAGGATCGTGATCGCGCCGTCGAGGACGTCGCCGGCCGCGAGCGGGCGCAGCGGCAGCAGGTGCCCCGGCGCGCCGGGCGGCGGCGCGAAGGGTGCGCCCGGCGGCGGGCCACCCGGGGCCGGGCCCCACGGACCCCCACCACCCGGGGGCGGTCCTTGCGGCCCGCCCGGGGGTGGGCCCCACGGGCCGCCGCCTCCACCGGGAGCCGGGCCCCACGGACCGCCTCCGCCGCCCGGCGGAGCCCCACCCGGGCGTCCGCCCGGAGGCGGACCTCCCGCCGGACCCTGCCATGGGCGCGGGGCACCGGACGGGTCGGCTTCCGGGGGCCGCCAGGGCGACGGGCCAGGTCCGCCGGAGCCGGGGGGCGGAGGCGGCGGGCCGTCGGCGCGCAGCAGCCAGGAGGCTCCGACGGCGGGCACGGTTGCTCCTCGACGAGACAGAAGGGTGCAGGAGTATCCTTCCGCCCGCGACACGGGTCAACGAGGCGACGACGGCCCGGCGACACGGGCCGGTCCCGTGATCGACGCCGCAGGCAGTTCCACGTCGGAGGGCAACGTGCGAGACCCGGACCAGGGCCTCGCTCGGGGCGTTTCGACCCTGGCGGCAGGCCGCCCGCGGCCGGGCCTTCCGCGCCTGGACAGCGAGGACTGGATCCGGCTCGGCGCCGCGGCACTCACGCCGCTGCTGGCGACGCTGGCCGGCGTCGACCTCGCCGCGGGCGTCGTCGGCGCGCTGGCCGGCTACGTCGCGCTCACGACCGCCCTCCCCCGCACGGCGTGGCAGCCGATGGCGGACGTGGCTGCCGGTGTCGTCCTCACGGCACTCACCCGTGGTCAGGTCCTGCCGCTCCTGCCGTTCCTGCTGCACGGTGCGGTCCGCTCCGGGGCGGCGTTCGGCCTGCGGGGCGGCACGGCCGCGGGGGCCACGTTGGGGCTGGCGCTGGTGGCGAGCCTCGCCGCCGTCGGTCGACTGCCCGACCTGGGGGTCAGCGGCGGGCTCGCCACGGCGCTGCTCTTCCCGGCGGTCGGCGCCACCGCGGCGTCGGTGGTCCAGGTCGTGTACGAGCGGTCCGACCGGGACCGGATCGTGCTCCAGACCGCCAACCGACTGCTGTCCTCGCTGCGCAGCATGGCCGACCACCTGCCGGGTGGGCTGGACGTCGCCACGGTGTCGGCCGCACTGGTCGCCGAGGTGCGGGCGCTGGCCGGCCCGCGGGCGGTCCTCGTACTCGTCGAGGAACACGGGCTGCTGGAGCCGGCCGCCGCCGCCGGCCTCGCCCCCGGCGCCGGTCGGCGGGTCCGGCTGGACGAACTGCGCGGGAGGGCGGCCACCTCGGCGTCCGGGGCGCGTTTCCTCACCCCGCAGGCACTGCCGGCCGCCCTGCGGCCGGCGACGGCCGCGGCACGGCACTGGACGGTGCTCGCGCTGGGGACCGCGCACTCCCTCGCCGGGGTGCTGTTGGTCGGCTTCGACGACCTCGACCGCGGCCGGGCGCTGCGCCCCCGGCTGGCGTCGATCGCCGCGGACGGGGGCCTGGCACTGGACAACGCCAGGCTGTTCGACGGCACGCAGTCGCGCGCCGCGGACGCCGCACGGCGCCGGCTCGCGGGAGACCTCCACGACGGCGTCGCGCAGTCGCTGGCCCACCTCAGCATGGAACTCGAGCTCCGGGCGCTGACGGCCACGCTGGCGCCGGAGGACGCCGAGCTCGCGCGCCTGGCGCGGCTGGCGCGACACACGCTGGAGGAGCTGCGGGCCACGATCACGGACCTGCGCCTGCCGACGGAGGGAGACATCGACGTACAGCTTCGTCGACATGTCGATCGATTGACGTCGGCCACCGGGCCCACGCTCGAGTTCGTGTCGTACGGCCGCGCACCGGTCGCCTCCGAGCGTGCCGAGCAGGTGCTGCGGGTCGCACAGGAGGCGCTGTCGAACGCCGTTCGCCACGCGGCCGCGGAGCGCGTGACGGTGACCCTCGAACGCGACACTTCGGTGCTGGAGTTGACCGTCGAGGACGACGGCGTCGGGCTGACGGACCGCTCCCCCCAGGCGGGCGGCGGTGTCGGGATGCGCACCATGCGCGAACGTGCGAGTCTGCTCGGCGGCTCGCTGGCAGTTCGCCCGCGTGTCGGCGGCGGCACCGTGGTCCACCTGCGCTGCCCGACGTCAACCCAGGCCACACGCACGTCCGGGAGGCCACGTTGAGTCAGCTACGGGTGGTGGTCGCCGACGACCACACGTTGGTCCGGCAGAGCGTGGTCAAGGCGCTGGCGCAGGCCGACGGCGTGCGCGTCGTGGCCGAGGCGTCCGACGGCCCCGGTGCCATCGCCGCCGTCCGCGGGGCGGCGCCCGACCTGCTGCTGCTGGACATTGCGATGCCGGGCCGCGACGGCTTCTCGACCGCCGAGCAGGTCCGCCGGGAGTCTCCCGAGGTCCGGATCCTGTTCCTGACCATGCACGACGACGAGGCCAGTCTGCGTCAGGTCCTGGCACTGGACGCCGAGGGCTTCGTGTCGAAGTCGGCCCCGGTCGACGAGCTGCTCGACGCCGTCCGTCGGTTGGGCGACGGGCAGCGCTACGTCAGCTCGAACGTCGCCGACCGGGCCACGGCCCTGGCGGCGCGACGTGAGGTGGCACCGGCGGCACTGACCAGCCGCGAGCGCGACGTCCTGCTCGCCCTGGCGCGCGGGTTGCGCCCGGGCGAGATCGCGACGTCTCTCGAGCTGTCGGTGAAGACCGTGAAGAACCATCTCACCGCCGTCTACCACAAGCTCGGCGTCGAGACCGGGGCGCAGGCCGTTGCCGAGGCCTATCGACGGGGGCTGGTCACCTCGCGGAGCTGACACCAGGCGCGCCGGGACCTCCGTGGCACCGATTGGTGGTGACCGCCAGATGCCGGACCCTGCTCCGAGGCGCCAGCGCGCGTCAGCGACGACCTGGACGCGTTCACGCAGGTGAGGCCGCGGATGGGTCGCCCGCCAGCCCGACGTGTGCGTGGACCAGGGGCACGGTCGGCACCGAGCCCTGCGCGAACTGCACGGCACCGTCGAGCTCGGCCAGGACGCGGTCGGCGTCCTCCTGCCGACGGGCGTGCACACGGACGACCACCTCGTCGTCGGCGACCGGGTCGCCGATCCGGGGCAGCACCTCGAGTCCCACGGCGAGATCGAGTTGGTCGCCCTGCCGCTGGCGACCGGCCCCGAGCAGCGCGGCCAGTTCGCCGAGGCGCCGGCACTGGAAGCCGGCGACCACGCCGGCGCCGGGGCGCCATTCGGCGACGATCGGTGCAGCTGGCAGTACTTCCCAGGGCCGGTCTGCGACCGCAGGGTCGCCACCCTGCGCCGTCACGAACTCCCTAAACGTTTCCAGTGCAGCCCCTTCACCCAGGAGCTGGTCGACGCGGGCGCGAGCCGCGTCGGGTTCGATCCCCGTCAGGACGAGCATCGCGGCCGCCAACTCGACCGAGAGGTCGCGCAGGCGGCCGCTGCGTTCACCCCGCAGGATCTCCACGGCCGCGCCCACCTCCAGGGCGTTGCCCACCGCATCGCCGAGCGGCTGCGACATGTCGGTCACCAGCGCGCCCGTCCGGCGGCCGTGTGCCTCGCCGATCTGCACGCAGAGCTCCGCCAGCGCCCGCGCTTCGTCGATGTCCTCCATGAAGGCGCCGCTGCCGGCCTTGACGTCGAGCAGCACGTGCTGGGCCCCGCCAGCCAGCTTCTTCGACATCACGCTGGACGCGATCAGCGCCGGGCTCGCGACCGTGCCGGTCACGTCACGCAGCGCGTACAGGCGCTTGTCGGCCGGCACCAGGTCCTGCGTCGCGGCCGCGACGGCGAGGCCGATGCGCTCGACCTGATCGTGCAGTTCGTCCGGAGCGAGGTCGACCCGCAACCCCGGGATGGCCTCGAGCTTGTCGAGCGTGCCGCCGGTGTGGCCGAGCCCGCGCCCCGACAGCTTCGCCACCTGACAGCCCGCGGCGGCCAGCAGCGGCCCGACCACGAGCGTGGTGGTGTCCCCCACCCCGCCCGTGGAGTGCTTGTCGACCGTGGGGCCGCGCAGCCCGGTGAGATCGATCCGCTCGCCCGAGTCGAGCAGCGCTTCGGTCAGGGTGACCGCCTCGTCACGCGTGAACCCACGGATCACACCCGCCATGAGGAAGGCCGCCATCTGGGCGTCTTCGACCTCGCCGGACAGGTAGGCCGCCACGAATCCCAGCAGCTGCTCGCGGCCGAGCTCGCCACCGTCACGCTTGCGGGCGATGAGGACCGGGATCTCGAGTGTCGACATGGCGATCACCTGTTCGTCGATGCCGAAGGCCGGCAGCCGGCGCGTGCCCCGCGGCTGCGATGCGGCGTCTCAGCTGAGACGGCGCACCACGGCGGCATCGGGTCCGCGTTCGTGGAGCTCCTGGAGCAACTCGGCCACGGCCTCGCGCACGATGCGACCGCGGTCCACGGCGATGTCGAACTCGGCCCGCAGCCGCAGGCGCGCCTGTTCGAGGTCGAGGAGCTCCTGGGCCGTCAGATAGACCGTGATCTTCTGGTCGTGACGGACACGGCCCGAGGCCTCCGGCGCGTCGGCCGCCGGGTCCGGGGCGGGCGAGAGCCGGGCACGGCCCCGGGGCTCGTCACGGCGCGAACGTTCCTCGCTGCCGGGACGCTCGTCGCGGCCGGACGTGGCGCGGAACAACTCGTCCGCGCCGGGCAGGCTAGCTCGACGGTTCACGCTGGAGGACCTCCTTGGCGAGCTGGCGATAGGCCTCGGCCCCCCGGGAGCGCCCGGCGTAGCTGAGGATCGGCTCGCCGGCGACCGGTGCCTCGGCGAACCGGATCGTCTTGTTGATCGTCGTCTCGAACACGGCGCCACCGAACGCGTCACGGACACGTTCCAGGACTTCCCTGGTGTGGAGCGTCCGTGCGTCGAACATGGTCGCCACGATGCCCTCGAGCTCGAGTCGAGGGTTGAGGCGGTCACGGACCCGCTCGAGGGTCTGCATCAGCAGCGACATGCCCCGGAGCGCGAAGTACTCGCACTCCAGGGGGATGATGACGCCGTCGGCCGCCGTGAGCCCGTTGATCGTGAGCAGCCCCAGGCTGGGTGGGCAGTCGATCAGGATGTGGTCGTAGCGGTACCGGAGCCGGTCCACGACGCGCTGCAGGGCCTGCTCGCGCGCGACCTCCTGGACCAGCAGCAGTTCGGCCGCGGCGAGGTCGATGTTGGCGGGCAGCAGGTGCATGCCCTCCATCCGCGACTCCACCAACGCGTCGTCGAGGGTGGTGCCGTCCTGCATGAGCAGGTTGTAGACGGTCGCCTGCCGGGCGTGCGGCTCGATGCCGAGGCCGACCCCGAGCGATCCCTGCGGGTCCATGTCGATGAGCAGAACCCGCTGACCGAGCTCGGCGAGCGCCCCTCCGAGGTTGATCGTCGTGGTCGTCTTGCCCACGCCGCCCTTCTGGTTCGCCATCGCGATGACGCGCGCGGGCTGGCGCTTCTCCGGCCCGCCACCGGGCCGCAGCTGGTCGCGTGGCGACCGCAGGCTGGCGGCGGCGTCAGCCCCGAGCATGGTCGGTTCGACCGCACCTTGCGACACGGTTCCTCCTTCGGCGGGCAGCGCCCCAGCACGGGGCGCTTCATCGACAAAACGCTCTCTCGCCACATCGCTGCAGGGACACGGCGACGCGAGGTCGCCGGACCCTAGCCTCGCCGGAAGGGCGGGACAATCACACCGTTGTCGTTCTGTCGACGTAGCGATAGAACGATTCATCGGTCTGTGCACATCGGCGGTGGCGGCCACTGGCGCGGCCAGGCTCCAGCGGCCTGCCGGAGCAGCTGCCTGGATCACGTCGCGCCGGGCCCGTCCGAACGCCGATGCGCACGCCGACCCCTGCGCCGATCGTGGTCGGCGTGGTGTGGGAGAGCCGAGCGGTGCCTGTGCGTTCGCGCGCGCCCGTCGCCGCACTGGGCCGGTCCGTCATGGCGAGCGCCGCTCTTCCGCCTCCGGTAGTGGCGCGCGGGTCGCGCGCTCCGGCGCGGCAAGCACGCGCCTCCGGAGCCGGGCCGGCTCGTCGGCCTCGCCCGTCTGCCCCCGGCGTCGGCCGGGATCGAACACCCACGTGGCCGGCTCGGGTTCGCCCAGCGAGTGCCTGACCACCGCCCTCGCGACAGCACGGCCACGCGCGCGGGCCCGGCCCGCCGGGAACGCGGCCTGCGCTGCGCGTCCGACGCGGAACCCGGCCGCGCACCGCGGCCCACGCGGCCCGCGATCAGGTCCGCTCGCGACGACCGCCGTGCCGACCACCCGACGAGCGCCGCGAGGTAGGAGCATTGCCAGGACCTGGAAGCCGATCCGGTTCGTGGAGCCCCCGACGCTGAACACCTGCGTGGTGTCGAGTGATGGTTTAGGAGCTTTCTTCCAGCGTCGGGAGGTCTCGCTCTCCGAGTCCCCCGGGGAGTGGCCGCAACTCTGGCCGCGGGGCGACGCCGCCCGGTCAGCGCTTCGCGCGGGGGTGGGCCCGTTCGTAGACCTGCCGCAGGGCGGCACGACTCACCAGCGTGTAGATCTGGGTCGTGGTGACACTGGCGTGCCCGAGCAGTTCCTGCACCGCGCGCACGTCCGCCCCGCCGTCGAGCAGGTGGGTCGCGAACGAGTGGCGCAACGTGTGCGGGGAGACGCGCTCCCCCAGGCCGACCCGGTCGGCATGCGCCACGATGATCTTCCACGCGCCCTGCCGGGTCAGCCGGCCGCCGCGGGCGTTGAGGTAGAGCGCGGGTGTCCGGCCGGCGAGGGTCGGGCGCGCCTGGACTATCCACGCGTCCAGGGCGACCGCCGCGAGTTCGCCGTACGGGACGATGCGTTCCTTGTCGCCCTTGCCCCGGACCCGGACCAACCGGTCGACGCGGTCGACGTCGTCGACGTCGAGTCCCGTCAGTTCGCTGATCCGGAGCCCGGCGCCGTACAGCACCTCGAGGATGGCGCGGTCGCGGAGCGCGAGCGGCTCGGACCCGACCGGCGCGGCGAGCAACCGTTCGACCTCCGCGACCGAAAGCGCCTTCGGCAGCGACCGGGGCGCCCGGGGGGTCCCGAGGTCGGCGGCGACGTCCTCCGCCGCCAGCCCCTCCCGGGCGAGGAACCGGTGGAAGCCGCGGACGGCGACCACCATGCGGGCGACCGACGACTCCGCATAGGCCCGCCCGTCCCCGACCCGCGCGCGCCGCAACCAGGCGACGAACGCCTGCAGGTCGTCCGGCGCCACCTGACGCGGATCGGTGAGCCCGACCTCCGCGAGGTAGGTGGCGTACCGGTCGAGATCGCGTCGGTATGCCTCGACGGTGTTGCGGGCCAGCCCGCGCTCCGCCCGCAGGTGGTCGATATATCTCGAGGTGAGTGCGCCCGTGGCGGACGACGCGCCGGCGGCCGCCGGCTGCTGCGTCATGCACTCGCTCCCTCGGTCGCTCCCCGATCAGCGTAGTGAGCGCGGCGCCCCGCCCCGCGGAGGCGCCACTCCCCGAGCGCCGGCGGACCCGACGCTGGGACCGGTCAGCGGTCCAACGCCAGCGCCGCCAACAGCAGCCCGACCACGGTCTTGGCGTCCGCGACCTCCCCCGCCACGACCAGGGCGAGCGCCTCCTTGAACGGAAGCCGGACGACCTCCATGTCGGCTTCCTCGTGCTCGACGACGAAATCGTCGGGTGGTGACGTCGGCCGGAGCCCACGGGCGAGGTAGACGTGCGTCCGCTCGGTGCTCCACCCGGCCGAGTTGAGGAAGACGGTCAGCGGGACGAGTTCGTCGCAGTCGTGGCTGATCTCCTCCACGAGCTCGCGCCGCGCGGCGTCCTCGGGCGCCTCGCCGTCGACGTCCAGCACCCCCGCGGGCACCTCGAGCACGTAGGCGCCGACCGGTTGGCGGTACTGCTTGAGCAGGTAGACCTCGCCGTCGTCGGTCACGGGGACGACGGCGACGGCCGGCATCTGCTCGACGACCTCGCGTTCGACCTCGTCACCGTCGGGCATCCGCACCGTGTCGATCCGGACCGTGGCCCGACCGTCGTAGACGGTGCGGCGATCGGTGGTCTCGAACCAGACGGTCACGGTTCCTCCTGCGGTCGTCCGCGGTCCGGGCGAGGTCAGTCGCGCGCGCCGGACAGCGAGTCGGACAGGCCGTCACGTCCCACGGCCTCGGCGAGTTCGGCGGCGGTCGGCTCGTCGAGTTGGTTGGCGCCGTCGCCCAGCTCGCCGTCGATCTCCACCGGCAGACGCCCGGAGGTCTCGCGCCGACGTTGCAGCGCCGCGCCGACGAACCCGTCGAACAGCGGGTGCGGCCGGTTCGGCCGTGACTTCAGCTCCGGGTGGGCCTGCGTCGCCACGAACCAGGGGTGGTCGGGCAGCTCGATGAACTCCACGAGCCGGTCGTCGGGCGAGAGGCCGGAGAAGACCAGCCCGGCCTCCTCGAGGCGCTGCCGGTAGCGGTTGTTCACCTCGAAACGGTGACGGTGACGCTCGTAGATGACGGGCTCGTCCCCGTAGGCCTTGCGCGTCTGCGTCCCGGGCCGCAGCTTGGCCGGGTACGAACCCAGCCGCATCGTCCCACCCTTGTCCGTCACGTCCCGCTGGTCGTGCATCAGGTCGATGACGGGGTCGGGCGAGTTCGGCTCGAACTCCGAGGAGTGGGCGAACGGCAGCCCGGCGACGTTGCGGGCGAATTCGATGACCGCCGACTGCAGCCCGAGGCACAGGCCGAGGAACGGGATGGCGTGCTCGCGGGCGTAGCGGATCGCGGCGATCTTGCCTTCGACGCCGCGCACGCCGAACCCGCCGGGGACGAGCAGCCCGTCCACGTCCGCGAGCTTGCGGGCGACCGTCTCCGCCGCGTCGGCGTGGTCGACGGGACTGAGGTCGTCGCTGGCGATCCACCGCAGCTCGACGTCGGTGCCGTGCGCGAGGCCTCCGTGGCGCAGGCTCTCCACGACCGAGAGGTACGCGTCCGGTAGGTCGACGTACTTGCCGACGATGGCGATCGTCACGGTCTCGCGGGCGGACTGCACCCGTCCGACCAGCGCCTCCCACTCCGACAGGTCGGGCGTCACGTCGGGCAACCCCAGTCGCTTGGCCACGACCCGGTCGAGCCCTTCCTCGCGCATGCCGAGCGGCACCTCGTACAGCGACGAGCGGTCGACCGAGGCGATGACCGCATCCACCTCGACGTCGCACTGCAGCGCCACCTTGCGGCGCAGGCCTTCCTCGAGGTCGCGGTCGCTGCGCAGCACGAGCACGTCGGGCTGGATACCGACGGCGCGCAGTTCACGGACGGAGTGCTGCGCCGGCTTGGTCTTCAGCTCGTTCGAGGCCGAGATGTAGGGCACCAGGGCGCAGTGCACGTAGCAGATGTTGTCGCGACCGACGTCGTAGCGCAGCTGGCGGATCGCCTCCAGGAACGGCAGGCCCTCGATGTCGCCGACGGTCCCGCCGACCTCGGTGATGACGACGTCGACCTCGTCACCACCGGCGCCCGCGACGTCGTGGATGCGGGCCTTGATCTCGTCGGTGATGTGCGGGATGACCTGGACGGTCTTGCCGAGGTAGTCGCCGCGGCGTTCCTTGTTGATGACCGACAACCAGATCTGCCCGGAGGACACCGACGAGCCGCGGTGCAGGTTCTCGTCGATGAACCGCTCGTAGTGGCCGAGGTCGAGGTCGGTCTCGCCGCCGTCGTCGGTGACGAACACCTCGCCGTGCTCGAACGGGTTCATCGTGCCGGGGTCGACGTTGAGGTACGGGTCGAGCTTCTGCATGGTGACCCGCAGGCCGCGTGCCTTCAGCAGCCGTCCGAGCGAGGCGGCGGTGATGCCCTTGCCGAGCGCCGAGGCGACGCCACCCGTCACGAAGATGTACTTGACCACCTGCGGGGCCTCCTGGGAGCGCGCGAGGGGCGAGGGCTGCTTCGGGGGCCACGCCGCAGCGGGCCCGGACGACGGTAGCGGGCCGGCCGGCCGCGGGCCAACGAGGTGACACCGCCGACGGGTCGATCAGCCGTCCGGCGAGGCGTCGGGGTCGTCGGGGCGGGTGGTGCCATCCTCGTCGGGGCGGGAGGCGGCATCGTGGTCCGGGTCGGCGGGGCCATCGTCGCCCGGGCGGGGGGCGTCGACCGGCTGCACCTCGAGGTGGACGTGACCGAACCGGTCCGGCTCGGTGTAGCGGTCGATGTGGCTGGAGAACGAGAACCGGCGCACGGCCGGTGCGATGACGGTGCGGCCGGCTTCGACCCGGTCGCCGGCTGCCACCGCGGCGCCGTCGACGTGGATCAGCACGATCCGCAGGTGCGGTGCGGCGTCCGGGACGATCTCGATCCGGGTGTCGAGGTGGCGGCCGTAGAGGTGGTACTCGCGGACGTCGACGACCTCGCCGTCGACGGGTGCGCGGAGGGGCACCCCGTCGGGATAGACCAGATCGGCGGCCGAGGTCGCCGGCGTGGGCCGTCCGCGCGACGACAGCACGAGGTAGTCGGTCCCCGCGGGGTCCGTCGGCGGCGGGCCGAACTTCGTCGTGTTCTGGTGGTCGGTGATCGCGCCGACCGGTTCCATCGCCAGCGCGTCACGGTTCGCGGACTCGTGGAAGCCCAGGACCACCAACTCGTCCGCGGGCAGCCACAGCTGCAGCTCACCGACGCGCGCGAAGGGCCCGGTCGCCGGCACCGGCACGGCGTCGGGCTGCGCGTCGGTCAGGGCCGCGTCGGTACCGGCGGACGCCACGGTCGGGTCGGTGGACGCCGTGGCCGGGTCGGCGGGCGTCGTGCTCCGGCCCGACGGCTGTGCGCGTTCGACCGCGCGCGGTGCCCGGGCGGGACGGATGGCTGCTTCCTGGTCGTCGGCTTCCAGCCCCGCCATGGCGCCGCCGGGACCACCGGCACCGACGGCGTAGACGGCCGAGACGCTGGCGAGGAGGCCGCCGAGGGCGACGAACACCACCGGCGCACGCGAGCGACGGCGTCCGAACCAGTGACGAGAGCGGCTCAGCGTGCGTTCCTCTGCCCGACAGCACGGTGCCGACGCCAGGTGGCGTCGGCACCGGGAATCTAGTCCGGTGGGGCAAGGTCCTGTGGCATCACCCGTCCGCGAATCGAAAGGCCGCGGCCGCAGCAGCCGTCCGTCAGGCGTCCTCGTGGGAGACCTCGACGTGGACGTGCGGCAGTGCGGCGCCGACGAACCGGTCGATCTGGCTGGGGAACGGGAAGAGCCGGGCGCGGGCGGCGACGAGGTCACCGGCGCGGACGTCGTCGCCCTGCTTCACCTCGGCGCCCTCGACGTGCAGCAGCGTGACACGCAGATGCGGCGCGTCGTGGGGCCGGATCTCGATGCGCAGGTCGTCGTGCTCGTCGTAGAGGCGGTAGTCGGCGACCTTCGTCACGCGCCCGTCGACCGGGGCGACGACCGGTTCGTCGATCTCCAGGACCACGTCGGCCGCGCTGGTCGGATGCTGCGCCCGGCCACGGGTGGGGAGCACGAGGTAACCGGGCCCGTCCGCGTCGGCGATCGCGTCGTCGGGGTCGAAACCGTTCGCGTCGGCCCGCTCCTCCCAGGTGCCGACGGGGCGCAGGACCAGCGGGCCCGAGCCGGCGGCCTCGTGGAAACCGTGCGCCACGACGTCGTCGGCGGGCAGTCGCAGGTCGAGCCCCTTCACCCGCGCGAACACGGCCGGCAGTGCCGCGGCGCGGTCGGGATCGTCCTCGGTGGACCCCGCGTCCCCGGAGCCGCCATCGGTCGCGGCCGCAGCGCCGGCGACCGGTCCGGCGACGCCGACCCCGGGGGCGGAGGCGTCGGCGCCCCGCTCACCCGCTTCGGCGGCGACCAGGGGCGGCAGGACGAGCAGGACCACGGCGGTGACGGCCAGGGCGCCGGTGGCGCGCAGGCGGCGGGCAGGGCGGAAGACCGGACGAGACAGCACGAGGCTCCCGGGCGGGGACACGGGGAAGCTGCGACGCCACCGGACGGCATGGTCTCCAGCGTGTGGGACCCGAGAGGCACGAGAGGTGCCGGCGGGCATCGCAGCGGCCGGAAACGGTACCTACGTTCGATCACCGTCGCCAGGCGGCGGCCGACGCGTACGCGCGACGCGCGTCGGACCATCGCCTCGCGCGGTTGCCGCAGACGCGCTGGCGGAGCGCGTCAGCCGGCCCGGCGCTGGCGGGCCTGGGCGAGCAGTTCGCGGGCGTGCTGCAGGCCGGCGTCGGCCGTCGCGTCGCCGCCCAGCATGCGCGCGAGCTCGCCGGCACGGTCGTCGTCGGCGACACGCCGCGTCGTCGTGACGGTCCGTCCGCCCGCCACGCCCTTCTCGACCACGTGGTGGACGTCGGCGAACGCCGCCAGCTGCGCGAGATGCGTGACGCACAGCACCTGGCGGGCGCGCCCGTCGGCACCCCGCGCGAGGCGCGCCAGCTTCTCCCCCACGGCCAGGGCGGTCGCCCCGCCGATCCCGGCGTCGACCTCGTCGAACACGAGCACGCGGGCGTCGTCGACGTCGGCCAGTGCCACCTCGACCGCGAGGGAGACCCGCGAGCGCTCCCCCCCGGAGGCGGCCTGGGCGACGGGTCGAGCCGGCTCACCCGGGTTGGCGGCCAGCAGGAACGTGACCCGATCGAGGCCCTCGGCGCCGGGGTCGCCGTCCTCGTCGTACTCGACCGCGACCTGGAACCTGGCATGCGGCATGGCGAGGTCGGCGAGATGGCCGTCGACCGCCTCGGCCAGGCGGGCCGCCGCCAGCGACCGCCCGCGGTGGACGTCGCCAGCGAGTTCCAGCACGCGGCCGCGCGCCTCGGCGACACGTTGCTCGAGCTGTCCGGCGTCGGACTCCTCGGTCTCGAGGGCGGTCAGCCGCGCACGGGCCTCGTCGGCGTAGGCCAGCACGGCAGCGAGATCGGCGCCGTACTTGCGCAGCAGGTTGCCCAACACCCGCCGGCGTTCCTGCAGGTGTGCCAGCCGCTCGGGATCGGCAGCCGCCCCCTCGCCGTAGGCCCGCGTGTCGGCGGCCAGTTCGGCGACCTCGGCCGCGATCGCCGTCGCGCGCTCGCGCAGGGACTCCACGTCGGGCTCGTCGACCGGCAGCCGCCGCAGGGCGTCCAGTGCCACGCCCAGCGGCTCGCCCGCACCGTCGCTGCCCAGCGCCTGTGCGGCCGTCGCCGCACCGAGCTGGATGTCCTCGGCGTTGGCGAGCCGCTCGAGTTCCTGGTCGATGGCCGCGTCGGTGTCCGGATCCAACTCGGCCGCGTCGATCTCGGCCACCTCGAAGCGCATCCGGTCGAGGTCACGGGCGCGCTCGCGGGCGTCGCGTTCCAGACGCTGCAGCCGGTCGGCCAGCTCGCGCCAGGCGCGGTGGGCCTCGCGGTACTGCGTCAGCGTCCGTGCATGCGGATCCCCGGCGAACCGGTCGAGCAGCGTGCGCTGCACCTCGGGCCGCGTGAGCCGATGGTGCTCGTGCTGCGCGTGCACCTCGACGTGTCGGCCCAGGACGTCGGCCAGCGTGGAGACGGGGGCGAGACGTCCGCCGACGCGTGCGCGTGAGCGGCCGTCGGCGGGGATCTCACGGGCCACGATCAGCACGTCGTCCCCGTCCCGCAACCAGTCCGCGGCCTCTGGCGGCGCGGGGTTGACCACCGCTTCCGCGAGCGCGACGTCCTCGCCGGCGCGGACGAGCGCGGTGTCGGCACGCGCGCCAAGCAGCAGTTGCAGCGCCGTCACCAGCATGGTCTTGCCGGCCCCGGTCTCGCCCGTCACCACCGTCAGGCCGGGCGACAGCTGCAGGACGGCGTCCTCGATGACCCCCAGACCCCGGATGTGGAGCTCGTCGAGCACCTACCGCTCCTGTGTCACGGACCGCACCGGACGGGAGGCTACCGATCCTCCCGGGCAGACCGTCCGACGCCGCGTCACCGGCTGGGGACGACCGGCGCGCGTCAGCGCAGACCGAACTTGCGGCGCACCAGTTCGTAGAAGTCGAGCGCGTCGACACGGGCGAGCCGCACGGCGCGGCCGTCGCCGCGGACGGTGACGTAGCCACCGGCCTCCAGCACGACCGGCTGACGGCCGTCGCAGGAGACGACCGCCGGGGCCTGCTCGGCGACCAGCTCGACCCGGATCTCCTCGTCGACCGCGGCGACGACCGTGCGGTCGAACAGCGTGTGCGGCGCCACCGGGACCACCAGCATGGCGGGCACGCGGGGCGAGACGATGGGGCCGCCGGCCGACAACGCGTAGGCGGTCGAACCGGTGCTGGTGGCCACGATCAACGCGTCGGCGGGGACCTTGGCGAACAGCGTGTCGGCGACGTGCACGTCCATAAGCAGCAACCGCTGACGGGCGGTCTTCTCCAGCGCCACCTCGTTGAGGGCCCACCCGGTGGCGAGGACGGCGCCGTCGGGGCCGTGGGCGCGAACCTCCAGGGTCGGCCGGGGCTCGACCTCGAAGCCGGCTTCGGTCACCTCACGGAGCGCCTGTGTCAGTTCGTCGTGTTCGACCTCGGCGAGGAAGCCGAGGCGGCCGAGGTTGACGCCCAGCACCGGCACGTCGGCGTCGCGGCACAGGTGCGCGGCGCGCAGGAAGGTCCCGTCCCCACCGAAGGAGATCGCCAGGTCCAGCCCGTCGGCGAACCGCTCGGCCGACACGGGCGTGGCGATCCCGGCGGGGTCGACCGGCGGCGCCTCGTCGTCGGCCGCGCCGTCGGCGACCACCACGCTGACGCCGAGGTCGTCGAGCAGGCGGGCGGCCTGCGCGGCGGCCGCGATCGAGGCGTCGCGTCCGGCATGGACCACCAGCCCGATCTTCACGGGCGGGCGTCCGCTCGGCGCCGGCGGCCCTCGTCGACGGCCGCGGCCACGACCTCGTCGAGCGACGGGGCCGAGGTGGCGTCGGTCTGCAGGTGCATCAGGAACTCCACGTTTCCCGCCGGGCCGAGCAGGGGCGACGCGGTGACGTCCAGCCGCTCCCACCCTAGCGAGCGGGCGGCCTCGGCAACGCGCCGCAGGCACTGGCCCCAGACGGTCGGGTCGCGCACGACGCCGCCCTTGCCGACCTGGTCGCGTTCCGCCTCGAACTGCGGCTTGACCAGTACGACGCCCTCGGCCGGTGGCGCCAGCAACGGCCGCAGGACGGGCAGCACGCTCGCGAGCGAGATGAACGACAGGTCGGCGACCAGCAGGTCGGGCAACGGTGGCGGCAGGTCCTGCGGGGTCAGGTCACGGACGTTGGTGCGTTCCCGGACGGTCACCCGCTCGTCCTGGCGCAGCTTCTCGTGGACCTGGCCGTAGCCGACGTCGTAGGCGAGCACGTGGTCGGCGCCGCGCTGCAGCAGGCAGTCGGTGAACCCGCCGGTCGAGACGCCCGCGTCGAGGCAGCGACGCCCGGCCGGGTCGACGGCGAAGCGGTCGAGGGCGTGCGCCAGCTTCTCGCCGCCCCGCGAGACGTACGGGCGTGGCGGCGCGGCCACGACGACGGCCTGCCCGGCATGCACCTGCGTGGCCGGCTTCAGCGCCGGCGCACCGTCCACGGTGACCAGTCCCGCCGCGATGGCCTGCTGCGCCTCGGTGCGGCTGGTCACCAGCTCGCGGCGGACCAACTCGGCGTCCAGTCGCCGGCGTGCCGGGCTGACGGTCAGACCTCGTCGAGGCGGGCGAGTTCGCGCGCGATGCCGTCGTTGAGTTGCTCGAACACCGCGACGCGCTCCCCCACCGGGAGCGCGTCGACGGTACGCAGCGAGTCGTGCAACGCCGCCAGGGCGGGATCGACGTCGCGATCGACGTCGGGCGTGTCGCTCACGACTCGTCGCCCTCGTTGGTGACCTGCTCGAGCCGCTCGGCGAGGATCGGCGAGGCCTCCGGCGGCGCGTCGGTGCCGGTGGCCGCGTCACGGCGCACGTCGGCCGCCGCCTTCTTGACCGTGGCCTTCTTCGCCGTCGTCTTCTTGCCGGCCGTCTTCTTGGCGGTCTTCTTCGCCGCCGTCTTCGCGGGGCCGGCGTTGGTCGCCTCGGCCGAAGGCGTCGCCGTGGCGGCGGTGGTCTTCTTCGCCGTCTTCTTCGCCGCGCTCTTCTTGGCGGCCGTCTTCTTGGCGGCCGTCTTGGCGGTCTTCTTCGCGGTCTTCTTCGCGGCGGTCTTGCCCGCAGGGGCAGCAGCCGCGGTCTTCTTGACGGTCCGCTTCGCGGCGGTCTTGCCCGCAGGGACGGCAGCCGCGGTCTTCTTCGCCGTCTTGCCGGCGGTCTTCTTGGCGGTCTTCTTGGCCGTCTTCGCCGCGGCCTCTGCGCCGTCGGTGGTGGTCGACGTCTTCGCCGCACCGCTGTCGCGCTGGGTGCGGCCCAGCGAACGCTTGAGGTCGGCGACCTGCTTCTGCAGCCGGTCGAGTTCCTTGCTGGTAGCCAGCCCCATGTTGCGGACCACGCGGGTCGACTCGGCCTTGACGAGGGCCATGATCGCCTCGCGATTGCGGCCGCTGCGCTCCATCAGGTCGTCGACCAGGTCACCGACCTGATCGCTGGCGGCCTCGCCGGAGCGGACCAGGTTCTTGACGATGCGTTCGGCCTTCTTGGCCGTCACCTGCGTCAGGCCGGAGGCGGCCTCGATGTAGCGCTGGAGCGCGTCGTTCACGGTGGATTCCCCCATCTCGGGTCGACGGCTCAGGCTAGCAACCACCTGCGCGGGCTTCGTCTACAGCCGATCGGTCGGTGCGAGCGAGTCGCGGCGGTAGCGGAGCAGCAGTTCGCCGTCGTGCTCGCGCAGTTCTGCGAGCTCCATCCGCTGCACGGCTTCCGTGGGGCCCGCGACGATCCGGGTCGCGCTGCCACCGACGAGGACCGGTGCGAGCGTGAGGTAGAGCTCGTCGACGAGGTCGTCGGCCAGCAGTGCCGCGTTCAACGACGGGCCTCCCTCGCACAGCACCGCGCCCAGGCCCCGGGCGGCCAACTGCAGGAGCAGCTCACGAAGGTCGACCCGTTCCTCACCGGCGACGAGGTACTCCGCGACCTCGCCAAGCTGCGCGTTGCCCGCGGCCGCGCGGGCGTTGGTGGCCAACAGCGGCGGATGCGCGGGATCGGCGAACAGCCGTGCGCCCGGATCGAGGTCGAGCCCGTTGCTCACCACCACCAGCCGCGGTGCGGCCGACAGCCCCTTCTGTTCGCGGCGGCGGCGACGCTCGGCGCTGCCGGCCGCCGGGCCGTAGTTCTCCGCGCGTACGGTGCCGGCGCCGACCAGCACGGCGTCGGCGGCCGCCCGGAGGGCACCGAAGGCCGTCCGGTCGGCGGCATCGCCCAGTGCCGCGGTGCGACCGGCGATGCTGGCGGCGCCGTCCACCGACGAGACCATGCCGAGGCTCACGCCCGCTCGCCGCCCGATCGGTCCCACCAGGCGCAACCCGTCGTAGACGGACGCGAGATCCTCCTCGACCACGTCGGGCAGCAGGCGGCGCACGGGGTCTCCTGTCGGCGGACCGCGAAAAGGCTTCGCCGGACGCTACCGCCGTGGGCACGCCGCGCCGCACCGTCGGGCGGGCACCAGGCGTCCGACCGCCCGGCCCTGCGGCCCGAAGGGCCACGGTGGCGACTGCTAGCGTCTGGCCTTCCATATGGCCCATCACCGACAGGAGCCGACACGGTGGCCACCGTCGAAGAGGTCGACGCGGTGCTGTGGGGACTCCTAGACCGGTTCGGCGAGGTCGACGAGGACGTGCGGGCGCTGCTGCCCAACCGCCGCACCATCGAGGCACGCTGCCCCGACCTCGACTACGTGCGGCACGCCGAGTGGCGCCGTGGCGAGCTCATCGTCCTCGAGGAGGCACCGCCGCGCCGCGCCGACATCCGCATCTCGATGTTGTCCGACGACCTGCTGGCGGTCGCGAACGGTGAGCTCACCTTCTCGCGTGCCTACGCCAGCAACCGGGTCCGCCTGGATGCGTCCATGACGGACCTGTTGCGACTGCGCGCGGTGCTGTGATCGCGCCGGCCGTCGCGGTGCTCCCCATCGGGGACGTCAACCCGACCCGTCGCCGCGCGGTCGTCACCTGGACGTTCATCGCGATCAACATCGCCGTGTTCGCCTACCAGGCCACCTTGGCGGGATGCGAGCAGTTCCGGTTCGTCTACCGGTGGGCCGCGATCCCCCAGGAACTGCTGACCGGCCGCGCCCTGTCGGACCCCGAGCTGCAGGCCGTGCTCGGCGAGTGTGCCGCCGGCGGCGTCGACAAGAGCGTGCTGGTGTCCGCGATCACGGCGATGTTCCTGCACGGCAGCCTGGGCCACCTCGTGGGCAACCTGCTGTTCCTCGGCATCTTCGGCAACAACGTCGAGGACCGGCTCGGCCGGCGGCGGTTCGTCGGCTTCTACCTGGCCGGCGGGTTGGCCGCCACGGCCGGGCACGTCTTCTTCAACGCAGCGGGTGTCGCCGCACTCACGCCGCTGGTCGGCGCGTCCGGCGCGATCGCCGCCATCCTCGGGGCCTACCTCGTCATGTTCCCGCGGGCGCGCGTCTTCACCATCGTGCCGTTCCCGCTGTACCTGCTGGCGCTGGTCCTCCCGAAGGTGCGCATCCGGACGTGGCTGCTGTTCTTCGCGATCGTCGCGATGCCCGCCTGGCTGCTGCTGGCCGGCTGGCTGGCACTGCAGTACGTCGCCGTGCGCAGCCCCGTGACCGACGCCGTCGCCTACGAGGCCCATATCGCCGGCTTCCTGGTCGGCCTCGTGCTGGTGCTCCTGCTCGACCGTGGCCGACAGCGTCGCGGCCAGGAGCCCTTCCATCCGGTGCGCCGTCGTGACACGCCGCCACCGCCGCCACCGCCACCGCCGAACTGGCGCTGACCGGACGTCTCGGGCCGCGCCGCGGCTCACGTCTAGGCTGCGCCGACCCGATCGAGGAGGCAGCGTGTCGACGCCACCGGCCGACAATGGGCTGCCGGTGCTCGGCTGGAAGGAGCACGTGTCGCTGCCGGAGTGGGGGCTGGAGGTGCGCGGCAAGCTCGACACCGGCGCCCGGTCCAGTGCCCTGCACGTCACCCGACTCGAGGAGATCGGCGAGCACGAGCACGACGGCGACCCGTTCCCCGTCGTGCGTTTCGACGTCGTGCTCGGCCGCCGTGACGCGCCGGAGCACCACGAGATCGAGGCACCCGTCGTCGGCCACCGGATCGTGAAGGACACCGGCGCCCGTGCCGAGCGGCGGCCGGTCGTGCGCACACGGATCGTCTGCGGCCCGCTGGACACGGTCGCCGACGTCACGCTCACCGACCGGACCGGGATGATCTTCCGCATGCTGCTGGGCCGTCTGACCCTCGAGCACCACTGTCTGGTCGACCCGGCCAACGGGTACCTGGTGACCGGTGCGGCGGCGGCGAAGGCGGGCGGGACCACCGCGTGAACGGACCGATCAGCGTCGCCGGGGTCAGCGTCGCCCCGGGTGAGCGCCGCCACCTGTTCCCGTCGGCGTCCGAGGCCTACACCGGCGACCGCACGACGTTGCCGATGGCCGTGATCAACGGCACGGCGGACGGTCCACGGGTGTTCGTCACCGCCGCCGTCCACGGTGACGAACTGAACGGCATCGCCGTGTCCCGGGGGTTGCTCGACCGCCTGGATCCGGCCACGCTCGCCGGGGTCGTCGTGGTGGTGCCCATCGTCAACGTACTGGGCGTGCAGATCGGGTCGCGTTACCTGCCGGACCGGCGCGACCTCAACCGGTCGTTCCCCGGCTCCCACGACGGCTCCATGGCCGCACGGATCGCGCGGCTGCTGGTGGAGGAGGTCATCGTCGGCAGCGACGTCGGCATCGACCTGCACACGGCGGCAAACCATCGCACCAACGTCCCCCAGGTCCGCGTCGACACGAGCGATCGTCGCGCCCACGATCTCGCCGTGGCGTTCGGGGCCCCCTTCGTGCTGGATGCGCGGCTGCGGCCGGGCTCGCTGCGCGAGGTCGCCGGCGACCGGGGCGTGTCCGTGCTGACCTACGAGGGCGGCGGGCCGCTGCGGTTCGACGAGGACGCCATCGACGTCGCGCTCCGGGGCGTGCTGCGGGTCCTGCAGCGCCTGGGGATGATCCACGCCGCGCCTCCTCCGGCACATCCGGCGCCGATGGTGCTGCACGCGTCGCGCTGGCTGCGTGCCCACCGTGGCGGCCTGCTCGAGTTGCACGTCGCCGCGGGCGACCACCTGACGCCGGGCCGGCCGCTGTGGACGACCGTCAGCCCGCTGGGCGAGGAACGCGCCACGCACGAGGCGACCGAGGAAGGCTTCGTGATCGGGGCGACGACCCTGCCGCTGGTGCAACCCGGTCAGGCGATCCTGCACGTCGCGCTGCCGGGCGACCGTCTGCCCGCCGAGGACGACCCCAGCGAGGAGGAGGACGAGGACCCCGAGGCCACCGAGGAGCCGTGACACCCCGTCCGCGGGACATGCCGGGCTGCGCCGCCGAGGAGCGGTGACCTCACCCGTTCACCGACGTCTCGTCCACGGACGTGCCGGCGGCGCGCGCCACCGACGCCGCCTGGACCTCCATGCGGCTGGCCGGACCGCCGCCTGGCGTGCGCCACCATCGCCGCCGGAGCGCGCCGGTGACCTCCACCCGCTCCCCCGCCGGCAGCCGTTGCGCGTCGGCGAGCAGGCGCCGGCCGACCTGCCCCGGACCGGGCCGGCCCCGCGCGGGCGCCGGGCCGACACTGACGGGCACGGTGTCCGCGCCGCCACCCGGCCGGGGCACGACCACGCGCAGCAGCACGAGTTCGTCGCCCGACGGCAGGGTCCGCCGCTCCGGCTCACCGCTGGCCCGGCCGATGATCCGGACCTCGTTGACGGCCCAACCCTCGGCACCGTCGTTGGCCGTCGCCGCCTGCTGCGTGCTCATCATCGCTCCTGCAACGTCGTGTCCTCGCGAGGCGGCGGACGGTAGAGCGCATGGGCCGCGAGGCGGTCACTAGTCTCGATCGGGCTGTGGAAAGGGAGCCCATGCACACCGACGACGAGGCCGTCGAGATCGTCCCCTCGCCCGCGGAGCGCTACGACGACGGCGTCGTCGCGCTCGACACGCTGACCGGCGGCATGGACACGGTGACGGCCGGGTTCCTGCTGACCGCCCCGCGACCGGCGCTGATCGAGTGCGGGCCGGCGAAGTCGATCGCGTCCGTGATCGCGGGCCTGCGGGCGCTGGGCTTCGATCCAGACGACCTCGCCTACGTCGTGCTCACCCACATCCACCTCGACCACGCCGGCGGTGCCGGCGACCTGGCGGCCGCGTTCCCCAACGCCAGGATCGTCGTCAGTGAGGTCGGCGCCCCGCACCTGCACGAGCCCGCGCGGCTCAACGTCTCCTCCCGGCGGGTCTACGGCGCGCTGTACGACGAGGTCTACGGCGACTGCACGCCGATCGAGCGCGACCGGCTCCTCGGCGTCGACGACGGTGACCGCCTGGACCTCGGCGGCGGGCGCGAACTGGAGTTGCTGTACACCCCGGGACACGCGAAGCACCACGTCGGCGTCCACGACTCGGGGACCGGCGCGATCTTCTCCGGCGACTCGGTCGGGGTGAAGCTGCCGGGCATGACCCACATCCGGCCGGCGACCCCGCCGGCGGACTTCCACCTCGAGGCGGCGCTGCGCTCGTTGGCGCGCTACCGGGAGCGCGAGCCGTCGCGGGTCTACCTGGCGCACTACGGCCCGGTCGACCCGCCCGACGCGGCCCTGGCCGAGGCCGAGGACCGGTTACGGCTGTGGGCGGCGACCGCCGAGTCGGCCTACCGCCACGCCATCGCCGGCGGTCCGACCGGGACGGAGCTCGACCACGTCGCCGAGACGCTGCAGCACCGCTTCGCCAGCGAGCTCGACTTCACGCAGGTCGCCGACGACCCTCACGCCGAGGACCGGATCGAGCTGCTCTCCGGCTACACGTCCAACGCCGCCGGTCTCGTGCGCTACTTCCAGCGCCGCGACGAGGGCACGCTGACGGACGTCGGCTGACGGGTCCGCTCACCCGTCCAGGCTGGCCAACCGCTCGTCGACGTCGAGGAAGTCCGGGTCGGCCGCCCGGATCGTGAGGAACTGCTCGCGCGCCTCGGCCGCGTCGCCGTCGCGTTCGGCGAGCTCGGCCGCGACGTAGCGCACGCGCAGCACGTGCTCGGCCCTGCCGGCACCGATGCGGGCGAGGTACTTGCGCAGCACGGCGCGCCCGGCGCCGACGTCCCCGCTGTCGGCGAGCGCCGAGGCCCACACGATGGCGGCTTCCGCGCGGCGGTCCTCGGGGGCGTCGTCGGCGTTGGCGAGGGCCGCGGCCGCGTCGACGACGCGGTCGACCCCGCGCTCGAGCGCCCGGAGGCAGTCGGCGATCAGATGGTTCTGGTCGACCTTGCCCGTGATGCGCTTGTAGGCCTGCAGTTCGCTGAGCGCTGCGGGGTACTGCTCTTCGAGGTACAGCGCGACGCCGTAGGCCTCGCGGACGGCCGCGATGCGCGGCGCCTCGTGCTTGGCCCAGGCGAGCATCGGGAGCGCGACGTCGAGACGTTCCTCTTCGATGGCCGCGGCCCCGATGCTGAGCGCGAGGGCGATCTCGCGACCCCGCCGGTTCTTGCCGATGACGCGGTCGATCTCGCGCCGCACGCCCTTGGGCAGTTGCGGCTCCTCGTCCTCGGGCAGCTCGGGCCGCGGCGGCGCAGCCGCTTCGCGCCCGGGACGCGGTGGCGCGCCGGCGCGCGAGCGGGCGCGATCGAGCCCGATCGGGGCGCGGGCCCCGGTGGGTGCGCCGAGCGAGCGGCCGGTCTCGGCCTCGCCGCCGCGAGAGTCGCGCCGACGGTCACGTTGCGGCGTCTCGCGCCCGCGGCGCTGCTGACCGCCGCCGCGGTTGCGACGCTCGGATGACTGGCCCTCGGGCACGGACGCGTCCTCCTGTGGGTGCGAAGCAGTTGGCGAGGCACGGTACGTGCGCCCGGGCACGCTAGACGACCACGACGTGCGAACGGACGCCCGGTGTCGATCGTGGGTTGCCCGAGCCGCCCGAGCCGCCCGCGCCGGACGGGGGCGCGTCGCCTGGCTGGCGGGTGCGGCGGGTCGCGGAGGGCGGGGAATGCGTTGAGGCCGCCCGGTGGGCGGCCTCAACGTC